>NZ_JRLB01000001.1 GCF_000764495.1 Nitrincola sp. A-D6
GGAGCTCGCTCCGCGAGCGAATAAGCCCCAAATATACCCCCCCCTGTAGGAGCTCGCTCCGCGAGCGAATAAACCCAAAACATGCCCTCTTGTGGGAGCTCGCTCCGCGAGCGAACCGAATCGCCCGGAGACCGGGCTCCCACAGACCAGGCTCCTAAAATAAAACAACTCTCTTTTGCACTAAAATTGAACATTTACACAGTTTTTTGTGTATTTTTGGGGCGTTCTAAGCTAAGTTTTATCAAGGCTATAGCCTTTTAATAAGTAGAAGCGCGTTAAACGCTCGGATTTATCTGTGTCTGCTGGCAAAAACCTTTTGCTGGCTCAGAAATTGCAGTCTCTCCCGTGCGTTGATGCGTAACTACGTTTCATAGGTTGCGTAAAACAAAAAACAACATTCATGGGAGAAACTACATGAAGAAGATTGCAACATTCGTTGGCGCTGCATTGGCAGTGACGGCAGCGGCTAGCGTAAATGCAAGTACCCTGGACACAGTTAAAGAACGTGGTGCGGTGCAGTGTGGTGTCAGTGATGGCTTGCCAGGCTTTTCAGCAACTGACAGCGATGGTCGTTGGCAGGGTATTGATGCCGATTTCTGCCGTGCGGTTGCTGCGGCTGTGCTCGGTGATGCCGAAAAAGTCAATTTTGTATCACTGACAGCGACAGAGCGTTTCACTGCTCTGCAGTCAGGTGAAATCGACATGCTCTCACGTAACACTACCTGGACACTCACTCGTGATGCCTCTCTCGGTCTGAACTTCGCTGGTGTCACCTACTATGATGGTCAGGGTTTCCTGGTCAAAAAAGATCTGGGTGTCAGCAGTGCACTTGAGCTGGATGGTGCGTCAGTGTGTATCTCTTCCGGTACCACCACCGAGCTGAATCTGGCAGATTACTTTCGCTTTAAAGGCATGAGTTATGAGCCAGTACTCTATGATACAGCCGATCAAACGGCTCAGGCTTTGAAGCCGGTCGTTGTGATATTCTGACTTCAGATCAGTCTCAGCTGTACGCGCTGCGTCTGCAGTTGTCTGATCCTGATGGTGCGATGGTACTGCCGGAAGTTATTTCCAAAGAACCTCTCGGACCTGTGGTTCGTCAAGGTGATGATGTCTGGTTCAATATTGTGAAATGGACCTTGTCTGCACAGCTCAATGCTGAAGAGCTGGGTGTTACCAGCGCCAATGCTGAAGAGATGAAAGCCTCAGATAACCCATCCATCCAGCGTTTACTGGGCACATCCGGCAATATGGGTGAACTGCTGCAGCTAAGCAACGATTGGGCTTACAACGTTATTGAGCAGGTGGGTAACTACGGTGAAGTGTTTGAGCGCACAGTAGGTACAGGCTCACCACTTAACATCGAACGTGGCTTGAATGCTCTCTGGACTGACGGTGGTCTGCAATACGCTCCACCTGTTCGCTAACGTCCACTTCTGAGTGAACAGTCCGGGTTATGGGGTTATCCACTCCATAACCCGTTCAGAGTCTGGTATCTGACAGACATTTTCAGGCTGTGTACAGAGGCGTATACATTTCATGAAATCAAATAACCGCAATAGCCTTACCCGCCTTATCTATAACCCGACAGCTCGCAGTCTGTTTTATCAGGCCGTGATACTTGGGTTATTGCTCTGGTTTATGATGAACATTGTTGGCAATGTTATGACCAACCTTGAAGTCCGGGGGATATCATCCGGGTTTGGCTTTTTGAAGCAACCGGCTGGGTTTGGTATCTCGCAAACACTGATTGAATATAATGAAACTTTCAGTTTTGGGCGTACCTTTTTTGTTGGCTTGCTGAATACTTTGTTGGTATCAGCACTGGGTGTAGTCGCGGCTACTATCCTGGGTGTTTTTGTCGGTGTAAGCCGTATTTCTCCTAACTGGTTGCTACGAAAAATCTCGATGGTATACATCGAAATTCTTCGTAACATCCCGTTGTTGCTACAGATTTTTTTCTGGTACTACGTGGTGTTGCAAACCCTGCCAAGTACACGAAACAGCCTGGCTTTGGGCGAAGCTGTGTTCCTGAATATACGTGGCATTTTCGTTCCCAGACCCATGGCAGAAACAGGCTTTGCCTTTTATGTGGGTTTGATCATCGCGGCTATAGTCGGTGTGATTTTCCTGTCACGCTGGGCGAAAAAGCGCATGATCGATACAGGCCAACAGTTTCCAGTATTCTGGGCTTCGGCCGGTATTTTGCTGGCGACTGTGATCCTGGGCTTTTTTATCACTGGACGTCCAATCGGGCTCAATTATCCCGAGCTACGTGGCTTTAATTTTACTGGCGGTATGTCGTTGCTGCCTGAGCTGGTTGCGCTTTGGTTTGCACTAACCATTTATACCAGCACCTATATCGGTGAAATTGTCAGGTCGGGTATAGAATCTGTTTCGCACGGTCAGACTGAGGCTTGCAGGGCGTTAGGTTTGCAAGAAAAACACCGTATGAACCTGGTAGTGCTACCCCAGGCGATGCGTGTAATGATTCCCCCCATGACCAGTCAGTATTTGAATCTGACGAAAAACTCTTCACTGGCTACCGCAATCGGTTACCCCGACCTGGTATCGGTATTTGCTGGAACAACCCTGAACCAGACCGGGCAGGCGATAGAAATTATCACCATGACCATGCTGGTTTACCTGACGATCAGTTTGCTGGTATCGGCCTTTATGAACTGGTTCAACAAACGTGTTGCTCTGGTGGAGAGATAAAATGGATAAATTTATGCCTATTGCTGACCGTCCGGCGCCTCTCGTTGAAGTGGGACTGGTTGGCTGGCTACGCAAGAACCTGTTTTCAAGCCTGCCCAACACCCTGGTCACAATCTTTACAGCCTATTTACTTTGGGCTGTGCTGGGGCCTTTTCTGAGTTGGGCATTTATCAATGCAGACTGGTTTGGTACCTCACGCGAAGATTGTTCCAGTGATGGCGCTTGCTGGGTTTTTATAACCGTTCGCTTCAACCTGTTTATGTATGGTTTTTATCCGGAGGATAGTTACTGGCGGCCGAACCTGGCTTTTATTCTGCTGCTGGCTATTCTGGTTTGGATGTCTGTGCCGCGACTGCCGTTCAAGAAAATTATCGGTATTCTTGCGCTGACTGTCTATCCGGTTTTGGCCTACACGCTGCTCTATGGCGGTTTCGGGCTGGAGGTTGTTTCGACCCATCGCTGGGGTGGGTTGATGCTGACGCTGGTACTGGCCTTGATCGGTATAGTTGTGGCAATCCCGATCGGTATTCTGCTGGCACTGGGGCGTCGCAGTGAGATGCCTGTGATCAAAATGGTCTGCGTGATTTTTATTGAGTTCTGGCGCGGTGTGCCTTTGATCACCATTCTGTTTATGGCGTCAGTGATGTTGCCGCTGTTCTTTGCCGGTGGCACGGATGCTGACAAGCTCATGCGAGCCTTGATCGGTATCGTGATGTTCCAGTCAGCCTATATGGCTGAAGTGGTCCGTGGTGGTCTGCAGGCACTGAGTAAAGGGCAGTTTGAAGGCGCTGATGCACTGGGTCTGAGCTACTGGCAGAAAACCAGTCTGGTGGTGCTGCCTCAAGCGCTGAAAATCATGATTCCGGGCATAGTGAATACGTTGATTTCACTGTTCAAGGATACCAGCCTGATAGTTATCATCGGCCTGCTGGATGTGCTAGGTATGGTGCAACAGGCTCTTTCCGATCCTGCCTGGCTGGGCTATCCGGCGGAAGGCTATCTGTTTGCAGCCTTCATGTTCTGGATCTTTTGCTTCAGCATGTCGCGCTACAGTGTCTATTTGGAAAATCACCTCAATACCGGCCATAGAAATTAACTGGAGTTCTGGTCAATGACGAACGAACAAGACTATATCATTACCCTGAAAGACGTAAATAAATGGTACGGTGAGTTTCATGTGCTGAAGGACATTAATCTGCATGTGAAACAGGGGGAGAAAATTGTCATCTGCGGGCCTTCAGGTTCCGGCAAATCCACCATGATCCGTTGTATCAATCATCTTGAGGAGCATCAGGAAGGCGACATAGTTGTCGATGGCGTACTGCTCAATAATGACCTGAAAAACATCAGCCAGGTGCGTAAAGAAGTGGGGATGGTGTTTCAACACTTTAACCTGTTTCCGCATTTGACTGTATTGCAGAACTGCACGCTGGCGCCTATGTGGGTGCGAAAAATGCCGAAGAAGGAAGCTGAAGAGATAGCAATGAACTATCTGGAGCGGGTTAAAATTCCGGATCAGGCACTTAAGTACCCAGGGCAGCTTTCTGGTGGTCAGCAGCAGCGTGTGGCAATTGCCGCAGTCTGTGTATGAACCCGAGAGTGATGCTATTCGATGAGCCGACCTCCGCACTCGACCCGGAAATGATCAAGGAAGTACTCGATGTTATGGTGGAGTTGGCCGGTGAAGGCATGACAATGCTCTGTGTAACCCATGAAATGGCTTTGCCAAGAAAGTGGCTGATCGGGTTATTTTCATGGATGCCGGGCAGATAGTGGAAGAGAATGAACCCCAATCCTTCTTTAACAATCCACAGTCAGAGCGTACCAAGCTGTTCCTCAGTCAGGTGCTTGACCACTAACACACTATGCTGGCGCGGCAGCTGCTGCGCCAGCAGGTGTTACTACCTCCCCTCCCGTTCTTGCTACACAGCACCAATTACCTGTCCCTTGCGTAGATTACCTTGTATAAGGTTAATATTTGTAAAGACGTGGCTGGATTGAACCTGCAATCCTGACTTCAGGTTTATACTGGTAAATTGAATAAACCAATCAGATGATAAGGAGTAGATATAGCGTGCATTTGGCTAAGTTCTGGTTTTTGTTGCTCTGTGCTCTGCTGTTGCACGGGTGTGACCAACAGTCGGTGCAGGGTAATCAATCAACGCGTATGGAGCGTGCGCACCTGGTAGAGTTACACCAGGTGACAGAAGAAGCCGTGAAGCTGGATAGAGTCAGAACCGGCACTCTGCGGGCTAGTGTAAAGTATCGTGTGTTTATTCAGGAAGAAGGTCAGATTGCTGATTTTCCCTGGTATCCCGGTGATCAGGTTCTCCAGGGCGATCTGCTGATTGCGCTGGATGATAGCCTGTTGCGATCGCAGATTGCCCGCAGTCGAGCAGAGCTGCAGCGGGCTGAGCGTGATCTTGAGCGTGTGCGCTCACTGTCGCAGCGTAATCTGATTTCTACAGAAGAACTGCAGCGCCGTGAAACGGAGCTGGAAATTGCACGCTCTGAACTGGCTTTACTAACAACGCGTCTGGGTTTTACGCGTATCTCAGCCCCCTTTTCCGGTGTGGTGACTGAGCGTTTATCTGAACCAGGCAATTTCGCTGCTAAAAACACCCACCTGCTCACCTTGATTGATCCGGCGTCATTAGTGATTGATGTACACTTGTCCGAGCAGGTGATCACCCATCTGCAGTTGGGTGACAAAGTAAGTATCGTTTTGGACGCTCTGGGCCCGCAGGATTTTGCTGGCAAAGTTGCCCGCATCTATCCCGAAATTGATCCATTGACGCGCCGTGGACAGATAGAAATTCAGCCTGATCCTGTTCCGGCCGGGGCGCTTCCTGGGCAGTTAGCACGTGTCAGCCTGTCGGCAAGTCTGCAAGCACGTATGATGATTCCGTTTTCGGCTTTACGCTATGATCAGGGTGAATATGTGTATCTGATGAATGCCCGGCAGCGTATTGAAAAGCGTCAGGTGGTTACCGGTGTACGAGTGTCTGACCGTATCGAAGTATTGAGTGGCCTCGAAGCGGGTGATCAGATTGTTATTCGCGGTTTTATGGGTTTAGCAGAAGGTAAAACTGTTCAGCCTGTGATCCCGTTAACTGAGCGGGAAACCTGAGATGGAACCAACCCCCATGAGTCCTTCTGTGCAGCGCCATGGCACCGGGTTGGCCGGGTGGTCGATCAAGCATCCGGTCGGTGTGACGATGATTGCACTGGCAGTCATAGTGGTAGGGCTATTCTCGCTTAGTCGCCTGTCTGTTGATTTGTTACCTCGGCTGATTTATCCGGAGATCAGTGTCCGTATCAGTGATCCAGGGGTACCAGCGCTGGTTATGGAAGATCGCATCACCCGCTTTGTTGAAGAGCAGTTGGCCATCACTGAGGATATGATCAATATCCAGTCCAGTACCAGTCAGGGGCGTAGCAGCGTTGACCTGATTTTTCCTTATGGCAAGGATATAGATACCGCATTGAGAGATGCCAGCACCCGTTTGGATCGGGCGCGTCGCTTGTTACCCGATACAATTGATCAGCCCACTATATTTAAGCGCGATCCTTCACAGATACCGGTAATGCAATATGCTATCAGCTCAGGCTTACGCAGCCCGGTTGAACTGCGTAGCTGGGTTGAAGATGTGTTTTCCAAGTGGTTTATCAACCTGCCTGGCGTTGCCGCAGCCGAAGTCGGTGGCGGGCTGGAGCGTGAAATACAGATCCTGCCGGATCCGCTCAGGCTGGCTGGTCTGGGTCTGGATGTAGACGATCTGGTTGAGGCGTTACTGCGTAACCATCGTGAAGATCCATCCGGGCGTTTGCGTACGCAAGAACAAGAGATTAGTGGCCGCATCAGTGGTCGTTTTGAAAGTGTCGAGGCGCTAGCTGGACTGTCGATTACACTGCCTGATGGAGGGCAGGTGTCACTGGATGAAGTGGCGCAGATTCTGGATACCCATAAAGATGAGCGTCTGCGTATCCGTGCCAATGGTATTCCGGCACTGCAGCTATCAATTCAGAGCCAGCCGGATGCCAATACTATTTCAGTAGCTAACTATGTGCAGGAGCGTATGCGCTGGCTTAGTGATCAGGGCTTGTTGCCAGCCGATATAGATATCTACCCGATAACCGATCAATCGATTTATGTGCGTCAGGCGTTGAATAACTCCGTGTTGGCTGTGGTTAGTGGTGCCTTGCTGGCGATGTCGGTGGTGTATGTGTTTCTGGGAAATCTGCGGCGAACCTGATCATCGGTAGTGCCATTCCTATCGCGGTGATGGTGACCTTTGTGCTGATGGGGCTGGGTAATCTTACCCTGAACATAATGACGCTGGGAGGGTTGGCACTGGGTGTCGGTATGCTGGTGGATAACACCATCGTGATGCTGGAAAATATTTACCGGCATCAGCGTGAGGGGAGTCCAGTCATGAGGATGCTGCCAATGCCGCTGCTGAGGTCAATAGTGCGATACTGGCATCCACTTCCACCAATCTGGCAGCGATTTTGCCTTTCCTGTTTGTGGGTGCCTGGTAGGGCTGCTGTTCAGAGAACTGATCATTACTATATCGGCGGCGGTTGTGGCCTCTATGGTGATTGCACTGACACTGGTGCCGGCGCTTGCTTCGAGGGTGTTAACCAGTAAAACCAGTCGTTTCCGTCAAGTGATCGACCGCTTTATTGCCGCGTTGCAGTCCGGCTACGCCAGTTTAATCAGTAAGGTGCTTAAATTTCGTTGGCCTGTGCCGTTGGTGTTTATTCTATTATTGGTGGTTAGTGCACCCACCTTTATCAGTGGAGCGCAAACCTTCCTGCCAACACTGGATGATGGGCAGGTGGATCTTCGTGTGATTGGTGATCCGGATATTACCCTGGATGAAATGGACCGGCGGGTGCTGATTGTTGAGCAGCTGGCCCGACAGAATCCTGATGTTGACAGCGTGTTCGTGGTATCAGGCGGGTTTGTCTGGGGGCGTGCTTCACGGGAGGCAGCCAACCAGGCGAGCATGACGGTGCAGTTAAAATCACTCTCTGAGCGGCAGATCAGTTCGCAACAATGGATTAACCGCATGAACCAGCAGATTGCGGAACAACAGTTGGCGGGTATTCAGGTACGTATGCGTCAGCGTGGCATCCGTGGAATACGCACCAGCACCAGTGATGATGATATCAGTGTACGCATACAGGGGCCTGAGCTGGAGATATTGGATAACCTGGCACGCGAAACGGTGACACGGCTTGAATCTTTGCCGGGTATTCAAAATCTGGGCTATTCATCTGAAGAAGAAGTGCTGGAACTGGACTTCAAGGTGGATCGACAACGTGCAGCGGCATTGGGTGTGGATGTACAGGATGTCAATGAAGCGCTGATCATGGCCCTGGAAGGTCGGGTTGTAACCGATTTCTATGAGGGCGGACGTGGCTATGATATCCGCGTAAAACTACCGGAGCACCTGGCGCAGGATGTGCAGGATCTTGAGTCAGTGATGCTGTTTCCTGGCTCCGATAGTCGACAGTCTTTGTATCTGGGTGATCTGGTTGAAGTGGATTTGACCAAGGCTCCGGGGAATATTCTCCGCGACAGCCAAATGCGTATTGTGGAGATCTCAGCTTCTCTGGTGGATGGTTATCCATTGGCTGAGGTGTTGGACGCTATCGAGTTGGCACTCGCAGATATGTCCTTACCTGATGGTTACAGTCGTTTTGATGGTGGTGCAGCTAAAACCCTGGAGGAGGGTCAGAAGCTCACCGGGATTCTGTTGCTATTGGCATTATTTCTGGTGTTTGTGGTGATGGCCGTACAGTATGAATCCTTGCGAAATCCATTGGTTATTATTCTGAGTGTGCCTTTCAGTGCCATCGGTGTTGCCGCTGGTTTAACCTTGCTGGGTATGCCCTTATCCATGCCGGTCTGGTTGGGAATGATTATGCTGGCGGGCATAGTCGTGAATAATGCCATCGTCCTCGTAGAGTATATTGAGCTGCAGCAGGACCGGGGTATGCACAGGGACGCAGCGATCATAGCTGCCGCCCGGCTGCGCTTGCGGCCAATTCTGATGACTACGCTGACCACGGTTGCGGGCATGTTGCCATTGGCGATAGGGATAGGTGAGGGTTCAGAAATGCTGCAACCACTGGCGGTAGCGATTGTATTTGGACTGAGCTTCTCCATGCTGGTAGGACTGCTGTTAGTGCCGGTTATCTACTCCTATCTGCATCCGTCTGTACGTAAGGCTCAACGGTTCAGTCAGGCTGAGCCTTATGCAGCAGGTTAGCGATAGAAAATTAACCCGACACAGGTGGCAGCAATGATCACTGTGATGCCAAAGCGCACCCAGGGAAAGGCTGTGGGTGCCGGAAGCAGCTTATGCTGATCCACTGCTGAATCGTGGATGGATTTGCGGCCGGTAAACATCGCCTTGACCAGTCCTTCGCCGAAAAACTTATGCACAGCAATGGCCAGCAGATGCAGTCCGACCAAAATCAGAATCCAATCAAAAAAACGCTTGTGCCAGCTACTCATCCAGCGCACCGTATCCTGGTCAGCTGAGCTGGCCAGGGGGCCTGAAAAGAGTATGTCATCATCGGTAAATAACCCGGTGAATAACTGAAAGCTTAAGGCACCCAGTAATATCAAAACCATCAGCCCCCCAGAGGGTTATGCCCGAGATAGGCTTGAGGTTGGCGACGCAGGATAGACAAAGCATAACAGCCCCAGCTTTTGGGACCCGTGATAAATCGACTGAACCGGGCAGCCGGTGTGCCGATAAACCCCCAGATAACACGGTAGATCAGTAGCCCTAACAGAATCTGTGCTAGCAGCATATGATGCTCTAAGGCGTCAAAAATCTCGCTTTGAGTGGCAGAAAACCATAACAAAAATAGTAAAACTGGCAAGCTCCAGTGAAAAATGCGTAAGCTCCAGTCCCAGACCTTCACGGAAGTTTCCATTCCATTATCCTTAGGTTAAATGCAGACAAGTTCATATAGGCTGACACTATATCATAGTGAAAAGTTTAATCGGCAGACGCATTTGTGGTCGTTTCGCTTAACGCGTATTATGACCCCTATATTAAGCCAGTCAGAAGTTTCTTTGCGCATGCCCAAAACGCCGCAAGTCTTGCCAAAATCGACCGCTGTCAATCTGATGTTGATGCTGCTGGGTGTGTTGATACTCCTGTCACTGTACCTGTTTCATCGCTCGGCCTCTGAGTCTTATGAGCAAAGACAACTGGAGCGTGTCGAGCAATCGGTGAAATCAATTTCTCTGACACAGCGTGAACTGGTCAATGCCCGGTTACAGGAAATTGACCGTAGCTTGCTAACGTTTCGGCGCTTATGGCAACAAAGAGATGAAGCTGAAGAGGATCTGCGTTCCTATATGCTGTCCAAACAGCAGGAAACGCCAGAGTTACTGGATTATTTTCTGCTGGATAAGCAGGGACAGATGCAGATATTGACCTTCGACCAGCCAGCCCCCGACATTTCTGATCGTGATTATTTTCGCATACATCAGCAGCAACAGATTGATCAAGCCTACCTTTCAGCGCCCGCTATGTCTCGTTTAGAACCCAGTCGTTTGTTTATTGCCTTAAGTCGGCCAGTGCTTAGTTCTCAAGGTGACTTTGAAGGGGTCATCGTTGCCGCAATCGATGTCTACCAACTGGCTGAAGAGCTGGGGCATATTACCCGGCAATCCGGGTTGACTACGGCCTTGATCACCCTGGAGGGTGAGCTGATCTACCGTATGCCGCTAATTGACCTGCAACCTGGCCTGATGGTTGCGCCAGTGATGCAGTGGCAGGGCAATCCACCTGACAATTATACCTATAGGGGATTAGCACCTATTGATGGTAAGTGGCGTCAGACGGCTTACCAAAGACTGGATGACTGGTCTTTGCTGGTGGTTGTGACGCAGGATCTGGATCCAATACTGGCCGATATTAATCGCTTTCAACGCAGTGAAACCTACAAATTTATCGCCATGGCATTGCTGGTGTTACTGAGTTTGTTATTTTGTGGCTGGATGGTGCAGCGCCAGCGGCGTCTGGATCAATACGTGGTTGAGCAAGATAAGTTACATCATGCGCGTCTGCAGGAAGTACAGCAGTTAGCACATTTGGGTTATTGGGAAGCTTATATACAGACCGGTGAACTTTGGTGGTCGGATATTATCTATGAGATTTTTGGACAGGACCCGCAAACATTTGTGCCCAGTGTGGAGTCCTTTAGCGAAGCCGTTCACCCGGACGACCGTGAAGCCGTTTTTGCCAGCGCCAAGGCAGCGGAACAGCTCGGTGTACATGATATACAGCATCGGATTATCAGGCCGGATGGCAGCGTGCGCTGGGTACATGAGCGCGCCCGGTTGGAGCTGGATGATACAGGTCAACCTCAGCGCCTGATAGGTTCAGTTCACGATATTACTGCACAGAAACAGCATGAAGAGGCTATACGACGCCAAGCTGAAGCCTTGCAGGCTTCGAATGAAGAGTTGGAACAGTTTGCCTATATTGCTTCACACGATTTACGTCAGCCCCTGCGCATGATTATCAGCTTTTCTCAGGTGATTGATAAAAAACTGGGCGATGACTGTTCCGATGAGATTCGTGAATACCTGAGTTATGTCACAGAAGGTGGCCAACGCCTGGATGATATGCTGCTGTCATTGCTTGAGTATTCCCGTGTTGGTCGTGGAGGTGAGCCTGCCATCTGTTGCTCATTGAAAACGCTGCTGGATGAAGCTTTAATTTACCTGGGACCCGAAGTACGCAAACATGATGCCACTATCCATATAGAGGGCGAATGGCCCTCTATATGGATCAGTCGCAATGAAGGCGTTCGACTATTGCAGAATCTGATTGCTAACGCGATCAAGTTTCATGAACCAGAGACGCCGCCTGTGGTCACCCTGACGGGACGCTGTCTGGATGGTGTATGGGAAGGTTCTGTTTGTGATCAGGGTATTGGAATTGAGGCCGACCAGATTGAACGTATATTTAAAGTGTTTCAGCGCCTGAACCCACGTTCCAGCTATGCCGGTGAAGGCATAGGTTTATCGGTTTGTCGGAAAATAGTGCAGCGTCACGGCGGCGAAATTCGTGCGAGTTCAGATGGCCCTGGTAAAGGCACCTGTATCCTGTTTTCTCTGCCTTGGTCACCTTCTGAGGAATCAAACCGTGCTTGATGCTGACTCTGAATCACGGCCAAAACCCTGTCATAACGTGTTGTTGGTAGAAGATGAACCCGGTGATGTGGCATTGATACGCCTGTATTTGCAGGAGAAAAGTATGGATGCTTTCTCGCTGGAGGTAGTTGGAAGCCTTGCCGAAGCAACACAATTACTGGATCAGAGCCGCAGTTTACCCGATGTGATTCTTCTGGATCTAAACCTGCCGGATAGCGAGGGGATGGTTACGCTGTTGAGCATGCGTGAGAAGAGCATGGATATTCCTATCGTCGTACTGACCGGTATTGATGATACCCGTTGGATACAGACAGCACTGAGGTCTGGTGCGCAGGATTATCTGGTCAAAGGCACCGATGGCCGGGCACTGCGGAAAGCTCTGCGCTACGCTATCGTTCGCCATGAACGGGATCAGACCGCGCGATTATCTGAAGCAGTTTTTAATATTACCGATACCGGTATTATGATGCTTGATCGGCAGTTTTTGATCCACCAGTATAATCCAGCCTTTTTGCGTCTGACTGGCATGCAGCAGACTAACGCTGTTGGGCAAACACCTCACAGCCTGCCTTGTGAGTTTCAAGTGCTAGGTAGTTGGGATTTGCTGCTGCAGGAGCTTCAAGATAAAGGTGCCTGTGCGGATGAGCTGCATTGCCATAAAGCCGACTCTATGGATCGTGTATTGTCCATGCGTGCGCATGCCGTATATACCTCTGATGGGTATATTTCTGGTTATGTGATGGTTTTTGAGGATATTACCGAGCGAAAAAAAGCTCAGGAGGCACTGGCTTACCAAGCTACACATGACGGTTTAACTGGTCTGCCGAACAGAACACTGTTCTATGATCGGCTAAATCAGGCCATCACAGCCGCGGAGCGTTATGCAACCGCGTTTGCACTGATGTATATCGACCTGGATGCATTTAAACCCGTCAATGACACCCTGGGCCATGCTGCGGGCGATCAGGTTCTTGTGGAAGTGGCCAGACGGATTCAGAGTGTGGTACGCCAGTCTGATACCGTGGCACGCTTGTCTGGTGATGAGTTCGCCGTCATTGCCGGTTATTGTGATGATGCGGAAATAGCCTTTGCCGTAGCTGAAAAGATACAACAGTCACTGCAATTACCCGTGAGCCTGCCTCAGGGAACCGTTAACATCAGTGCCAGTATTGGCATTTCCTGTTGCCCCGCTCATGCCCAGGATGCGCATTATCTGGTAAAAGCGGCTGATGAGGCCATGTATCAAGCCAAACGCTTGGGCCAGGGTATTTGTGTTTACGCAACAGAAAGCTAGATCTGCACTCTTTAGAACGTGTTTTAGCTGCTATGCTTTATTTTAGTGCAATAACTGTCCAGAGATAGGCGCTAAGCACACGAAAAGCTGGCATACGGATTGCTGTAATTCTGACTAACTGGTCAGTTTTTGCTGTTGTGTTAAAAAATACCTGTTCTGCTGGCCACCTGTTAACTATTTTACTGCCCCACAGTGGACTATGCCCTTCTATAGGATAAGCATTTGTTTACATCAGGCTGAAGGATGACTTTATGAATGCAGGCAAACGTTTTACGCTTAAAAAGCTCGCAACCCTTTGCACAGTGGCCGCTTGTTTGAGCTTACAGCCACTGATCGCAACCGATGTACAGGCGTCTACCCCGATCAATTTTACCCTGGACTGGCGTTTTGAAGGGCCCTCGGCGCCTTTTCTAATGGCGCTGGACAAGGGGTATTTCGCTGAAGAAGGTCTTAGCGTTACCATCGACTCAGGTAATGGCTCAGCGGGTGCGGTCACCCGGGTAGCTACGGGCGCCTATGATATGGGTCTGGCAGACTTTAGCGCCTTGGTGGAATACAGTGCGGCTAACCCGGATGCAGGCATGCAAGCGGTGTATATGCTTTACAACCACACACCGGCCGCTGTGTTTACCCTGAAAGAGTCAGGTATTGATACCCCGGCTGACTTGGCAGGCAAAACCCTGGCGGCGCCGGTTTTTGATGCAGGTCGCAAGGCCTGGCCCGCCTTTGCTGCACACAATGGTTTAGCCGTTGATTCTGTATCCTGGCAAAGTGTTGATCCGGCGATCCGTGAGACCTTACTCGCACGTCGTCAGGTTGATGGTATAACCGGGTTTTACTTTACCAGTTTGTTGAACCTGGAAGCGCGTGGCTTGCCCTGGATGAGATTACCGTGATGCCTTATTCAGAGTTTGGTGTTGAACTCTATGGCAACGCGATTATCGCCAGTGAGGCGTTGTTGGCCGAAAACCCAGAGGCGGTTGCTGGTTTCAATCGGGCTTTCAATAAGGCGCTGATCGAAACGATTCAGGACCCTGAGGCAGCTGTAAAACACGTTTCCAGTCGGGATGGCCTGGTCGATGAAGCCCTGGAGTTGCGCCGACTTAAACTCGCTCTTGATGCACAGGTCATCACCGAAGAAACCCTGGCTGAAGGGCTGGGAGCCGTGACCCTTGAGCGCCTGGAGCAGTCCATTGCTGAAGCCGTCAGCTCCTTTGGGCTGGAGTCCACACCGGAGGCTGCCAAATTATTTAATGCCTCTCTTTTACCAGAGCAGAGCAGTCGTGCTGTTCCTCGTTGATTAATTCACTTGCCCGGCCTTGAGCCGGGCAAGTCCCGCCGTGTTGTTGAGGATGCTCTATGGAGTTTGTAACCTTTGAAAAGGTGAGTCTGGCCTATGATGAGGGTGGGCCGTTGGCGATCCAGGATGTTTCACTCTCTGTGAAAAAGAATGAGTTTATCGCCGTAGTAGGGCCTTCCGGTTGTGGTAAATCAACGCTGATGAAGCTGGTTTCAGGACTCTCTGAACCCACTTCCGGTTATGTGTATCTGGATGGCCGTCAGGTTGTCGGGCCACAAAAGTGTATTGGTATGGCGTTTCAGGCATCCAATCTATTACCTTGGCGCACCACCTTACAAAACGTCATGTTGCCACTGGAAATTGTGCAGCCTTACCGCTCACAGTTGCGCCGCCAGCGTAAGTCCTTTGAAGAGATGGCGCGGGCTCTGCTGGAACGTGTCGGCCTGAAGGGTTGGGAAGACAAGTATCCCTGGGAGCTTTCGGGGGGTATGCAGCAGCGGGCATCCATCTGCCGTGCGCTGATTCACAAGCCGGAACTGTTGATGCTGGATGAGCCCTTTGGTGCGCTGGATGCCTTTACCCGGGAAGAGCTCTGGTGCATGTTGCAGTCACTCTGGCAAGAGGAACCCTTTACCGTCGTACTGGTGACGCATGATCTGCGTGAAGCGGTCTTTCTGGCAGATACCGTCTATGTCATGAGCAAGGGGCCAGGGAAGATAATGGCCCGGCGTGAAGTGGACCTGCCGCGTCCGCGCTCATTGGAAGATACTTATACTGAGAGCTTTGCGTCTCAGGTACATGAATTACGTGACCATATAGGTTCGATACGCAAGACCTGATAACGGAGGCCTGTATGGCATTTAATCGTCGCAAGTTCATGATCAAGAATGCCAGCTGGATGTTGATACTGGTCCTGCTGTTATTATGGGAAATTATCTGTGTTGGGCTGAATGTACCAGAATACCTGTTTCCGGCACCTACGGCTGTGTGGGATGCGGGTGTGGCACGCTGGGAGCCCATCATGATGCATGCCTGGCAAACCTTCTTCACCACACTGGTTGGTTTTGCTATAGCGGTGGTGGTTGGGGTAGTTCTGGGTGTGGCTGTGGGAACTTATCCAATTGTGTATAAAGCACTTTATCCGCTTTTGGTTGGCTTTAACAGCATACCTAAGGTAGCTTTTGTGCCCGTGCTGGTGGTGTGGTTTGGTATAGGTACCGTTCCCGCAATACTGACGGCATTTTTAATCTCTTTCTTTCCTGTGCTGGTGAATGTGGCCACAGGCCTGGCAACGCTGGAGCCGGAGCTTGAGGATGTGATGCGCTCACTGGGAGCCTCTAAATTGGATATTCTGCGCAAGGTGGGTCTGCCAAGAGCCTTGCCGTATTTCTTCGCTTCACTGAAAGTGGCCATTACCCTGGCGTTTGTCGGTTCGGTTATCTCTGAAACGGTGGCGTCGAATATGGGCATAGGTTACTTGATGATGGCCGCCAGTTCATCCATGGATATGGCGCTGGTCTTTGCTGGTTTGATCGTGATTGGTGTCATGGGTGTCGTCATGTACGAAATCTTTGCCTGGATGGAAAAGCGTTTCACACGCTGGGCTAATCGTGGCAGTAACAGTGCCGCCATGTAAATGACCGGGTACCGGGTGCAGTGTTTGATCCGGTACTCAATTTGCACACAGATAGCGCAAGTTCTCCCCATTATGGTGCTAGCTCCTTGGCATCTTACGGCGTAATGGCTTACTGCCTGCCTTTTTTTCAGTAATCCATGGCATTCTTAATATCTATATATTTCATAAGTTTATAATGTATTTCTAACTCTTCGCCAGCCGCTGGAGGAGTGGTTTTTATTCATTCTGTTGCTTGTATCTATTGTTTGGCATGATTTCTGCTTTTAAAAACCTGACTAGGTAGTCAACTTTTTTTGGGTGAGCAGAGAGGTTAATAAATGAAAAAGGCAAATAAACTGTTAGCTGTTTCAGCGATGGCTTTAACGGCAGGGGTCGTAAGCGGGCAGGCGCAGGCCTTTAATTGGTCTGATACTTTTATCGGGTATCGCTATGGTACAGAGTTTACCGAGCCTGGAAACACCAATGAGATTAGAAAACATGTACTGACCCTGGGTCATGCCAGCGGCTATGACTATGGCCAGAACTTTTTTAATCTGGATATGCTGCAGTCAGATAAGAAGGATTCAGCTTCAGGTAGTGACTCAGGCGCCACCGAGTTTTACCTCACCTACCGGCATCAACTCTATATCAGTAAATTACTGGATGCTGACCTGAGTTTCGGTCCGGTTAAAGATGTCAGCCTAACGGCTGGGTTTGATTTGAACACTAAAAATACAACCTTCGCGCCCAGAAAGCGCATGTTTGTGGTTGGCCCGACTTTTAAAATGGATGTCCCTGGGTTTTTAGATGTGAGCCTGTTGGCTGCCTATGAAACAAACCACTGCGGTTTGCCTGCCTGTGGTGCAGCTGGAAATACCAATGATATCGACTTTGATCCCTATTATTTGATGAATATTGCCTGGGGTATTCCCTTCGAAATAGGTGGAGCACCTTTGCGCTTTCAGGGTTTTGCAAACTTCATCACCAGCAAGGGCGATAACAACTTCGGTAATGAAACCAAACCGGAAACATTGATTCGGCCAGCCTTGATGCTAGATGTCGGGCGCTATGTGTTGGGTCGTGATAATACCTTGCGTGTGGGTGTGGGTTACGAGTACTGGCGCAATAAGTTTGGTAATCCCAGTGGACCTGGCATAGATACAGATGCCTGGACACTCAATGCCCAGTGGCACTTCTAAAAAGAGGGTACTGATATGAACAGTGATTTACTCTATCCGCTTGACTCAAGGCCAGGAGTCAAAGCCTCAACCTTCGCGGCCATTCAACATGTACTTGCCAGCTTTGTTGGCATTATCACACCAACCTTAATCATCGGCGGGGTGTTGGGCCTGGGTGAGCATCTACCTTACCTGATCAGTATGGCCTTGTTTGTCTCCGGTGTGGGCACTTTTATCCAGGCGCGACGTGCCTGGGGAATCGGTGCCGGGATGATTTGTGTTCAAGGTACCAGTTTTGCCTTTTTAAGCGCCATACTGGCGGCTGGATTTATCGCCAAGGGTAAAGGTGGTGGGCCAGAAGAGATTCTGGCCTTGATTACCGGGGTGTGTTTTTTGGGTGCATTTATTGAGATTTTTATCAGTCAGATTTTGCACAAACTCAAGCGTATTCTGACGCCTCTGGTAACCGGTATTGTTATTACCATTATCGGCATCAGCCTGATTCGTGTGGGCATGACCGATCTTGCCGGAGGGGTTAACGCATCGGACTTTGGCAGTGTTGCCAACCTGGCATTAGGTGGCTTTGTACTGGTTACCATCATTATGCTGAATCGATCTTCTAACCCCTGGATCAGACTGTCTTCGATTGTCATAGGCCTGGTTGCCGGGTACTTAATTGCCGCCGTTATGGGGCAGATCAGCTTTGCACATCTGTCCGATGTGAGTCTGTTGACTATCCCTATCCCCTTTCAATACGGTTTTGCGTTTGATTTTGGTGCATTTTTTCCGGTGGCGTTAATCTATCTGGTGACGGCTATCGAAACCAGTGGCGATATTACCGCCAACTGCATCATCTCCAAGCAGCCGATTAAGGGGGAAGAGTATGTTAAGCGTATTCGTGGCGGGGTATTGGCGGATGGTATTAACTCCATGATTGCGGCTGTGTTTCATACCTTTCCCAATACCACCTTCAGCCAGAATAATGGTGTTATTCAGTTGACCGGTGTGGCCAGTCGTCATATTGGTTACTATGTGGCCGTCATTTTGATGATTTTAGGCCTGTTTCCTATCATTGGTGCGGTACTGCAACAGATTCCCAAGCCGGTTCTGGGTGGAGCAACCCTGGTGATGTTTGGAACAGTAGCCGCTGCCGGGGTTAAAATTCTGGCAAACGCAACCCTGGATCGTCGCAGTTTACTGATTATGGCCGCTTCTTTTGGCATCGGCCTGGGTGTTTCGATGACGCCGGACCTGTTGGCAGAAATGCCGGATATGGTACGCAATATTTTCGGATCATCAGTGACCTCGGGTGGTTTGACTGCCATAGTGTTGAGTTTGATTTTGCCTGAAGAAACGCCGGCTACTGAAACGACCCCTGAACCGGAGCTAGAGCAGCCTTCAGCCAACGTGACATGAGAATAACAGCATGACCCGACTTATGTGGATTAAACAGCCGCTGGCAATACATACCAATACCCATGCTGATGGCGCAGGTGGACTGGTAGTCGATATGGTTCAGGGAGTGATCCACGAGGTATTGGCTTTAGGTGAGCGGCCTAACTTGCCTGTGAGTCGGTATTTGATGCCAGGCAGCATGTTGTGCTGCCTGGCTTGATCAACACACACCATCATTTTTACCAGACGCTGACACGTGCATTGCCTGCGGCGCTGAATAAACCTTTGTTTCCCTGGCTGAAGACACTCTATCCAATCTGGGCCGGGCTGGATGAGTCGATGTTATTTACGGCGACGGAGTTGGCCCTGTCTGAGTTGCTGCTATCCGGGTGTACCACGGCCGCTGACCATCACTATGTATTTCCTGATCAACTAACCCATGCCATAGATATACAAGTGGATGCCGCTGCACAATCAGGCATGAGAGTCACACTAACGAGAGGTTCCATGAGTCTTGGCGTTGCCGATGGAGGGCTACCGCCACAAAGTGTGGTGCAGCAGGAAACGCAGATTCTGGAAGACAGCCTCCGATTGATCAAACGCTTTCACGACCCGGCTGTGGGCTCAAAACGGCAAATTGCTCTTGCGCCCTGCTCACCCTTTTCGGTAACCAGTGAGTTGATGAGTGAGTCTGCGAAACTGGCCCAACAGTATGCTGTCAGGTTGCACACGCACCTTGCCGAAACGCTGGATGAAGAGGCTTTTTGTCTGCAGCATTTCGGCATGCGTACTGTGGACTATCTTGAGCATGTTGGCTGGTTATCTGATCATACCTGGTTGGCCCACGGTATACATTTCAATCCGGAGGAAATACAACGTCTGGGGAAAGCTAAAACAGGAATTTGTCATTGTCCTTCTTCAAACATGGTGTTGGCTTCCGGTATCTGTCCAGTGAAAGATCTGGAAGCGGCGGGTGTGCCCGTAGGGCTCGGTGTGGATGGCTCAGCATCCAACGATTGCTCCAACCTGATGATGGAAGTTCGGCAGGCGATGTATCTGCAGCGTCTTAAATACGGTGCTGAGGCGGTTTCTCACAAGGATGCGCTAGGCTGGGCAACCCAGGCTCGGCACGATTGTTAGGGCGCCAGGATTTGGGGGTTCGTCGAGGCAGGTATGCAAGCTGACCTGGCGTTGTTTCGTTTGGATGAGTTGCGCTTTTCCGGTAGCCATGATCCTTTGGCGGCGTTGGTGTTATGTGGGGCACAGCGGGCGGATCGAGTGATGGTGGCTGGCAGGTGGCTGGTTGAAAACGCGACCTTGGTGAATACGGATGAAGCTCGGCTACGTGGAGAGCATCAGCAACAGGCTGAGCGTTTGGTGCGGCGACTATAAAAATATCCGGCCAGGCACAAGGTCCCTCTGCCTCTGGTCAACTGGTCAGGCGGTAAAGTTGGTGTGATCCTTCCCGGCACCAAAGTTCAATATTAGCCTCAGGTGTATTATACTGCCGGGCCTATAGAGCCACACCAGCCCTTCCGGAGAGCAGCCTTTTGCTATTCAATATTGAATCCCATCAACACGACAAACCGGTCGGTAGAATTCGTAAGCAAAATGAAACGCTGATAATTCGTGCCGCTGAGGTTGAGTTTGCAGAAAGGGGGTATGCTGCGCCAGCATGAATGCGATTGCTCAACGGGCCGGGCTTCCCAAGGCTAATATTCATTATTACTTTAAGAACAAAATGGGCCTTTATGTTGCCGTCTTAAGTAATATTATTGATATTTGGGATGCAAGTCTGAGTGACTTCACCGAGGATGATGATCCCGCAAAGGTGTTGCCTGAATACATTCGTCAGAAAATCGCGTTTGCCCGCGAGTATAGTTTAGCGTCCCGAATTTTTGCCGCTGAGATTATTAGCGGTGCAAGTAATATGAAGGCCTATTTCAGTGATGACTATCATGTCTGGTTTGAAGGCCGCGTTGCGGTGTTCAGAAAGTGGATAGAGCAGGGCAAAATTGATGCGATCACACCGGAACATCTGTTGTTTATGATCTGGTCAACCACACAGCATTACTCAGACTTTTCTGTGCAAATATCAGCCGCATTAAATAAACAGACGCCGGATGACGCAGACTATGATGCGGCAACTGAAACCTTGATCCATGTGATATTGAAAGGCTGCGGCGTTATTAAATAACACCACAGTCTCTTCTCGGATAGCCTCCTAGGTATGCATTCAGCCTTTTGTACGTTTTATCCAGTCAGCCAGCAAGGCTCTTTCTTCCAGCGTCATCTCGGTTTTATTCAGAAAAGGCATATCATGTGTCAGGATACTTCTGGCTTCAATTCTATCCAGCAAGCGCAGTATATCAGTGCCACTTTCCAGGAACACGCCACCGGGAGAGACCACGAAGATATCATCTGTAGGGCTGCGGCTATGACAGGTTGCACAGCGCTCCATCACTATGGCAAAGGCCTGGTTATCTGTTAGCTGTGCCTCACCTACCTCCATTTGAGCCATGGGCTGTGGGCGTGCGATCAGCACCAGCACAACAAACGCCAGTACCGCTGTAATCAGAATAGACGGTTTGACGATGCCTTTATGGCGCAGATTGAAAAAATGTCGGGCCCAGGCACCGATCACTATCAACGCGGTCAAAATCGCCCATCCATATTCATGCCCATAGGTCATCGGTGAGTGATTGCTGAGCATAATAAACAGCACCGGGATGGTGGCATAATTGTTATGGGTGGAACGGCGTTTGGCATTCAGACCGTAAATGGGATCTGGTGACTCACCTCTTTCAATCGCTCCGATAAGCGCTTTTTGTGATGGAATAATGGTGGTGAACACATTGGCCGCCATACAGGTACCAATCAACGCACCGATATGAATATAAGCCGCACGATCACCAATATACTGACTCAGAAACCAGGCGAGAAATGCAATCACAACCAGCAGAATCAGCCAAATAGCAACTCTTTATCGACCAAGGGGGTGCGGCACAAGAGTTCGTAAACCAACAGCCCTGCGACGATGCTGCCGACTCCCAGACCAATCGCCTGCCATGGGGCCAGATCGGCCTTGGATGGGTCAATCATATAGCTGGAAGCACCGACATAGTAAATCAGCGTCAGCAGCAGTATCCCGGTAATCCAGGTGGAGTAGGCCTCCCACTTGAACCAGTGCAGGTGTTTGGGCATTTTTTCCGGACTGAGCTGGTATTTGGCGACTTCATAAATTCCCCCGCCATGAATGGACCACAGGTCCCCTTTAATGCCCTTGTCCTTTTTCCACTGTGGCGGTTCTTCCAGCGAGTTATCCAGCCAGATAAAGTAAAAGGATGCACCTATCCAGGCAATGGCGGTGACAACGTGCAGCAGTCGCACGACCAAGTTCAACCAGTCATACAAATAGGGATCCATGATTTAATTCTCCTGAAGGTAAGCAAGATTGCCAAGAATATAGGTGGCATAAATTAAGCGGTCATCACCGAGGGTGGTTAAGGCAAACAGCATCTCGGTCAGGCTCTCGCACTGGGCTGTTCTGAAACTGAGCAGCGGGGTTGCCTGGGGATCCACAACAATAAAATCCGCTTCTTTCCCGGGTAAAAAGTTACCGATCAGATGATCCAGAGATAAGGCGCGGGCACCACCCAAGGTGGCCAGATACAAGGACTGGTGAGGGTGTAACGAGTGCTGTTGCAGCTGTTGGATTTTGTAGGCTTCAGCCAGGGTGCGGAACATGGAAAAGCTGGTGCCGCCGCCTACATCGGTTCCCAGGGCATAGCGGATACCCTGTGCGCTGATGCGTTGCATATCAAATAATCCAGAGCCCAGAAACAGGTTGGAAGTGGGGCAGTGCGCCAGTACCGTGCCTGATTGAGCCAGACGCTCACAGGCTGAATCACTCAGGTGGATACCATGGGCATAGACACAGCGAGATCCCAGCAGACCCGCTTGCTCATAGACATCCAGATAGTCGCGTGCCTTGGGGAACAGATCGGCAACCCAGGTCAGTTCATCATGGTTTTCAGCCAGATGGCTTTGCAGATAAACATCAGGATAGCTCTGTAGCAATTGGCCCGCACTATGGAGCTGCTCCGGCGTACTGGTCGGAGCAAAGCGCGGTGTCACGGCATAGGATAGGCGCTGCTTGCCATGCCACTTTTCGATCAACTCAGCTGATTCGGCATAGCCCGATTCTGCGGTGTCGCATAAGGCCGCGGGGGCATTTCGGTCCATCAACACCTTGCCTGCGATCATCCGCAGGTTCTGTGCGGCAGCCGCTTCAAAAAATGCATCGGCCGACGCCTTATGCACGGTTGCAAAGACCATGGCGGTGGTGGTGCCATTGCGCAGCAGTTCATCAATAAACAGCTCGGCAATGGATTTCGCATAGGCGGCATCAGAAAATTTGCTTTCAGTCGGAAAGGTATAGTTATTCAGCCAGTCCAGCAGTTGTTTGCCATAGGAGGCAATGATTTCCGTTTGCGGATAATGGCTATGCAGATCAATAAAGCCGGGCATGAGCAGTTTGCCCGAGTAGTCCACCAGTTTGACTGAAGGGTCCAGCGTAGAGATGAGCTCAGCATAGGGTGCGAGAGCCTTGATCTTGCCATCCTCAACCAGCAACAGGGCATCTTCGATATACTCGCTGGCGTGTTCGGCATGGGTTAGGGGATCTTCCAGATAGTGCAGAACAGATCCACGAAAGGCATGCTGGTTCATGTGTCAGGAGCCTCGGTAGGTGGTATAGCCAAACGGGCTAATCAGCAGGGGAATGTGGTAGTGATCGCCAGCACCACTCAAGTTGCACTCTATATCCACCTGAGGATAAAACGCAGGCTGATCCTGTGAGGTAAAGTAGTCCTCCAGGCTAAAGCGCATACGGTAACGGCCTGCGGTCAGGGTGATGTCCTTTGCCAGCAGGTCGGCAATGCGACCATCCTGATTAGTGACTCCCTGGCTGATTTCAATCCAGTTTCCCTCATCCAGGTGGTAAAGGCTGATGGGAATGCCTGCGGCCGGGCAGCCTTTGGCGGTATCCAGTATATGGGTTGTGATTTGGCTCATACGTCTGTCCTGCTTGTCAGTGTTAGTTTTGTCAGTATTAGTTCTGGAGTAGTTTTTCCAGGCGGATGCGGGTGATCTTGTTCTGCTCCTCGGCTGCCAGGTGGATTTCGGTTTCCGGGTCGTTGGCTAATCGCTCTGTCAGCAGTGCCAGCATCTCCTCGGCTGATTTACCCGTGGCACAGACAATAAAAATGTACCCGAAGCGCGCTTCATACTGTCGATTGCCTTCAGCCAGAGCCTTTAGCGTGGCTTCTTTGGCGCTGTCGACAGAGGATTGTTCGCCTGCGGCCAGGGCTTTGGTGTTGGCATATTTGGCGCGCAGGGAACTCACATCGCCGATCTTCGGGTGGCCTTCAAAGGCTTGCAGATAGTCACTTTTTTCGAGTCCTGCCCAAATGCGCGAAGCTTCTGCGAAGAGCGCGGCTTCGTTGCTGAAAGGCCGCGCCTGTAACATGCCTTGTACCCAGGCTTCACTGACACAGCATTGCTGCAAGCAAGTAGCGGCTGTCTGCGGATCGAGTTGATTGAGTTCATTCAGTGTCATTGTGTGTCTCTTGAAGTTGCGTGTTCAGTTCGGTTTGTTCGGCTGTCGATAGGCCCTGGTGTATGCCTTCTTCGGGTTGATGGCTGCGGTAGTGCTGAATGACCCGAGCAGCAATGGAAACCGCTACCTCCATAGGGCGTTTACCACCCAGGCCGGTAACGCCAACAGGGCATCCAATACGGCCAATCTCCCCGGAGCTGAACCCGGCATGCCGCAGGCGATGGCGAAAGCGTGCTGCCTTGGTATCTGAGCCGATTAAACCGATAAATCCCTGGTGTTGCTGTGTTAATGCGGCTTCACACAGGCGGTAATCCTGATCGTGCGAATGTGTCATGATCAGCAGCGAGTCATTTGTATTTATCTGACTGAAAACCTCTGTCGGGTCAGTTGGATGGTGCTTTATGATGTCAGTTGCTAGTTGGGCTGGAAACTGCTCTGGCCGACTATCAACCCAGTGCAGCCTGAGTGGCAAGTCTTGCAGGATTTTGCTCAGCGCTTGTCCGACATGACCGGCACCAAACAACCAAAGCGAGTGGCTGACGTGATAAAAGCATTCAAACAGCAGTGAGGCATTGCCGCCGCAACACTGACCCAGCACGGCTGCCAGTGGAAACTTCTGCAGGCGTTGTGCGTTTTTCCTCTCAGACAAGAGTTGGCGCGCGTATTCAAGCGCATGCCATTCCAGATTGCCTCCACCCAGGGTGTCGATCAAAGCATTGTCAGTCACCAGCATTTTGCTGCCAGGGTTGCGCGGTACGGAGCCTTCCGTACTGATCACACTGACCAGTACGTGGGGCTGACCACTGCGTTGGCATTCGGCCAGTGCATCACTCCAACGAATCATCAGTTGGCCTCCTGTTGTGCTTTCAGTGCCTCAATAGCACCCAGTACCCGCTCTGGTGTGGCGGGAGTATCCAGATCCGGACTGATACGGTAGTCACTAAGGCTGCTGATGGCATCGCGCAGGGCAGACCAGACAGAGATTGCCAGCATCAACGGCGGCTCACCTACAGCCTTGGAGTGGTAAAGAGTATCTTCAGCATTGGCTTGATCAAACAGCCTGACGTTAAACACCGGTGGGGTGTCACTGATCGCCGGAATTTTATAAGTGGCGGGTGAGTTACTGAGTAGCAGTCCCTCCTTATTCCAGACTAACTCCTCGGTAGTCAGCCAGCCCATGCCCTGTATAAAGCCCCCTTCTATCTGGCCAATATCGATGGCCGGACTCAGGCTCTTGCCGACATCATGCAGAATATCGGCTCGTAGCAGCCGGTATTCACCGGTCAGGGTGTCCACTAATACCTCAGAAACGGCGGCACCAGTGGCAAAGTAGAAGAAGGGACGGCCTTGGGCTTTTTCCCGGTCATACCAGATTTTCGGAGTACGGTAATAGCCGGTCGCCGACAGGGAAATTCTGGCCAGATAGGCCTGCTGTACCAGCTCGGCAAAAGTCACTGACTGGTTATCATCCCACCAGACCCGATTGTTGCAAAAGCGGATCTGCGACAGCGGAACACCCTGTTGTTCGGCAACAAAGTCACTCAGTCGCTGCTTCAGCGTCAGTGCGGCCTGCTCGGCCGCTTTGCCATTCAGATCAGAGCCACTGGAGGCGGCTGTGGGCGAGGTGTTGGGTACCTTGTCCGTGCGGGTGGCGGTAATGCGTATCTGCTGCAAATCCACCCCCAGTGTACTGGCAACTACCTGGGCTACCTTGATGTGCAGTCCCTGGCCCATTTCCGTGCCGCCGTGGTTGAGCTGGATGCTGCCATCGGTGTAAATGTGTAGCAATGCACCCGCCTGGTTCAGGTGCTGCAGGGTAAAAGAGATACCAAACTTCACCGGTGTCAGCGCCAGCCCGCGCTTGAGAATAGCGCTGTTGCGGTTCCACCGGGTAATCGCTTCGCGCCGCGCACGATAGTCACTGCTCTGTTCCAGCTCCGTAACCAAACGCTGCAGCGTGGCAAACTCCACCCGCTGATGATAAGGGGTCAGATCCCTTTTTTCGCTATAAAGATTACGCTTGCGGATATCCAGAGGGTCACAGCCCAGGTGTCGGGCAATATCATCCATGGCGCGTTCAATAATTAACATGCCTTGCGGTCCGCCAAAACCTCGAAAGGCTGTATGCGATACGGTATCGGTAGCGACCCGGTGACCACGAATGTCAGCATTGGGCAGGAAGTAGGCATTATCGGCGTGAAACATGGCGCGATCGACGATGGCATCGGTCAGATCAGGTGAGTGGCCGCCATTACCGATGACCTCAATATCGGCTGCCAGTAGCCGACCCTGATCGTCACAGCCAAGGTGATAGCGGTTCACAAACGGGTGACGTTTACCGGTCATGACCATATCGTCCTTGCGGGGCAGGCGCAGCTTAACCGCCAGACCGGTTTTAGCCGCCATCAGCGCGGCCAAACAGGCCCAGGGTGCGGCCTGAGTCTCCTTGCCGCCAAAGCCACCGCCCATGCGACGCATATCCACCGTGACCTTATGCAACGGCTGGTTTAATACCTCGGCCACCAGTTTCTGCACCTCGCTGGGGTGTTGGCTGGAGGTGTAGATCAACATGTCACCATCTTCACCCGGCACCGCCAGACTGACCTGGCCTTCCAGATAAAGATGTTCCTGTCCACCGACCTGCATCTTCGCGCTCAGTTGAATAGGTGCCTGCTGCAAGGCCGTTGCGCAATCTCCCTGTTGCATGCGGTGGCTGGGTCGCAACAGCTGCTGCTTGGCCAGTGCCACTTCTGCATCCAGTTGCGGTGTCTNGGGCTTCGTAGTCAATCTCTGCCAACAAGGCGGCCTGCCGCGCGGCTTTTTCGCTGGTGGCAGCCACCAGCGCGATAGGCTGGCCGGCATAGCGAATGTCGCTTTGGGTCAAAACA
>NZ_JRLB01000010.1 GCF_000764495.1 Nitrincola sp. A-D6
AGACAGCCTGCCAGGGTGGCAGCTTTGCTGTGGAATCAGTGGCAGCTTTCGCGTGGAATGGATGGCAGGCTTCGTCTGGAATCAGTGGCAACCTTGGTCTGGAATACGCACAAATACCTAAAACCCTGGATAATGCTGTTGATAGTGCAGCGGCTTTATACATGGACATCATTAATTTATTCCTGCGTATTTTACGTATCCTGGGGCGCAAGTAGCCCCCCAGGGTGGTAGCGATATGACTCAGAGGCTAGATGGCGATGGCCAGTATGTCTCTATGCTGGGGTGAATAATGTATATCAAGGCCAAGGAATTTACTCTCAGGATTCGCCCAGATGATCTTTCAAAAAACCACGTTTGAGCGTCTGTTTCCAGCAGCATTGTATGACACAGGAACCACCAGCTTTGGGTTTGAGTCTGGTGGGAAACGTTATTTCGATGTCACTGTTCCCGGAAAGCCGAAGATTGAGCAAGGTATGACGGTCATTGCGCTTCTTGAAAAGCAAATGCATGGAGCTTTCATGGTGTTTTAGGCTGGATAGATTGTCAGGATGGTTCTATTGCTTGCGATAGCCCAGGAAAATCCCTCTTAATAGCACTAGTCTGTGCATTTTTTGCCATAATGTTCCCCATTCGAGCCTATGCTGCTTTCAGTAACTCTGAGTATGTAAACTTGATTGCCTTTGTTGTCGCCTCTATTTTTGGCATGTTTGCTCTGCGCTATCTCTATTTTTATGCCAAGGCGCTGATAATTAGACGTGCGCTTGTTACCATTCGAGACTTCATCGAATTGAAACAGCAATCAAACGGCTAAGGCTAAGATTAAGTACCTACAGGAACTCCCAATGAACCAAGAACAACCCAACAATCCTTTACATGGTTTGAGTCTGGAAAAAATACTCACACGCCTGGTCGAGCATTACGGTTGGGATGCTTTATATGCGCAGATCAATATCAACTGTTTTCACAATGATCCATCCATTAAGTCGTCGTTGAAGTTTTTGCGTAGAACGCAGTGGGCCAGAGACAAGGTTGAGGCGTTGTATATCAATACCTTCGCACCGACTAACTGAGCAGGCGGCAGTCAATCAAGACTTGTTCAGGGCACTTGCCGGTTATGCAGCATGGGGCGAGCCCGAAGATATTGCTTTGGCGACATCTTTGGGAGAGGCTCCCAAGGCCAGGAGTGATTTCATGATCAGGTCTATGGAAACGCTCGGATCTCCGGCCTCCATTTTGGCGATGCGCGACTGACTGGAATGAACCATTTTCGCAAGCTCTATCTGGCTCAGATTATTGTGCTGTCTACGCTGTCGAAGCGTGTGACTCAACGCCAGCTTCATTTCAATGTATGCAGACTCTTCAGGGGTCAAATCCAGAAACTCATCAACACTACCGACTTTCCAACCGGCGGCTTCCAGTTTCTTTCGATTACTTTTTTGCATCGTCATACATCCTGAATCTGGACTTACAAACATCAATTACGTTTTTTGGTGTAGCTTCAGTTTTTTTTATAAACACATCAGCTATAACAATGGCATCTGGTTCAATTCGATACACTATGCGCCAAATTTTATCGCTATCAGTAATGCGCAGCTCATGACAGTGAGAACCGATTGATGGCATGGGTCTTGAGTGCGGCATGGAAAGTTTTTCTCCACATTGCAGTCGCCGCAATAAGAAACCTGCCTCCAATCTGGCAGTTGCCGAAAATGGTGGTGTTTTAACAATTCCATGTAACCAAACTAATGGCTTGTCCTTTGGGCTCATGTACTACAATATATGTCGCATATGACATAAATACAAGCGGATATTATTTGATCAACATAGAAATATATGCGCTAAGAGGACCCAGTGCACATATTTGAAACGAAGCGATTAATCGTAAGACAACTCGGTCACCAGGACCTTCCCACCCTCACTGAGATTTTGAGTGATCCCGAGGTGATGCGCTATTCAGTGCGTGGGGTTTGTGATGAGAAAGCCATTGGCGAGTTTATTGATTGGTGTATGGACTGCTACTCATCCCACGGAATAGGCCCCTGGGCGTTGCTGGAGAAAAGCTCGGGTGATCTGGTTGGCTTCTGTGGTGTCAGCCCTGAACAGGTCGATGGCGTTGAGGAGGTCAATCTGGGCTATCGATTAGGACGTAGATTTTGGAATCAGGGGCTGGCGACAGAAGCGGTTCGGGCTGTTATTGATTATGTTTTTAGCCAGAAATACTGTGACTCGGTGATTGCCATCATCGAGCCTGAGCATCTGGCGTCCATCAGAGTATCCGAAAAAGTTGGATTTAAAGATTACTCCATGCATGAGTTCCATGGTCGGCGGGTGCGTGTGTATCGGATGCCATGAATATAGAGAACATTTATTACCGGGTTGAAAGGCCCCACTCTGGGATAAAATTCTTACTTATTCCGGCAATCATGCTGATGATTGCCGTGGTATATGTGACGGGTGGCATCCAGGCTGATAAAAGATGGTGTCTGGCTGTTGCCATCCAGTTGCGGCACATCAGCCTGTCGACATAAATAGTAAGTCTCTCGTAGACTCTAATCACTTATCTTCTTATAAAAATACTTACGACAAGTGCTTTCATCCAAGCGTTTAAGAACAAAGACTAAAACTCCAATCACAGTCACGGAAAATACAATTCGTCCCCAAAAAATAGTCATAAAGTCCGCACCAATCAACAGAATCAGTAGCGTGTCTTCAATCAAGCTATGAAGTAGGTTGAGCAACATCATGGCGACAAAAATATCCCGTGGGGAAATGTGTCCTCGTTTTGCTTCATTGATAAGCAAACCACCACCAAAAGAAACGCCTAGCGTGATACCCACAATCGTCAAGTTTGTTGCTTCTCGGCTAATACCAAGTACAGACAAAATCGGCCTGAGCAATATTGCCATCAATTTTTCGATACCAAGCAATTTTAACAAGCGTAAAAATGTCATTAATGCAGCAATCACCACAAAAATCATTGCAAGGCTTTTAAGCTGATCGATTGTCCAAACCACATAACTTGAATCACTGACTGGCGCATGTCGCCAAATCACTTCAGCAGGCGTATTTAGTAGATCTCCGCCTTGGTATATTTGATGCAAAATCCACCCCATCAACAAACCACCACCAATGCGAATTATCAGTGTCATAGCAATCCCAACGCCTGCTTTTTTAGCAACGGCTACTTCGATAGGAAGTGAATGAGCAAGCAACATCAAAGTGCCAAGAATCGAGACTTGAGCAACGGTTAAATCCGTGTCAATACTCATAAATATTACGAGTCCAGCGTACATATTGGTGACCAGCGTGGTTGCCCACACCAAGCCCATTTCGCTAGGCAAGCCGACCAGCGACATGACAGGACTCAGCCATTGGCTCAGTAGCTCGATGCCACCAAACTCTTCAACAACCTTGATCACGATGATCATCGGAATCATGATCTTATAAAGCGTCCATGTGACATCAATGATCTCTTTCCAGAGTCCATTCAATAAAAGCCCAACCCAATGATAGTTTCGTTTATTCACTTCTCTTTCTCCAAACAGTCTATGGAGAAAGTGTATTGAGATGACAAGAAATATGCCGATCAATTTAATGATTGATAACATCGAATATTTTTAATATAAAAACCATTGAGAAATTTTTAACCACAAAAGCATGATTGTGAGAAATTTATGGAATTAGACAAGATAGACCGAAAAATCCTAGCCATCTTGCAGCGTAATAATCGTATCGCAAACGTTGAGCTGGCCGAAGAAGTGGGACTATCGCCTCCAGCTTGCCATAAAAGAGTAAAACGACTGAGAGATGAAAACGTTATTGTGGGTGATGTTTCTCTTGTGAACCCAGAATTAACCGGCAACAAACTGACATTACTGGTTTCGGTCGAAATGGAGCGAGATCGAAAGGATTTGTATGACGCCTTTAAACGCGTCATTAGCCAGGCAGCAGAAGTAAGACACTGTTACCAAATAACGGGCAACTACGATTTTATGATGGTCGTTACTGTACCGGATATTCAGGCTTACGAAAGCTTTGTCGATAGAGTACTTCACACGGAAGCCAACATCCGAAAATTCCAAACCTCAGTATCACTTCGAACCGTTAAGTCCTCAACAGAGATTCCTTTAAGTCAATGAAATTGGCAATGCATAGCCTTTCGCACCCAGGCCGAATATCCGGCAACGCTGAGTTCTGGATGACCATCCAAGCCAATTATAATCTGTTCCAGCTTCGCCAAAACCGGGCTGCGGCTTAGCCCGGACTTTTCATGCAACCGCGCAAGAGTAAAACGCCTTAACGTTTGATCTTATAAGCCACCACATAATCCCCTATCGTGGTGCCGACGGAGCCATGGCCACCGGCCACCTGCACCACCATCTGCTCACCCTGGCTATTCAGATAGGTCATCGGCGTGGCTTGCCCGCCAGCCGGAAGTCGCGCCTGCCATAGTTGCTCACCGGTAGACAGGTCGTAAGCCCGCAGGTAGTCGTCTACCGTCGCGGCCAGAAAGGCCAGGCCACCTTCGGTAATGATGGGACCGCCGATACCGGGAACGCCCATTTTAATTGGTAAGGGTAGCGGGGTCATATCACGGATGGTGCCGTTCTTATGTTTGTAGGCGATCTCCCCGGTTTTCAGATCCACCCCAGCGACATAGCCCCAGGGCGGTTGCTGACAGGGTACGCCCATGGGTGACAGGAAGGGCCGCATATCTACCGCATAGGGGGCACCTTCATTTGAATTCAGGCCCTGCTCACCTTGGTTGGCTGCGTCCATGTCCGATCCATTTTTCTCGACCAACTGTTGAATGAAGCCCAGATAGAGAGGCATCCCGAACATCACCTGACGTTTCGGGTCCACGGCGATACCACCCCAGTTGAATACGCCAAAGTTACCCGGATAGACCAGCGTTCCCTGCTCCGATGGCGGTGTGTACTGGCCTTCATAACGCAGGGACTTGAACTGAATCCGACACCACATCTGATCCAGCGGTGTTGCGCCCCACATCTGTTGCTCTGTCATGGGTGGCGGACGAAAAGTCAGTGCTGAGATAGGTTGTGTCGGTGCCGCATGATCCAACTCAACGGTACCCTGAGGGGCAGGCAGTTCATCTATCGCAAAGATCGGCTCGCCGGTCTGACGATTCAGTACATACACATCACCCTGCTTGGTTGGTATTACGAGTGCAGGTTGCAGGCCCTTATCGGTTTCCAGATCAATCAGTGATGGCTGGGCCGGTGTATCCATATCCCACAGGTCATGGTGCACAAACTGTTGTACCCAGGCCACCTGGCCGGTATCCAGGCTCAGCGCTACCACGGAGCTGGCATATTTTTCATCATGCTCAGTACGATACCAGCCAAGCTGATCGGGTGTCCGGTTCCCCATCGGAAAGTAAATCAGCCCCAGATATTCATCAGCGCTGGCTATGGCCCAGCTGTTGGGTGAGCTGGGCGTATAAACTTCATCCGGTCCGATTGGAGCGGTTTCCTCAGGGTTGCCGGAATCCCAGTTCCACACCAGCTCAGCGGTTTTAGCGTCATAGGCACGAATCACACCAGACGGTGAGTTTTTGTCGTAGTTATCGTTCACTGAACCGGCCACTATGACCAGACCATTGGCCACCACGGGTGGTGAGGTGGAGTAATAGAAACCGGCTTGCTTGAATGGCATATTGTGGATCAGATCGAGTTCACCGTTTTCACCAAAACCAGCACAGCGTGCGCCGGTGGCGGGATCAAGAGCAATCAGACGGGCGTCAGAGGTCGGCATATAGAGCATGGCATCACACTGCACTGAGGCCTGGGTTTCGGCCGCCACACCCAGCATCGCGGCGGAGGGAACCTCGCCTGATGCCGGTGGCAGATAAGACACTCCGCGACAGGTCTGGTGCTGACGCTGGCTTTCCGGTGCCACCTTGGCATCATAGACCCAGCGCTTGGTGCCTAGGTCGGCATCCAAGGCCACCAACCAGTTGTGCGGTGTACACAGATACAGCGTATCGCCGATTTTAAGTGGTGTTGCCTGATAAGTGGTTTCACCAATATCCTCAGGGCCTTTCATATCCCCGGTCCGATACTGCCAGACCTCCTCCAACTGCCCAACATTCTGGGGAGTGATCTGAGCCAGTGGCGAATACCGCTGCCCCATGTTGGTTCGCCCATAGGCATACCAACTGGCTTCAGGCGCGTCCCCCAGATTCGGTGATTCACTGTCCACCTGCATATCGAGGCTGCCAGAAAATTCATGCGGCTTGGCCAGATGCTGCCCACTAGTATCCCCCCAATACTAGCCACACAAGAAACAACACTTTGCGCCCGCCCCTGTCCGCTACGCTGGAAAACAATAGCGGGATAGCCAGCAGCATAAACAAGCCCATACGCGGTGCTAACGCCCACCAGTCATAGCCGGACTCCCACAAAGACCAGATCAGGGTGATCACCAGAAACAATGCAAATAACGGACGGGCCAAGGCATGGCGCTTAAAACCCAGCCATGCATTGAGCAGCAACACAACGCCTGCGAGAAGATAATAGAGGCTCCCGCCAAGACTGAGCAGGTAGACACCACCCGCCGTCAGAGCCAGACCTATCAGTGCCACCAGAATCGAAAATAAAAGCATAAGCCTCGCTCATATATTGAATTGCATATAATTGATGCTAGAGGTCAGTCACCAGGCTATATCGCGCCTACAAACTAACCGTTTATGCACTATAAAGCATGAGTCAGCCTGGCTTTGTGCGATGGCGCACAGTTGGGGATAATTGAGCCTGAGCATCAGGCGTCCATCAGGGTATCCGAGAAGGTTGGCTTTAAGAATTACTCCATGCATGTGTTTCATGGTCGGCGGGTGCGTGTGTATCGGATGGCACTAGTTGCTTAAGACTCCATCCCCTCGATTTCTGGCCAGTCTATTTCAACAATATGCCCTGGGCCTGCATCCAGTAAGATGTAAAAATCACCATCAGGACGCGGAAAGCGGATGCGGGACTGTTCATCCAGTGCGCTTGATAGAATCAGGTCTTCATCATAGTTAATTACATCCAGCTGTATACCTTCAGCACCTGAGCCATCGGAAAAACCGCCTTGGCAAACAATGAAATCCCCCTCAAGCTTGCACTGACAGTGTGGAGAGTGCGCCCAGGCAGGTATGGCCATCAGGCTGCTGAACATCAGTAGGGCTATGCAAATGAAGCGTTTGTTAGTTCTCATGATCTGTTCTCGCGTTAGTCGGTACTGGTTAGTCATTGCGGCGCTGAATAAATGTCACCGCACTAGGTGAGGCGTCAGCCAGGGGCATGGACATCTGGTGCACAGAGCCATCCCAGCCCTCCAGGGTCAGCCAGATATCAGCATCGGCCTTGGCAGTCTCAGTAATCGGCACAGAGATGGATTGTCGGTAGGGTGAGCCGAATGCGATAGCGCCAGCGGTACGCAGATTACGCGGCTTACCAATGCGAATATAGGCGGCTTTCACCTCCGGGATACACACCTCACAGAGTGACAGAGTAAAGGTTTTCATGTGGCTAGCCACCCCATCTTTCCAGGGTGGATTGGTATCCCGCTCGGCCAACTGAATCTGCCAGGGGCCTACTTGATGCTGACCAAGATCCCGCTCGCCCAGGCCTTTATCGCCCAGGAACATGGCTCGGTTATCAAAATAGTAAGGCATCGCCACCATGGGCAAAATTAGCAACAGCGCACTAAGATGAAAACGCCGGCGAAACCAGAGACTGTATTTCTTAGGGGACGCCGTCTTCGGAGAGGTGGAGGATTGGCTCATACATTGTCTCCTTTTTGTAAGGCATAAGCCGGCATTTGTGCATCCGCCCCTTTGCTGGGTTGCTTGTTGGTCTTTCTTGTCCGAAGGACTGCAGCGGTGTCCCTGAAGGTGCGTTTGGTCCAGATCATCATGCCGCTGAACACCATCATGGTCAGCAGTATGCCGAAGAAGAAATACACCAGTTTTAAGCTCAGACCGACAAAATCACCGGTATGCAACGGGCGCATGGAGCCGGTGATGATTTCCAGCCAGGATAGATCGGAGATCCGGCGTGTCTGCTCAATTTCAGCAGTGTAGGGATTCACACTGACGTTTTCGAACAGCAAAGGATAACTCACACTGCGCCCACCAATACGGTAGTGCGCATACGCATTACCCGGCATAGCGACAAAAGACGCCTGCAAATCAGGAAAGGCCGTTTCAACAGCCGCCGTTGCTTTATCCAGGCTGATAAAAGGCGGTGTCTGGCTGTTGCCATCCAGCTGCGGCACATCAGCCTGTCGACATAGATAGGTGGGCCAGCCGTGGAGAAAGAGATCTGATTATCCCGCAGTATGCCTTGCAGCAGAAACCAGATACTGGTGATGGAGATAATGGCGATAAAAGGAATCGACCAGATACCCGCCAGGCGATGAAAGTCTCCCCAGAAGACTCGCGCACTGACGTTGAAACGTAGCCGTGGGCGCAAGAAACCTCGCCAAAAGCGTTTATAGACAACCAGCCCCGTAACTAAGGAAACCAGCATGGGGATGGCAGTGATACTGACAAGGTACCACCCCCAGCTGTAGCCATTAGTCCAGGGCAACAGTAACCAGCCATGCAGCCCCCTTACGAACTGGCGAAAATCAAAACGAGAGCTTTCGCCTTGAATAACACCAGTATAAGGATTCACGTACAGAGTCCGTGTGGTGGTGTCTGGATAGCTGATATCAGCCGTCAGTGCAAACTGCGATTTTACCGGCCGGGAAATGGACTGAATAATCGCTTCAGGATGGCCCTCCTTCACCACGGCAACAATTTCATCAAAACTCAGCAGAGCACCGGCCTGAGCCGGTGGGTTAGCGCGCGACGCCGGATCAGCCAGCCAGACAATCTCCTGACTAACGGTGGCAATGGTGCCCGTCAAGCAGATAAAGAATACAAATGCCCAGATCGGCATGGCCATCCAGCTGTGTACCAAAAACCAGATTTTGGCACGATTGGCGCGCGGTTTTTCCGTACCTGATTTAATCGATATAGAGTTAGACATCAGACAGTCATTCCTCCCGACTCACTGGTCAGAGTTTGTAGTCAAGCGAAAGTAAAACGCTTCTAGACGCGCCATAGATTGCACCATGCTGCACAGAACGGAGATATTTTTTATCAAACAGGTTGTTAACGTTCAAACGCAGGGTTGCGTTGTCGTTCAACGCATAGGCCGCGAAGGCGTCGGCAAGAACATGTGAGTCTTGCCATGCGCCACCGTCCTTAGAGACATCGGACTGCCAGCGTACCGCCGAACCTACCCGCAAATCAGGCAACATCGGCAGGCGCGTGTCGGCACGAACTTTTAACGTACGCCGCGGCACCCACTCATAGATATCACTACCATCTTCTCCTGTCAGCTTCAGCGAGGTATAGCCAACCGTTAGCTGGGTGTCGTCACTAAGATGGCCCGTGGCTTCGATCTCGAAACCACGCGAAGTCACGTCCTTGGCTTCATAATAGTTCCATTGGGCAACAGGATCGAAACCAGCGATAGTGGCAAGCCCCTTCTGCTTGGCGGAAAATACCGCAAGGGTGGTAAGGAGATTGCCATCAAGCCACTCGGCTTTGATACCGACCTCTGTATTAACCCCCTTCATCGGCGCAAGAAATGCACCATTGACGTCACGTTGATCCTGCGCCTGGAAGATATCCGAGTAGGAAACATAGCCCAGCACATCAGGCGAAATGTCGTAAGTTAACCCAAAATATGGACTGGCCTTTTGGGTCGTTTCGTTGTCGAGATTGGTGCCACCACCGTAGATCGCAGTGCCATCTCGCTTTAAATGTATGGCATTGATGCCGACAATACCTGCCAACCTGTCAGTCAGTGACAGGCGGGTTGCAGCGTACAAGCGGGTTATATTCTGTTCGCCATCCGCAGCGATGCTCTTGGCTCCCCAATTGGGTTCTGCATACACATCGCCAGCATAGGGAAAGGCTGGTAATACGGGGAAGGTAGCACCATCGTATGTGTAAGTCAGACTGGTTTGCCTGGAATGGCTCAAGCCAAACACGGCTTCATGTTGACGACCAAAGGCATCAAAACTCCCCGTGAGGTTGACATCAAGGATATCGATCTGTGATTCGCCATCGCTGCGATACGGCCACCCGAGCAGACCGGTGTTATCATCGTTCAGATAGCCTGTAAGGCTGTAGGCATAAAACAACTTAGTATCACTGCTACCCTTGGTATGACTGTAGGTCACCTTACCCTCCCAGTCAGGCGACAACATATGGGCATACTCGATGAAGGCGTTATAGGATTGATTGTTCCATCGTGTCCAGTCCTGCGAGGTCGAGGCAGAGACATCGAAATCAGCTAGCGTGCCGTCGGCATACGGTAGTGTCAGCGATCCCCACATAGGAGAGCGCTGCCTGGAATCCTGGTAGGTCAACCCCAGGGTCAACACCCCATTGAGACCGATCTGTCCTTCAACAACGCCATAAAGGGAAGTACGCTTGTCATTAAGTGCACGCAGGTACGAGCCCTTATCCTCCTGCGCAAGTACCAGTCGACCGGCCCACTCACCATCCTCAGTCAGTACCTTGTTATAATCCAGAGCCAGGCGCTTGTGACCGTGAGACCCGCCAGTGAGCTGAATCTCACCACCGTCCTCGTTGGTAGGCCGTTTGCGGACGAAATTGATGGTGCCAGAGGCGTTGCCGACACCGGTGAGCAAGCCGTTAGCACCGCGAGTCAGTTCGATTTTCTCAAACAGGAAGGTATCCAACTGACCTTCAACCAGCCCCCAGTCATTGGTCATCCCCAGACCGTCAACCTGTGTCAGCATGATATCGAAGCCACGAGCGTTATAACCGGTGCGATTGGTCTCCCACTCATCGACGTTGATACCGGTTCCCAAGCGCAACGCATCATTGCTGCTGCTAACGCCAAAGTCACGCATACCTTGCTGTTCGATGGTGCTAATCGTCTGTGGCGTGTCCTTGATTTCCATGGGTAGATTGGTTGCACCCTTGGATACACGGAATTCACGCTTATGTTGAATGCTAAGGGTGGGCAACTGCACCGCACCCTGCTGACTCACCACCGGCTCAGGCTTGTCGATAACATAGCTCCCTCCGGCTTGCGGTACGGCGACCAGCCCACTGTCCTGTAGCAGTAAATCAAGCCCTTGTTCGACGGAATAGCTGCCTTGCAGCCCCCGTGTTTGCTTACCATGACTCAGATCACCGCTAACAGACACTAATACTCCACTCTGCTGGCCGAACAGCACCAGGCTGAGTCCAGATCGCTACCCGGAATTGCAAAAGCTTGCTTAACCTCAACAACAGGGTCAGCGTGTAGCAGCGCAGACACTGATAGCCCACTCAGTCCTAGCCCCATAGCCAAAGCCAGTTGACTCAAAGTAGGTCGTCGATATTTTTTTAAAAGACTTACAGGTGGCTGGGTTAACGACATGCTCAAGATTCCTTGTATAGTGGCTTATACACTCGGGTTGATAGCCAAGTGCAGTTCATATTTGATATGCCCCACGAACAGGAAAAATCTGCCTTATTTTTTTATATTTTTTTATGCAGGCATGAGCCGTACCCAATATTTACTAACTCTATGTTGGCGAATGGGTAGAATTTGGCAGAGGTTGCCGAGAATAGCGTCAGTATCAACAAGCGGAAAACTACCGGAAAAGGTAAGATGGGCCACTTCGTCGGCGTAGCCCAGATAACCGACTCGATAACGCGTTAGTTGTTGGATAAAGTCGCCCAATTGGGTGCGCTGAGCTGTTAACAGCCCTTGGCGCCAACTCAGTTGGTAAGGCGTTAAACTTGATTGTTGAACCTGCTCTCCTTGCATAACGAAACCCTGATTAGCGGTAACCTTATAGTCTCCTATACCACTGAGGGTGCAGTCGACCTGCCCCGTAACCACTTGCAAATGGCAGCGGCTATCGTCCCGATACAGGGTAAACTCGCTACCCAAAACCGGGCTGAATAGATGCCTACCTATCCGAACTTGCGCACCACCACTGTTGGTAATGGCAAGTTCACCATAGTGCAACACCAGTTCTGGTTGGCTACTGAAATCCACAGCAAGGGCTGATTGCGTATTCAGCATCAAGGTACTGCTGTCTTGGAGCACGAGTGTTTTTTGCTCACCCGCTGCTGTTCGTACATCGGCCATCGTTTGACCGTACAGATAGCGTCCGGCTTGAGCGGCACCAGTCATGTCCCGGGTTAGCCACAGCGCCGCACCAAAAGCACTAACCGACGCGAGTGTTTTCAGAGAGCGGCGCTTTTGCAGTAATCGGTGTTCAGCAGTATGTAGGCTGTGTAAAGCCTTCTCACTGTTTAGATTGGAGATGGCAGAGAACTGTTGGTTTGCGCGTCCCAGTTGATCCCAGACCAACGCGTGCTCCGGGCTTTGTGATAACCAGTGAGTAAAGGCAAGCTGCTCATCATCAGCAACATCGCCGGCTTCGAATTTAACCAGCCAATGAATAGCTTCCGTTACCAGTTCACGAGGAGGTATAGCTGAATTAGTCATACAACACTCGATAGCACTGTTGCATGCAACGCACCATTGCTTTTTGCACTCTGTTTACATTGATATTCAGGTGCTCAGCAATCTCCTGATATTTTAGTCCATCCAAACGTGCCATCAGAAAAATCTGTTGATCCCGATGAGGCAAACCATCCAGTATCTGTGCCAGTTGCAGCAGTGTTTCCACCACCAGATGTTGCTCTTCCAACGAGGGCGACTCTGGTTCCGGTTGTAACGCCAGCATCTCTAAATAGGCTTGTTCTAAAGCTTGTCGTCGCCAGTGATTAAACATCAGTCCTTTGGCAATGGTGCTGAGGTAAGCGCGGGGACTGTCCGGTTGTGGTGCCGTTTCTTTTAAGAGAACTCGGATGAAGGTATCTTGAGCTAAGTCCGCAGCAGTTTCCGAACAGCCTAGACGTCGACGTAACCAATGGTGCAGCCAGCCGCGATGGTCGCGGTACAGCGAGTCCACCTGATTGTGCAGCATTGCGTTAACCTCAGACATCAATATTCCTTAACAACTATAATAATGATAATAGTTATCATTCTATATATCGATATCTAAGCTGACAAGCCCTCAAAGCTGCCTAATTATTTTAGGCAATTGCCCCAACCTAGTCGGCTGAAGTGAGTGGCAGCCACCAAGGTTCGGTGGTGCAGCATTGGAAATAGTACGCATAGTGTGTATAATTAAATCATTCTCAGCAACAAGGAGTGAGCTGATGAACAGTCGGGAATTACTCAAGGTGCTGGAAGCAGATGGTTGGTACATACACAAGGTGAAGGGTTCCCATCACCAGCTATGTCACCCTGACAAGCCGGGAAAGGTTACGCTACCTCATCCCAAAAAAGATTTACCAACCAAGACCGTTGCAAGCATCTTGAAACAAGCCGGGCTGAAATAAGCCCGGTGTTTATCAAGCCATGCAGCAGATATTCTAATAGCAGGAGACTTTAACAATGCTTTACCCAGTTGCAATCCATCATGAGAAGGATAGCGCTTACGGTGTCATTGTTCCGGACCTTCCGGGTTGCTATTCAGCAGGCGACACCATGGAGGAGGCTATCAGAAATGTAACTGAAGCCATCGACCTTCATCTGGAAAGTCTGGTTGAAGATGGAGGAGATATTCCCCAAGCCAGCTCACTGGAAGCGTTCATCGAAAATGAGGAGTACAGTGGCGGCGTGTGGCTTCTTGTTGATGTAGACATTACCAAATATTTGGGCAATTCGGATCGGCTGAATATCACCCTACCTCACCTTTTGGTCACTAAAATTGACCGAGCAGTGAACGAAAACAAGCTCTTCAAAAGCCGTTCACAATTTTTGGCGGAGGCGTCTTTGCGCTTATTAGCTTCGTCTTAACAATCCTTGAAGCCCAGGTTGCTCCGGGCTTCAAGGAGAGCCTCTAATCCATTGGGCGCCGCCCTGCGCCCAGTAGTTATTCGAGCACGACTAACCGAACCGAACTCATTCGACTCGTTGATAACCTGCGGCGTGTGAGCACTGTCCATGCTGTAAAAACAGGGTTCATTAATGTTTAGAGTTGCTCCTGAACCATATCCAACAACCATTCTGCCGTTATACGACGAACCTCAGTTGAGTCAAAACAAGGTTGGTGTTCAAAACCATGTTGAGTGGGAATGGACATGGGGCCAGAAACATGGATACCGGAACCTGCATGAACGGTACCATCGCCTGGTGCATTGGCAGGCTGGATTTCATATATCGCCAAGTATTCAGGATAGCTATCAGAACCATGAAGCAGTGGGTTTTCCACGTTTGATATACCGATCTGTCCTCTTCCTGTAGTTTCCAGAAAACCACCCTTCGACCAGTTATTTCTGTAGGTGTAGTCGTCACTACCTTGTACTTGTTTCCACTCTACATTGTCCCAGGATGCATGATCCATATCGTCAGAATAGAGCATGCGTGTGTTAGGATGAAATACCTCTGAGCCGAGTTGTGCGTGGAATGTTGCAGCTTGATTTAGTACATTTTTATATGCATCAAATGATGCTCTGCTATTATCACTTTCAGGATTTAGATACTCTGCATAGATCAAACGCCACCAGTCGCTTTGGTTTAGATAAATCTCTGAATAAGGATTGGTTATCGGCCTGGACAGCAGTGGTTCATCCGCCACCTCACCTTGTTCAGTGACTTTCTGTTTAGTTACTTTTAACCACTGAGTGTCACCCGAAACGGTTTTGTGCCATTGATTCGGCAATAGCTGAAGAGCACCGGGCATATTACCTGCCGTTGCTGTGACTTGCGCCTGGTTCGCTCCAAGCACAAAACGCGCATTTCCTTCAGCACCAGCCAGCATACGTTTATAGGCATCCGGTGCGCCATCACAGGGTTGAGCGCCGTGAATAACACCATGCACTTTTCCTTCACCGCCAAGTAATTGAGTGTAGGCGCGTGAAACTAACCCACCCATCGAGTGAGTAATAATAATCGGTTTTAACACACGAACATCCGTACCTTGGTATTTCTCTTCAGTGCCTTCAATCGCTTTGGTGACTGTCTCAGCAAGGCCTTTGGCTGAGTTCAGATTATCGTCTGTCCAATTGTAGGGGGAGGCCCAAACCTCATAACGCAGACTAAAGCATCCACGCGGAAGTTGCCCGCTGGCTGGATGCGGGGCGATAAGCTGCAACCAGGTAATAAAATTGAAATAGGATCCCTGCATCAACCCACCCCAACCACGTTCGATTTGTTCCTGGTGCATGGAGTGACTGCTTTGGGCTTCTCCGAAATCTACTTCGAGATAATCGGGGGAGTAGGGTAGGCCTTCATTGTTGACGAGGAGGTCTCTTTTAGCTTTCGCACCTTTGAAAGCGATAGTTACTGCATTCAATATATTATCTTGAGGATCCCATACAATCTGCCCATCGTGCTTGGTTCTTAACCGGCTTCCCATAATGCCGGGTACAAAAACAATAGGCAGCGCAACCGGTACAGGACAGTATTGAACCGAAGAGTGTTTCATAGTGATCACCTTCTAATCCTTGCACTGTCGATTAATCTATCCCAAATCTGATCGGCTTTTTCGCGCGTGAAGGGTTCAGTCCCGAAGGGGCGTCTTCGATCAAAATAACGAACATCTAGCGATAGTCCAAACTGTTGATCAGTCGTTTGCTGGCCAACGGAAGCCATATAGAAGATTTCACGTCCGTAATCTTTACCATAACGGCCAGGGAGTCCAGCAATGGTAATACCGCTACCTAGATTACTTTCAGCTGCCTCAAGGTCGAGCTCTCTTCCACCAGGTTTGCGGAGACTAAAACTGATCCGCACACCGATAGGATCCTCGTTTGGAAGACGAAATGTAGCACCCTGAACCTCCCCCTCAGGTGACAGTGCAATAAACGCCCCCTCTACACAGCTGCCCTCACCTCTGGGAATCTCATCGGGTTCACGAGGACGGGTGGCGTTAGCGACTCGAATTAACTTTTGGCGCTGCGTATCGGCATCAGTCTCATCCATTATAATCGAGGCACGAAAAACTCTCCCTTTGGATGCAAAAAAAGCGTCCTCAAACCATATATCTCCAGACTCTATACCAAGTGCGGAAAAATCACCGTATCTCGATACGATAAAAATATTACCTACTATTTCTGATGCTCTGTAAATCTGAGTTGTACCACTAACTGTGAGTGCCCTATTTTTCAGTGCATTAACCCGCTCTCGCCAAACCCGCTCAGCCTCCTCATGCCCTCCCGGCCCCAAACGCTCAAATTCACTCACATAGGCCCAGCCACTCTGACTGGAGAACTCAAAGCTGGCAGGTATATCAATCAATAAGCGGCCGATACAGTAGGTTTTGTATTCATCAGCGTTAGCCATGGTGGTTGCTCCCAGGAATATGAGTAGCCACAGGATGCGTGACTTAAGTTGGATAAGGGTCATGGGGTCGAGTCCTGAATCAATTTGTTCAAGTGCCAAAGACGTATAGCGGGCCCCTGGACACTTTTTTTGAGTATGGCCAGCGCCTGATCAGCAAGTCCGAGTGAATAGGCCTGTGTATAACTATCTATGGCATCTTGACGCTTTTCTTTGTCAGAAAAGCCCTCTGTACGTAACAATGTCAGCATATTAAGCAAGTGTGCTTGATCCGGTGCTGGAGGCGTTAATTCATGATCATCAAAGCGCTTTAGCACATTTTTGATCATCTGCTGGTCTTGAAACTGTTCAATATGCGTGTTTAAAGCCGTTAAGATTTCCTCAGTTATTTTTGCTGGCCGTGTTGGTTGTCCATGACGATCAGGGTGTCGTTTAAAGGTAATCACCTTGTGATCTTCGGGAAGAGGAATAAGCCAACATTGTCCTAAGTAACTGCTGTCTTGAAGGAGCGCTTCGGCTAGCTCGGCGGGTTGACCATGGGTTAACGCCGGGAGACTGGTTTTTTCCCAAAAGCGAAAAAAATATCCCTTGCCCTGTTCATTTTGTAACCGAGTAAACTTGCGCAGATGATGACGCAGCTCTGCAAACTCAGTGCGTGTACGGATGAAGATACCGAGTGACTTTTCCCAGAGTCCCAGAATGCCTTGGGGGCCTGTGAATAATTGCCGGGTAAAGCGATGATCCTGCTCCAGCTCCACTAGGTAAGGTGCATGGTTGCTGATCTCATCCTGTAGAGCACCTTGAAACAGTGACTCATAATGAAGGCCACACGCCAGCAATAGATCGGGCAATAAGTAAGGCATTTTTGCCGCATCCAGCAAGGCATAGGTTTTCATTGTGGGAACAGCTTGTGAGTAATGCTGTTGTTCAGCGTCCGTTGGGGTTGGCTGACCAAACAAGGCATGGCTCAGAACATCAGGGACACATTTTTGGGGATCAACACCGAGCTGACTATCTAAAGGCTCGATTGCCTCTAAGGGTTCTATTTCAAGCAGATTAAGCGCAGGTTGCGACGGCTTGTTCAGCGGTTCAAGCGGGCCCAGTACAAGGGGGCAGGTTTCGCTTAAACTGCATAACAGGGTATCACCCCATTCACCAGGGTGTTTTAAAAGCCATTGCTCGGCTGGAAGCACATCGTTAACCCAATGTAGCCAATAGCCATCTTTGATGATTTCATTGGATATTAAGGTCTCAAATTCATGCGCATGATGACAGAGTACGGCACCGATGAGCTGAAAAAGATCATCACCGCAAGAAATATGACAAAAGCCGAGGTGGGGTTTCATATTCACAAAGGCATCCCTGGCCAAAATATAATTTCCATGTATTTTGTGAAGCTATTGCATGTTCACATAGGGTATTGGCGCTTGNCAGTCTCAGCAGGAAAACATTGGCCAGGTTTATCTTAAATAGACTTTCATCTAGTATTCTGCAGATTAAATCACTATAAGAAGAGAGTCCCCTTATGAGACGCCCTGTCCGTATCGCTATCACCGGCGCCGCTGGTGCCATCAGTAACAGCCTGCTTTTTCAGATCGCCGATGGCAGCATGATGGGTGATGACCAACCCGTTATTCTGCAATTGATTGAGATGCCCGAGCGTATGGAAGCCCTGCGTGGTCTGGCTATGGAGCTGGAAGACTGTGCCTTTCCTTTGCTGCACACCATTACGTTGCACGATAATGTTGAAGAGGGCTTTAACAATGCGCACTATGCGCTGTTGATTGGCGCACGTCCTCGTGGACCGGGGATGGAAAGACGCGATCTGCTGGAAGTGAATGCGGAAATCTTTACCCGTCAGGGTAAGGCGCTTAATGATCATGCTAACCGCGATGTGAAGGTCCTGGTGGTGGGTAATCCGGCGAATACCAATGCACTGATCGCCAGTCGTAATGCGCCTAAACTGTCACCTTCACAGTTCACCGCGTTAACCCGGCTGGATCACAACCGAGCCAAGGGCATTCTGGCTAACCACACCGGAGCCAATCCACGGGATATTGATGGCATTATTATCTGGGGCAACCACTCACCCACCCAGTTTCCGGACCTGTATCATGCCAGTGTGTTGGGGCAACCGGTCATGGAACAGATAGATCAGGACTGGTATCAGCAGGAGTTCATTCCCAAGGTACAGACCCGTGGCAGTCAGATTATTGATGCCCGCGGTGTCTCCAGTGCCGCCTCTGCGGCTCAGGCTGTTATACATCATATGCGCGACTGGGTACTCGGCACACCACCGGGCCAGGTGGTGAGTATGGGTATTATCAGTGATGGCAGTTATGCTATCGAGAAAGGGATTTTTTACTCCTTTCCGGTGCGCTGTAACTATGGCCGCTATCAGATAGTCAAAGGGCTGGATCTGAATGACTACAGCCTGACGATGATGAAGCAGACCGAGCAGGAATTGCTGGATGAAAAAGCGGCGGTTAATCATCTGCTGCCACCAGAAACCGAGGCGTCACATAACCATCTGACTATCTGCCTGCGTTCGGGAGTAACCCTTTACGCTGACGGCACAGGTCCAGAGGCGAGTTTTAAGTACCTCACCACTAACCGGGTTCTGTAATTTTCAGCCAGGAATAAAAATAATCGGCGCAATCTGGATATGCACCAGACCAATAAAGGCACTGCCAAAGGAATAGAATTTATGTCTAACCATCTTGTAGTCACTCAAATCGATAGCCAGGGTGTTCTCAGATTAACTCTGTGCGACGCGAGTACCCGTAACTCCTTATCTGAAGCCATGCTTGAATGCCTGGCGCAACATTTTGCTACGGCGGCGTCTGATCCCGCTGTAAAAGTCATTATCCTAGCTGCTGAAGGCCCAGCATTCTCTGCGGGACATAACCTCAAAGAGTTAACATCCGCCAGAACAAATACTGACGGTGGCAAAGCCTACTTCACTAAAATCATGCAGATGTGCGCCGCCTTGATGCAAGCAATTGTAAACTGTCCTAAACCAGTCATTGCTGAAGTGGATGGTATTGCTACAGCAGCCGGTTGTCAGTTGGTGGCAAGTTGCGATTTAGCCGTGGCATCTGACCTATCTCAATTCAGCACCCCCGGCGTTCATATTGGATTATTTTGTTCCACACCGATGGTGGCACTGTCGCGTAATGTGAGTAATAAACACGCCATAGAAATGCTGCTGACAGGCGATATGATTCCGGCTTCTCGAGCAGTTGAAATGGGTCTGATTAATCAGGTGGTTAAACAGGGCTCAGTGCAAGAAGCGACTAACACGATGGCCAGTAAAATTGCTTCCAAGTCGAGCATGACCTTAGCGACGGGCAAAAAAGCTTTCTATGCTCAACGTGACATGTCGCTATCAGATGCCTATCAGTATGCATCGCAAGTGATGGTTGACAATATGTTAGCGCAGGACGCGAAAGAGGGCATTGAAGCCTTTATCGAAAAGCGCTCACCCCAATGGCAAAATAAATAATCAGGTCTTTAACTATCCGATAAGTGGGCAGTGAACGTTACAGGGTGATCCGCATCGACAGATCGATCGCCCGGCAATGCTTGGTCAAGGCACCGATGGAAATATAGTCAACGCCCGTGCTGGCGAAGTCCATCAGGGTGGCCTCGGTAATATTACCTGAGGCTTCCAGCTTGGCCTTACCAGTGTTGATCTGCACCGCTTCACGCATCTGCTCCGGGGTGAAATTATCCAGCATGATGATGTCTGCCCCGGCCTGCAGCGCTTCATGTAACTGCTCAAAGGTTTCCACTTCCACTTCAACCGGCTTGCCAGGATGGTTTTGATGGGCTGCCTGGATGGCGTTAGTAATGCCACCACAAGCCATCAGATGATTTTCCTTGATCAGGAAAGCATCGAATAAGCCGATGCGGTGGTTATAACAACCACCGCAACTGACGGCATATTTTTGCGCCATACGCAGCCCCGGCAGAGTTTTGCGCGTATCCAGCAACTTCACCCCGGTTGCCGCGACTTTATCGGCATAAGCGGCACTGAGTGTCGCCGTCCCTGACAGGGTCTGCAGAAAATTAAGTGCCGAACGTTCACCCGTCAACAGTGCGCGCGCTGAACCGCTAAGTGACAGCAACTCGGTATTGGCAGCCACCCGATCACCATCCTTGACTCGCCAGTGCAATTCCACCTGAGGGTCTACCTGGCGAAATACCTCATCTACCCAGGCAACACCACAAATCACCGCCGCTTCACGGGTGATGACACGGGCACTGGCCTGATGTGCCACCGGGATAAGTTCAGCGGTAATATCACCGCTGCCGACATCTTCCAACAAGGCAGAGGTAACATTATCCTGGATAACGGCTTGCAGTTCAGGGAGTGTAAGCATGAGAATAGGCTATTCCGAAGTTTCAACCAAAGATGCAGCATTCTAACCATCAGGATCACTCTGTGCCAGTGCAAAGCTTACTCAAGGATCATCGTCTGACGTTTGCCCGTCAGGTCAACAGTGACAATTTCAATGCCCGCCCTGATAATGAAGTGTCATTGCTGGTGATCCATAACATCAGTCTGCCCGCTGGTCAGTTTGGCGGGCCCTATATTGAAGACCTGTTCTGCAACCGTCTGGACCCTGAAGCTGACCCAGGTTTTTGCCAGATTGCAGAGCTGCAGGTCTCGGCGCATCTGTTGATCCGTCGTGATGGCGAGGTGATACAGTTTGTGCCCTTTAATGCGCGTGCCTGGCATGCCGGTGCATCCTGTTTTGAAGGCCGTGAAAACTGCAATGACTTTTCTATCGGTATCGAACTGGAAGGCACGGATACCCTGCCCTTCACCTCCGTACAATATGCACAACTCAGCCACATTACCCAGCTGTTAATGCAAGCCTACCCTGGGATTACCCCGGCACGCATTACTGGCCACAGTGATATTGCCCCGGAACGAAAAACAGATCCAGGCCCCTGCTTTGATTGGGATGCCTACCTTGCCAGCCTGGAGTCAGTAGCACAGGGGCCTGCCGATGAGTCGCATTGAAAGCGCCAAACTACGCTGGGAAGGCGGCGTACCTGTCGCCGAAGCCTTTGATGATTTCTATTTCAACACCGATGGTGGCGCAGAAGAAAGCCAGCATGTGTTTCTGGCGGGCAACCAGCTTGAACAGCGCTTCCTCGCGCTGCAAAGCCGACAGGCCTTTGTTATAGGTGAAACCGGTTTTGGTACTGGATTGAATTTTTTTACCACACGGAAGCTATGGCTTGACTGCGCACCGGCTGATACCCGGTTGCACTACCTGGCGTTTGAGAAGTACCCGCTGTCTCTCACCGATATGCAAACCCTGCTGCAGCGCTGGCCGGATATAACCGACTGCCAAAGCCGTTTTCTGCAGCAGTATCCTCCTCAGCAACAGGGTTTCCACACCCTCTTTTTTGACCAGGGCCGGGTGCAGCTAACACTGATTATCGGTGATGCACTGGAGCAATTAGCGCAACTTCAGGCCAGCGTCGATGCCTGGTTTCTGGATGGTTTTTCACCTGACAAAAATCCGGATATGTGGAAACCGGCACTGTTTCAACAACTGGCCGCTAAAAGCCACCCCGGCACCACACTGGCAACCTTTACTGTGGCGCGTCAGGTCAGAGAGGGCTTGCAGCAGGCCGGGTTTAGCCTGAGTAAACGCTCCGGCTTTGGCCGCAAACGGGAAATGCTCTGCGGGCAACTGAGTGGCTCAGAGTTACAGTCGCCGCCGCAACCACAGATATTGTCCCAGCCATCAGCACCAGCGCCGCAGCCAGTGATTGTGGTCGGCGCCGGATTGGCAGGTGCCTCAACGGCACGGGCACTGGCCGAACAAGGTATCAGCGTAACTTTACTCGAAGCTGGACCTGAGCCTGCGCAGCAGGGTTCCGGCAATGCACAGGGGGCGCTCTACGCCAAGCTGGCGGTAAAGCCTACCTATGAAAGTGCCTTCCACTTGCATGGACTGTTATTCAGCACCAATCAACTGCAACAACTGCCGGATACTGATCCACCACTGGCCTCACTTTGCGGGGTACTGCAATTGGCCATACAGCCCAAGGATGCCAAGCGTCAGCAACAGTTGTTATCGGATGGTCATTACGCGGACAGCCTGTTTCGTGCTGTTTCTGCTGAACACGCCTCAGCGCTAGCCGGAACCGAGGTGGGCTATCCCGGATTATTCTTCCCCCATGCTGGCTGGGTCGCCCCCGCTGACTATTGCCGCTACCTGCTGGACCATCCGGCGATTGAATGTCACTTCAATCAGCCGGTGCAGCAATTAATTGCTGATGCTGATCACAGCCACTGGACAGTAAAGACCTCTCAAGGGTGTTTTTCAGCCACCAAAGTGATTATCTGCACCGCTGCCGATACACGTCAGTTAGCCGAACTGGCCCACTTACCGGTGAAACCCATACGTGGACAAACCAGCCTGGTCCAGGCCGATAAGTCGCTGCCTGATCTACAGACTGTCATCTGTGGCGAGGGTTATATTTCTCCGGCACGGGAAGCACACTACTGTTTTGGTGCTACGTTTGATCTGCATTACGCCAACACGGAACTACGTGACAGTGATCATCAGAAAAATCTCGATACTCTGACCGCCGCCCTGCCAGCTTTCGAGAGTCTGACTCCAGCTGATTGTGACGGGCGTACAGGATTTCGTTGTAGCACACCGGATTATCTGCCATGGTAGGCCAGGTGGCCGATTACGACGCCACGGTGGAGCTGTTTGCTCCACTGAGAACCGATTCCCGCCGGCTGTCTGATCAACCAGTGCGCGTTTGGCCTGGGCTCTATGTCAACACCGGGCATGGCTCCAAAGGGCTGATCACCTGTCCAATCAGTGCCGCATTACTGGCCGCGCAGATTAGCGCTACACCCGCCCCCTTACCCAAGGAGCTAATTGAACGTCTGGATCCAGCGCGTTTTATTCTGCGCGACCTGATTCGACGACGAATTTAATGCTTTTCGGTAAAATGACGATATACTCTACAAGAGAGGGGAGTCGCTGAGTATGTCACTGATAATCATAGACCAAGGCAATAGAATACAGACACCGGTCAAGGCACTGTTTAAACAACGCAGTGTTGATGAAACCGCTGCCAGTAATGCATCGCGTGGCCTGCCAGGCTCTGATGAGAATATGAAGCGCCCGGGTGAGCGCTTTATTCGGCTGGATGCGGAATCTAATCGCCACCCGGCACCCCAGACAGGTGGTGCTCAGGCCGCCTACGAGGAAACCAGTAAAGCGGGTAAACCAAAAACGGCTCGCCCGGTGTTGCGTGCGCAACAAATTATGACCTTCCCGGTACAGACGATTACCACCACAGCATCACTGCGTCAGGCCTGGTTACAGCTGGAAGAGCATAATATTGCCCACCTGGTCGTACTGGATGACAGTGAGCGTCCTGTCGGCCTGATCTCCAGACCAGACATCCTTGAACACGGCACCGACTCCACAGTCACTGTGGCGGTGGTGTATCAGAAACAGATGGTCGCCGCGACACTAGAGACCGAGCTATCCCAGATCGCCTCGACCTTTGTGAATTATCCGATTAGCGCCATTCCGGTGATCAGCGAAAAGGACGAACTGCTCGGGATTATCTCCAGAACCGATCTGGTACGTTTGCTGATTAATGATGCACAGGTGGAAAGCTGGGCCTGAGGTTTACTTCAGGCTCTCCAGCAAAGTTAGAAAAGCCGCTTCATCAATTACCTTAACACCGAGTTGTTCGGCTTTCGCCAGCTTTGATCCAGCTCCCGGACCTGCTACAACACAAGCCGTTTTACCGGATACACTGCCGCTCACTTTCGCACCCAGTGCCAGCAATCGATCTTTGGCCTCATCGCGGGTCATAACTTCCAGCGTACCGGTTAACACCCAGGTTTCTCCAGCCAGGGGTTGTGCATTTTTTTGCACGTTTTCTGATGAGCTCTCTGTTGAATTCTCTGCGGCAACCTGCGCGGCTTCGCTACCAGCAAACAGGCCAAAATCCCGGAGTTGCTGGTAGAGCGCTCGTGCCCTACCCAGCCAATCGCTGTCCTTCAGACACTCGACGACACCTTGTTGTGCATTACTTTTCAGTCCTGGCACCTGAGCCAGGCGGGCGGCATCGGTGTTAAACAGCCGCTCCGGATTATCAAAAAATGCGGCCAGCGCTTTGGCACTGGTCGGACCGACTCCACGTATGGATAAATGACTCAACAGGTCACTGAAGGTAATCTTCCCTCGCAGGGCCGCAGCTACCTCGCCAGTGGCTTTAAGAGTCACACCCGCCGCAAGCAGCGCATCCATCACGGCCTGATTGTGGCTGTCCTGCATAAAATTATGAATTTCAGAGGCAACTTCCTGCCCAACATCACGCAAAAACACCAGCAATTGCGGCGAGGCTTCACGAATGCGTTTAAGGCTACCAAGACTCTGTGCCAGCACCCGTGCGGTTTCTTCACCCACTTCGGGTATCCCCAAGGCATAGATGAACCGCTCCAGGCTAACCGACTTACTGGCCTGAATCGCCTGATATAAATTCTCGGATGACAGCGCGGCAAAGCCGTCTAATTGCAGTAACTGCTCACTAGTCAGGTGATACAGGTCTGCAGGAGATTTCACCAGCCCCGCTCAACCAACTGCTCAGCATTCTTATCGCCCAGCCCCTCGATATCCATGGCCCGGCGGGAGACAAAATGCAAGATGGACTGCTTAACCTGTGCCTGACAGGCCAGTCGGCCGACACAGCGATAAACAGTACCGAAGCTTTGGCTGTCAGCGGTCTTCCCGTGTTTATTCAGGCGACTGCGCTCAATATCCGAACCACAGACAGGGCAGTGCTCTGGCAGCTGAATTTCGCTAACCTGATCCGGCTGACGCTGCTCCATGACCACACTAACGATCTTCGGAATCACATCACCGGCGCGGCGAACCATCACATAATCACCCACCATCACTCCCAGGCGACTGATCTCATCCATATTGTGCAGCGTTGCATTACTAACGGTGACACCACCGACAAATACCGGTTCCAGCCGCGCTACAGGGGTAATCGCACCCGTACGCCCCACCTGAAACTCCACCGCGTTGAGTCGGGTGATCTCTTCCTGTGCCGGAAACTTCCGGGCAATCGCCCAACGCGGTGCGCGCGAGACAAACCCCAGTTGCTGCTGCTGTTGACGCTGATTGACCTTAAAGACGATGCCATCGATATCATAGGGCAGCGTCTGGCGCTTTTCGGCCAGCCGGGTATAGTAATCCAGACAACCTTGCAGCCCAGAGACCAGGCGCATCTCGGCATTAATCCGTATACCCCAGCGTTGCAGTTGCTCAAGAGTTTGCAAATGCCCTTCCGGCAGCTCTCCTCCGGATACTATCCCGGTACTGTACGCACAAAATTCCAGCGGTCGGGAAGCGGTAATCAGTGGATCTAACTGACGCAGGCTGCCCGCAGCGGCATTGCGTGGGTTAACAAAGGTTTTATCACCGCGCTCCATGGCGGCCTGATTCAGCGCATCAAACCGGCACGGGGCATATAGATCTCACCACGGACTTCCAGACGTTCGGGGATATTCTTGCCGTGCAGTTTAAGCGGCACACTGCGGATCGTGCGCACATTGCCGGTGATATTTTCACCCGTATAACCATCCCCACGAGTCGCACCGAGTACCAGCAACCCTTGTTCATAGATCAGGCTGATGGCGATGCCATCCAGCTTGGGTTCACAGGCAAAATCAACCGGCGACTGATCCAGTCGCTCTTCGACACGTCGCATAAACGCGGCCAGGTCATCATCATTGAAGGCATTATCCAATGACAGCATCGGCAGTTCATGTGTCACTTCGGCAAAGCCGCCCATCGGCTTGGCGCCTACGCGCTGGGTGGGAGACTCGGGGGTAATAAGCTGGGGATGCTCTGCTTCCAACGCCTGTAGTTCAGCAAACAGACGATCATACCCGGCATCAGTGATACTCGGGTCATCCAGTACATAATAACGATAGTTGTGCTGATCCAGCTGTTGGCGCAGATCAGCCAGTTTGGCGGCTATATCCTGATGAGTCATGGGGTGTCTTATGGCTTAGAGGTTATCGGCCCAGTTTTCGACGACGGCTCTGCATCTCGAAATCGCGAATACGCTGACGATAGTGCTCTTTGGTTTGCTCACGCATTACTGAACGGTCTTCATCAAGCAGATCACCATCCAGGTGCTTGGCAAGCGTTTCTGCCGTCGCCAGCATGCACTCATAAGCGGTCATCGGATCTTTGGGTTCACGCATCGACATAAAGAAGGACACGGCAGGGGTTTCCAGCTCTTCCATGGCCTCCGGATCAAAGGTACCCGGATTAACCGCATTGGCCATGCTGAACTGCAAAGATGACGCCGCGGCATCACCCTCAAAGCGGTGATAAATCGACATATCACCAAACTCCATACCACAGGCTTCAACTACTTTTTTCAACGGCTCGCCGGGTAGTTTCTGACGGTCACGTCCTACTACCGTGATCACCAGTACTTCGTCTGGATCGGGCATATCGCTGAGTGCTTTACGCGCCGAAGCAGCCGCTGATTTTGAGGCTACGGAGCTGGCGGCCTGAGTTTCAGCAGCGCGATTATCTGACACTTCAGGTGTGCTGGGCGCTTGAGCTTTAGGTGCTGTCGTTTTTGGCTTAGACGGCGATTCAGCTTGCGGCTCTGAATCATATTCAGATTCAAATTCAGATTCCAACGCTGAAAGTCCCATATCTGACGGGAGATCATCTTCAGGCTCATCCAGGGGGAGCGTAAAGCTGGGGTTTTCAACCTGGCGACGCCGCGGTTTTTCCGCTACCCGACGGCTATAATCCTTGTTGGTATCTTTACGGTCTTCTTTACTGTCGTCTTTAACTGAGCCTTTAGCCGCGGCTTTGTTAGCCATAATCTGATGAATCGGCTGTTCCAGATCCAGGTCGAGGTATAGATTTGACTGGGCTGCTTCCTGATCAGGTGCATCCCTATCAAATGGATCTGAGGGTATCTCATCAAACAAGGGATCCAGACCGGAATAATCGGTTTTACTGTTTTCAGAGACTGTAGCGCTATCTTCAGGCAGGCTGACTGTATCTTTATGCGCCTGGAGCTCAGGTTCTGGTTCTGGTTCTGGTTCATCAAAGTTATCAAACTGACGTTCCAGTTCAGGATCCCACTCAGACTGTTCTGTTACAGGTTCCGGCTCAACTGACTCACTAGAGGGAGGTTGTACGTCATCTTCAGCATCACCTTCATCAAGGGTGAAGGTGGTTGTAACCGGTGTCGTTTCAGATGGTAAATCAAATGCCTCAATCATACCGTCTTGAAGTTCGGTAGGATTAATATCATTGAGCATCGGAATATCAATATCATCTGACTCAGGAAGGGACGCTTCAGTCCGATCATCAGCACTGGCAGCAGTTTCTTGTACCTTTTGCGCTACCGGCACTTCTGGTTCAGGCTCAGATTTGCTAAAACCTATATCGAGACTATCCGATCCAGGCTCAGCATAATCGCTATGCTGGAATTGTTTGGTAACAGGCTGCTGCGGGCCGGGTTCCTGCGACGAAGCAGTTAAAGGCGGCTCTACAGACGAACGAACGCGTGCGCCACCATTAGGTAGCTCAGGGTTATGATGGCTGGTCTCGCCGATTTCTGACAGAGTTTTGTCAATATCAATGCGTAACCGGTTGCGGTTAGCACGTATTCGGCGCCAACCGTCAAAAAGAATCAGGGCGATGACAAAAATAGCGCCGATGATAAGCCATTCGCGAAGACTGATCTCCATGATTCAAGCGGTTCCCAAGTTACAACTCTGATTATAAATAGTGTTAAGGCTACTCAACCCGTTCACTGATGATCAGCTTCACATACTCATCACCATCTGTCACTTTAACATTGCTGAGCTCACCTTTAAAGTCACCCGACTGCTGTTCTGCCATACCGGATACACTAATACGCGCCACGATATCGACATTTTCGAAATCAGCCAAACTTACGCCTTCAACCATGGAGTTGGCGGCACTGAGAAAAATCTCTGCGGGCAGCTGTGATACCTGTAGCCGCTCTACGGTAATAGGCATACGCTCACCAGGAGCGCGGGCATATACAAAGATCAACTGATCTCCACGGACCTCAGTCATCAATGACTCGTTAAGATCAAGATGCAAACGTACTCCAGGACCCTCTGTAACCTCCTCCATGACGATACCCTGCGCTTCAAGTTGCTCACGCGCACGTGCAATGCCCGTCTGCAATGACTGTACTGACTGACCATCGGCCACCTGCAAGGCTTTTTCCCAATGCATAATAGCAGCCTGGTATTCTTCAGCTTCAAACGCCGCTATGCCTAGCAATCCCAGGGCGGTCAATTCATTAGGGTCCAGTCGCAGGGTAGCTTCCACCTGCTCCGTCACCTCAGCTGTCATTTGGCCCTGGTTGGCGAAATACAGTGCCTGTGCCAGCTGCCCCATGACCATTGGAAATTCTACTGCTGTCTCAGGCAAATACCTGAGCGACTGTTTAAACGCATCAGCTGCGGCAGCAAATTGACTCATATTCATTCGTGTGGTTGCCAGAAGGTACCAGCCTTCCGCATTCTCAGGTCGCTGATCCAACTCATCTTCGAGCTGCTGTATTGCTTCTTCTATAGATATATCACCCTGCCAGGTGCTTGCTGCCATACATCCATAGCCATTTTACTGGCGACATCATCGGCACGCCCCAGGTAGGCATATAGTCCGAACGAGAAGGTCGGTACTAACAGCGCAATGAGTGTAATGGTCACTAGCTGGGACGGTCCTACACGCATCACCGGTGCGGCTGGCCGACTTTCATCCGCATCAATCAGCAGGTTTTTTTCCAATTCGGTTTTTAAATCAACAAAGGCACTTTCAGTCAACGTACCCGCATCCAGCTCTTTTTCCAATTCAACCAAGCGCTCACGGAAAATGGCCACATTCTGAGCTGTTCGATCTGCTTCGGTTTCTTCTGCAACGGGCCGTTCACTACGACTTTTCAACAAAGGCCAAAACACGATAACTACAGCAATCAATGTCATGACACCGATGCCTACCCAGAGTAACGTCATAAATTCTTATCCTGTTGCAATAATTTGTTCAACCGCGAGCGTTGCTCTGAACTCAGTTCATCTGAAAACCTGGTATTGACGTCAGGCCCCACGGACGAATCAGCCACTGCACCAGTGTCAGCTACTGACCGTCTTAAGCGTCTGTTTCTTGCCACCAACCAAACTGCACCAAAACCACCTACCAATAACACAAATGGACTGAACCAAAGGAGATACGTATCCGGGGCGATGCGTGGTCGGTAGTGAACGAAATCACCAAAACGACTGACCATGAAATCCAGTATTTCATCATCTTCATAGCCAGCTTCTATCATGCGATGCAGTTCACGGCGTAAATCAGCCGCCAAGGGTGCATCAGAATCGGATATGTTCTGATTCTGACAGGTAGGGCAACGCAGCTCCTTGGACAGATGGAAATAGCGCATTTCGTTCTGAGTGGTTGAAAACTCGTAGGTTTCAAAAGAAGCCTGCGCACCAATACAAAACATAAACAACAGAGCAAAGAGACTTAATCGCAAACTCATGCCTCCTCCTCAGCGGCGATGGCATCCATCAACCCCTTAAGATGCTGCCAGGCTTTCTCATCTACCTCACCAACATGGCGGTAACGAATCACGCCTGAACTATCCAGAATATAGGTTTCTGGCGCACCATAGACACCCAGATCCAGACCTAAACGCCCTTCACGATCAACGATGACCTTACTGTAAGGATCTTTGTAACGCTGCAACCAGTCTCGCGCCAGCTCCGGGTCATCCTTATAGTTCAATCCATAGATGGGAATACCCTCTTCCAGGCCGATTTTGTTCAATTGCTCATGCTCTTCCTTGCAGGTTGGACACCAGGTAGCCCAGACATTCAGCAATGCAATCTCACCCTTAACATCTTCATGAGTAAGCACGCGTTCAGGCTCATAGAGAGAGGGTAAAGCGAACTCAGGAAATGGACGATCAATGAGTGCAGAAGGCAGTTTAGAGGGTCCATAAACAACCCCTTGTAGAGAAAAATACCCAGTACCAAAAAAGCAACAAAGGGGACAAAAACCATTAATTTGCGCATAGTTACTCCGTCACAGCCTGTCGAGCAGCCACATCTCTGCGTGCCTGTTTACGATACCGGGGATCACTTGCTGCCAATAAGCCGCCAGCCATCATCAGCAAAGCGCCTAACCAGATCCAGCGAATAAAGGGTTTAAATTGCAACCTGAGCGCCCAGGCACCATTTTCAAGCTCTTCTCCCATGGCAATATAAAGATCTCGAAAAAGGCCCGGATCAAGTGCAACCTGCGTCATCACCATGCCACGTGCGTTGTACATACGTTTCTCAGGAAACATTTCCCGGTAAGGTTTACCTTCATAAAGGACTCTGACACGCGCCATATCAGAGGTATAATTTGGCCCCTGTACCTCCCGCGCACCATCAAAAATAAAGGTATAGCCGCGAAACTCCAAGGTATCTCCCGGAGCCATACGTGCATCGCGATGTTCAACAAATGTTGTGACCATGGCAATACCTATCACGGTAACAGCCACACCCACATGACCAAGCAGCATGCCGTAGTAGCTACGTGACTGTTTGGTTAACCCGGACAATAGCCCTTTGCGCTTGCGCAGGCGACCAATAAACTCACGCCCCCAAGCGAACACTATCCAATAGCTTAATACAAACGCCAATACGACCCACACATCCAGCGTACCACTATAAAGCCAGTTGGTTGCAAAACCAGCAACAACCGCCAGCACAGCGGGTAGCCAGAGCTTGGAAACCAACAGGGAAAGCGAGGTTTCTTTCCAGCGACTAACGGAAGCTATACCAAGGAAAATCACCATTATCGACATCAGTGGCACAAACAAGGTATTAAAATACGGAGGCCCGACTGAGATTTTCCCCAAATTCAAAGCATCCATTACCAGCGGATAGAGCGTACCAATCAGCACCATGCGCAGGCCACGGTAAAGAGAATATTATTAACCAGCAAAAAGCTTTCACGCGAGCTGAGTGCAAACGAAGACTCACTTTTTACCGAGCCGGCACGGATAGCGTACAAAAGTAATGAGCCACCGATAACAAAGATCAACATCCCTAAAATAAAGATGCCACGCTCAGGATCTGTGGCAAAGGCATGCACTGAAGTCAGCACACCGGATCGCACCAGAAAGGTACCCAGCAAACTCAAGCAGAAGGCCGAGATGGCCAGCAACACCGTCCAACTTTTAAATACACCACGTTTTTCAGTCACAGCCAGACTGTGAATAAGCGCTGTAGCCACTAGCCAAGGCATTAATGAAGCGTTTTCTACCGGGTCCCAGAACCACCAACCGCCCCAGCCGAGCTCGTAATAAGCCCACCAACTTCCCAAGGCGATGCCCAACGTCAGGAACGCCCAGGCCACATTAGTCCAGGGGCGTGACCAGCGCGCCCAAGCCGCATCTAACCGACCGCTTAACAAGGCAGCGATAGCAAAGGAGAATGCCACAGACAAGCCGACATAGCCCATGTACAAGGCAGGGGGGTGCACAATCAGACCAAAATCCTGTAACAACGGGTTAAGATCGGCACCCTGCATCGGGGCATTGGGCAAAAGACGATCAAACGGGCTGGATGTAAACAATATGAACATCAGGAAAGACGCCGTAATCATGCCCATAACCGCCAATACCCGACCGAGAATATCCAGCGGCAGATCTTTACTTTTAATGGCTACAGCCAGGGTCCAGAAAGCTTGTATCCAGACCCACAACAGAAGAGACCCTTCATGACCACCCCAAATCGCACTGACCTTATAATACCAAGGCAGGTTAATGTTAGAACTGTGTGCGACGTAAGCGACCGAGAAATCATCCATCTGAAATGAATAGGCCAGCAACAGCATCGCCAATGTCAGAAAGAAAAACACTCCTTTAGCCAAAGGCCGGGCATAATCAACCCAGAGTTTATTACCATTATAAGCGCCGACCAGGGGCACAACTGAAAGAATTAGCGCCAGACACAAGGCGAGGATGGTCGAAAAAGTACCTAACTCTGGAAACATGCTTAATAATCCTTAGCGGCTGAGGCAGGCATTTTTGGCATTTCACCCGCAACCGCCAAGGCTTCGGCTATCTCAGGAGACATGTAATTTTCATCATGCTTTGCCAGCACTTCGGAAGCGACGAAACGACCGCCATGGTCCAGCATCCCCTGAGCCACAATACCCTGCCCTTCACGGAACAGGTCAGGCAGAATCCCCACATATTCCACTCGGGTAGTATGGGCGTAATCGGTGATATCGAACTCTACTTTCAGACTGTCAGGGTCTCTAAGGATACTGCCTTCAACCACCATACCTCCGGCACGAATGCGGGTATCTGCAGGCGCTTCACCCATGGATATCTGACTGGGGGAGTAAAACAGATTGATATTCTGACTGAGCGCATAGGCCGTTAGACCCACCGCCACACTGGCTCCGAATACAATCATTAACACAATCGTTAGTCGTTGTTTGCGCTGTGCATTCATGACTTGGTCTCCTCTCTACGAATCCGACGCAACTGCTCGGTGATCAGACGTTTACGCGTCAGCATCGGTGAAATCACATTGGCCAGCAGGACCACGAGCCCAATTGCATAGCTACTCCAGACATACAGCCCATGCCCGCCCATGGCGAGAAAATCGGAAAAACTGTCGAAACTCACATCAACCCCTTAGCTGTATCAATAGTTCACGAACCCACCCTGTACGGCGCTCCCGGCGGATGATTTCATTGCGCAAGCGCAGCATCAGTACAACGGCAAAGAAACAATAGAAACCTATCACCAAAAGCAGCAGAGGAACCCACATTTCAGCGGGCATGGCTGGCTTCTCAGTCACACTGAAGGTGGCAGGCTGGTGTAACGTATTCCACCAGTCCACTGAATACTTGATTATGGGTATATTGACCAACCCCACCAATGCCAGAACAGCCGTCGATTGTGCAGCAGTAGACTCACTTTCTATAGCAGAGTTCAGCGCCATCACACCCAAATATAAAAAAAGCAGAATCAGCATGGATGTAAGTCTGGCATCCCACACCCACCAGGAGCCCCAGGTAGGCTTCCCCCAGATAGCACCAGTGACCAATGCCAGAACAGCCAGTGAAGCCCCGATAGGGGCACAGGACTTGGCTACCATATCGGCCACTTTCATCTTCCAGATCAGCCTATAGCACCGGCAATCGCCATAGTTAAGTATATGGACTGCGCCATATAGGCCGTGGCACATGCAAATAAATAATACGAAAACTGTTACCCTGTTGATAATCCGGAGGTGCGAAGGCAAGCCCCCAAATCATTCCACCCACAATCAGTATTACTGCAGCGATTGCAAAGCCCGGTAACAGTTTGCCGGTAATCTGGTAACACCAGCGTGGTGAAGCCAGTTGATAGAACCAACGCGGCATCAGGTTTTTTCCTGCCATAGTTTTCTCTTTATCCACTTACCGAAATTCGTAATGCAGCTGCAATGGCCAGCGGCGCTAAAGCCAACCCCAATGCCAGCAACGCCCCCAGTAAAGCCAGATGCCCGCCGACTGGCAGACCTGTCAATGCAGCTTCAACAGCCGCAGTACCAAAAATAAGCACGGGATATACAGTGGCAATACCAATAATGAAATCAGCACACCACCTTTACGCAACCCTACCGTCAGTGCCGCCCCTATCGCACCCACCAAACTTAAAGTCGGGGTACCAATCAACAAACTCAGCATCAGCCCCTGCATTCCCTCGGCTGGCAAAAACAGCATTACCCCGAGTAAAGGAGCCATCAGCGTGAGAGGTAAACCAGTCATCATCAGTGTGCCAGCACCTTACCCAACACCACAATAAACAAAGGTTGCGGGCTTAAGAGTATCTGTTCTAGTGATCCATCTTCAAAATCTGAACGAAACAGACTATCCATAGCCAGTAACGTAGCCAGTAAAGCCGCGACCCAAACCACACCCGGGGCTAACAGCGCCAGCAAGGTAGGCTCGGGACTTACACCCAGTGGAAACAACGTGGCGACCATTAAAAAAAAGATCAACGGATTAACCAGATCACTACGTCGGCGCAATGCCAGTTGCAACTCACGCCTTAAAGTGGCAATGAAAATACGTGTCGGACGGTAATCTGTCTCACTATCAGACCGCAATGCTGCTAGTTGCTGATGATTAGTTTCTATCATGCGCATTTAGTTCCTGAGGGTTCATCCAGATTGATGCGACGAACATGCCGATTCAGGTCCAGCTCATGGTGGGTGGTCAACATCACTGTACCACCACGTGCGGCATGCTCCACCAGCAAGGCCTCCTTGGCGGCAACCCCTTTTTTATCGATTGCTGTAAAAGGCTCATCAAGAATCCACAAAGGCGCCCGGCTCAAATATAAACGCGCCAGGTTGACACGTCGATTTTGTCCGGCTGACAGCATGTGACAGGCACATCTTCAAACCCACTCAAGCCTACCGCATTAAGAGCCACAGGGATTTGCTGCAGGTCAATGCCAGGGTCCAGTGCGGCATACCAACGCAAATTTTCTTCCGGCGTAAGTATGGCTTTAACGCCAGCCTGATGACCGAAATACAGTAATTGACGGCGAAACGCCTCTACCTGGGTCGTCACCGATTCACCACGCCAGAGAATTTCCCCTTCATATTGGCGTGACAAGCCACTTAAAATGCGCAGCAGCGTTGTTTTGCCACTGCCATTTTGACCTTCAACCTGTAGAATTTCACCAGGGAACACACTGAAGCACAAGCCATCAAACAACACTCGGTCATCACGTTCGCAGAAAAGATCCAGCACCTGAAGAAGCGGGTCAGCCACAAATCACCCTGTTATGAAAAATATACTGAATCAACAGTAACACTGTAAAAATCTACATTACCGCCGATATAAATAAGGCTATTATTATAAACTGTTAGTGTCAGTCATGTTAGAGGTTTACTGGGGAAGACTGTGCAATCTTATCTGAACGTGCGCGCGATCAATGTTAGCAATGAAGCCGGTCAAGCTGGCCGCAGTGCAGATATTGCGCGCGTATTGCCCGCTGGCCAGGAAGCCAGCGCAACGGTAAAACATGTAGCACAAAATCCGTCGCAGCCGTCGCAGTTCACTGTGCAGCTGCAAATTGGCAACCGTACTCTGGAACTAACGACTCAGCGACCACTACCACAAGGCAGTCAGGTTCTTCTCAGCCGTGACACTGAAGGCAATTTGCAACTGCGCCTGCCAATCAATACAGGGCAAGCGGCTTCACCACAAACCACAGGACAACCACTGAACAATAATGCACAAAATGCACCCGCTCAAGCCAGAGCGGCAGCCGAAGCATTTTTGCTGCGTATTACCGCCGGATCCCTTAACCAAGCCAACAACCTGCCCTTAAATCAGCCCATACGCGGTGTGGTACTGGCACAACCAGGCGTTGCAGCACAACCGGTGGCAACAGCGCAACCAACAGCAACAGCACAACCCGCGGCAACAGCACAGCCAGCGGCCACATCCAGCAATGTATCCGGCACGGCGGCGCCCAGCATCAGCGGCAATCCAACTACTACGCCCTCCGCCCCCCCCGCACCCAGTGCGGCTACCACCCTAACCAGCAGCACCCCTGCAGCAGCAATACCACCCAGCTCCAGTAGCAACCCGGCTGGCACAACCACTCAAGCCGCCAGCAGTAGCCCAACAGCAGCTCCAACGGCCGCCACTCCTGCAGCACCAGCTTCAACAGCACCGACAGCACCTGCATCAAGTGCGCCCGGTTCACCCACTACGCCACCGGGTGGGTTAGCCGCAGCTGTCGCAAGTGCCACAGCGACGACGTCGCAAACACTGGCGGCCATCATCCAACCACTGCCAGCTCAGTCATCTGGGCAACAACAGGCCCAACCAGCAGCACAAGCAGGAAGTACAACGCCAACGACACTCTCAGCCGCACAATCAACACCACTGCCAGCTACCAGTTCACCCGCTGCAACAACAGCCGCACCAGCTGTTAACACACAAGCAGCCAGCACACCTGCCACGCCGTTAGTCAACGCACTCAGCCAAGCAGATGCATCACCCAGACCCCAGGGGGGTATCCAGTACGTGTACTGGCCGCCGGGCAGGTGATCGAGCTGGTCAGTCCGCGTCCGATTCAGGCGGGCCAGCAGGTCGACATCACCCGCAATGAGCAAGGATTAATACGCCTGCAGGTGACCCAGCCTGCCTTGCCACTGTCACAACAACCGGGTGTGCAAGCGATCATGCAGCAAACGCTACGTGAAGTTCTGCCACTTCAATTGCCACTAGCGGATGGACTTAACCAACTCATGCGGATCAATGAGCGTCAGCAGGGAGTCAATCAAAACAGTGCGTTAAATAAGCTGATTCAGTCAATGCTGGGGCTGTTCAGTGTAAAACCCGGGTCTGCTGATGCCGACAAGGCGATTGCCCGCAATTTGCAACAAGGAGGTCTACTGAGTGAAGCGGGACTGAACCGGGCCACCAGTGAACGCGCGCCACCCCCAGACCTCAAGCAACAACTTGGACAATTGCTGAAGCTGGCCGACCAACTCCCGGCTCAGGCACGTGAGCAACTGACACAACTGATCAACTCACTGCTTGCCCGCTCAACCGCTCAGCAGATCAGCAGTCTACAGCGCTGGAGAGATCTGCCGGATGGGGGACAGGAGCGCCATTTTCGACTTGACCTGCCCATCCAGCAGGATAAGCAGTTTGAAAATGCAGAACTGCGCATTACTGAACATCGCCGACGGGATGAAGAAGGCAAATTTGTCACTCTCTGGAGTGTCCGCCTGCACTTTGAACTGGAGGATGCCGGCTCACTGGATGCGGATATCAGCTTGCAGGAAAGTTTTCAGCTCAGCGCCAGCTTCTGGGTGGAAAAACCTGAAACCCTGGGTCGCCTGCGCGAGCGACTGAAGGACTTTGAGGTAGATTTAAAGCGTAAGGGGTTTGATGTGTCACCTCTATATGCCAGACTGGGAAAGATGGCTAATCCTGAGCTCACTCCGCTGCAGAAACGCTTAGTGGACGTACACACCTAATGAAAAAAAACGACCTGGACACCCGGGCTGTAGCCCTGAAATATGATCAACAGAAAGGTACAGCACCGAAGGTTGTAGCCAAGGGCAAAGGCCTGATTGCCGAGCAAATATTGGCCTTAGCACGTGAACATGATGTGCATATACACGAGAACCCGGAACTGCTTGAGGTGCTGATCCGGCTGGAACTGGGAGATGAAATCCCGGAAGCACTCTACAAGGCGATCGCCGAAGTGATCGCATTTGCTTACACGCTGAAGCAGGACAATCCGGAAAACTTATCGAAAAGCTAATCCCCACCCTACCAGCATTACGCCATCGCCGACATGCGTGCAGCCGTATCCCGAATCCGTGCCACCATGGCTTTCAGACCATTACCGCGACTCGGACTGAGGTGTTTGATCAGATTCAGTGCTTCAAAATATCCTTCGATATCAAAGCGCTGAATTTCAGCCGGAGTTTTGGCATTATAGGCGGCCAGAACGACTGCCAGCAAACCACGGACAATATGCGAATTACTGTCCGCTTCAAAATAGAGTTTGTTATCCTCCAGCCGCTCAGATAACCATACCAGACTCTGGCAACCCTTGACCTGATTGGCTTCAGTCTGTTGCGTTTCAGCCATAGGCGGGAGTTCTTTGCCTAAATCTATAATGTAACGGTAACGATCTTCCCAGCTATCAAAGAAAGACAGGGTATCGACTATGTCGTCGGTGGTTATATCAGTTCCAAAGGTTTTCATCAGACTTCTGTTATCTCTTTCAGTAGAACATACCGGTTGTCAGCTGCGCCTCTTCGCTCATCATATCGCGTTGCCAGGGCGGATCAAATACCAGCTCTACTTTAACCGTTTCAACATTGGGTACTTTGGCCACCCGGTATTCAACATCACCTACCAATACCGGCCCCATCCCACAACCCGGTGCGGTCAGTGTCATATCAATATCAACCCTGTGTGCCTGCTGATCAATGCGGACTGAGTAAATCAGTCCCAGATTGACCAGATCCACTGGAATTTCAGGGTCATAAATAGTACGTAGTGCTTCCCAGACCTGAGCTTCCAGAATCTCATCCGTTTCTGCAGGTGGGAATGACAACTTTTCTGCTTCCAGACCCAGTGCAGCGGCATCTGTTCCATCGACACGTACCATTTGGCCATGCCAGGTCAGAGTATAATTGCCACCGAGTGACTGAGTGATGGTGACAAAAGTGTCCTTGGGAATAGTCACAGGCGTACCAGCCGGAACGATACGTGCCGGACAGTCCGTCTGCGTGACAACCATACGTCTTTCCATTACTCATTCACCGTAAAGCTTTCACCACAACCGCATTCGCTGGTGGCATTGGGGTTGATAAACTTGACCTGACGATTAATGCCTTCACGGACATAATCAATTTCTGATCCCCTGACAATCGGCAGGCTCGCCCTGTCTATCAGCAAGGTAACATCTTCAACTTGCAGCTTAAGATCTTCCTGCTCAGCCGCTTCAACCAGATCGAGAATGTACATAAAACCGGAACAGCCGCTGGGTTTCACACTCAGCCTCACGGCCTGAGCCTTATCTTGAGCACTCAACTGTTTACGAAAGTGCTCAAGGGCAGCTGGAAGTACCGTGACTGTCTGAGTCGCCGGGTCAAAACCTTCTACCGACATAAATTAACCTCCATCTGTAAATCAGAGTAGGAATTCGCGCGCTTTAGCCAGACCATCGAACAAGCGGTCTACCTCAGCCAGCGTATTGTAAAAACTAAAACTGGCCCTGACCGTGCCATCCAGACCCAGATGCTCCATCACCGGCTGGGCGCAGTGATTGCCGGTACGTACAGCAATGCCCTGCTGATCCAGCAACATACCGATATCAGCGGCATGTATACCGTCAAGTACAAAACTCATCACACAGATGCGGTTCTGCGCTGTACCCACCAAACGCATGCCATCGAACGCCTCGGCACGCTGCTGGGCATACTGCATCAGTGCTTGCTCATGCGCGATCATGCCCGCTTTATCGAGGCTGTTAAGATAGCTAATGGCGGCGGCCAGACCTATGGCATCGGCAATATTGGGTGTCCCGGCTTCAAATTTGAAGGGGATTTTGTTAAACGTCGTACCTGCAAAGCTGACGTCTTCGATCATTTCACCACCGCCGTGCCAGGGCGGCATGGCTTCCAACAGTTCGGCACGTCCCCAAAGGGCACCAATGCCTGTCGGGCCAAACAACTTATGTCCGGAAAAGGCATAAAAATCGCACCCCAGCGCCTGCACATCTGTCATCCAGTGACTGATCGCCTGAGCACCGTCGATCATCACCAGTGCCCCCACCGCATGCGCCAGCCGGGCTATCTCACGCACCGGGTTGATACTGCCAAGGGCATTGGAGACATGTCCGACAGAGACCATTTTGACGCGCTCATCCAGCATGTTCTCAAATGCCGGCATATCGATTTCGCCCACTGCAGTGACAGGAATAGCCTCCACCTGCGCACTTTTTTCTGCGGCAATTAACTGCCAGGGAACAATATTGGAGTGGTGCTCCATCATTGAGACCAATATACGGTCCCCCGCCTGTAAATTCTGACGCCCCCAACTGGCGGCTACCAGGTTAACACCCTCGGTGGTCCCGCGTGTCCAGATCACCTCACGTGCTTCCGGTGCATTAATGAAGCCAGCGACGGATAAGCGCGCCTGTTCAAACGCTTCGGTAGCACGGTCACTCAGAGTATGTGCGCCCCGGTGTACATTACTGTTATCAAAGCTGTAATAGTGCACCAGCGCATCAATAACCGCCTGAGGTTTTTGTGTTGTGGCACCGTTATCCAGATAGACCAGCGGATGTCCATTCACCTGCTGCTGCAGAATCGGAAAATCCGCACGCACAGCATCAACATCAAAGGGTTTGCGTTGCTCAGTCATGGATAATATGCCGTGTCAGTTGCCCATCCTGCCAAATAATTTTGCCAAACGCGGGCGCAGCCAAACTTTCAAGGGTTCCAGAGTCAGATTCTCTACCAGTTCATTAACAAAGCCGAAGCTCAGCATTACCCGCGCCTCCGCTTCAGAAATACCGCGACTGGTCAGATAAAACAGTGCTTCATCGTTAAGCTGACTAACAGTTGCACCATGCGCACAACGCACATCATCGGCATAGATTTCCAGCTCAGGCTTGGTATTGATCTGGGCGCGGTCTGAAGTGAGCAGATTGCGGTTACTTAACTGCGCCAGGGTTTTCTGGGCATCCTTATGTATATGGATACGGCCATTAAAAACCGCTTTTGCGCTATCCGACATCACCCCACGAAACACTTCCGTGGTAGTACAGTGGGGCACGCAGTGCTCGACATTGGTGTGGTAGTCAATGCGTTGATTATTGCGTGGCAGATAAATGCCGTTCAGCTGCAAATCAGAACCACAGCCCTGATGGAATACATGGTAATCAATGCGTTTCAGGCGGCTACCGGTTGCCAGCGTAAATCCCTGCATGCGCGAATCTGCAGCCAGACTGACATGCACACCACCGGTATGCAGTGATTGTTCCGATTCCAGATTGATGCGGTGATGACTTAATGAAGCATTGGCTTTCAAAACCAGCTCAGTGGTGGCGTTTATCCAGCCTTTGTCCTGATCTCTCATGGTAAAGAAATGTTCCAGCACCTCGGCCTCAGCACCACTTTCCAACACTACCAGTAAACGGGCATTTACCACTTCAGCCGAGAGGGTATCGGTTGCATGAACAATATATACCGGTTTATCCAACCGCTGATTAGCCTGCACATGCAGCAACACACCCTCGTCAAGCCAACTGCTATTGAGCGCTGCAAACAGGTGTTTGTGCTGATCGGCGATGCTATTCAGGTGTTCACGGATCACTGCTTGCTGTTCGCTACCTGCGGCGGAAAAACGCACCACTTCATCAGGCAGGCTTGAAGACAAACCCGCATCGAAGCGACCATTCACGAACACCAGGCGATAAGCATCCAATTCGATCAGCCATCAGTGGAGTCCAGTTTTGCCTGAGATGCCAACTGCCACTGCGCATTTTCAATCGGCAAAAGTGAAGTATAGCGCCAGGCCTCGGTTTTACGTGTCGGCCAGGGCAAATCCTGCCACAACTGACCGCCCTGTTCTCTGACCTGACCCAACCAGGCGGGAAACGGCTGTCCAGAAGCCAGCGATACGGCGTGTTGCTGAAACTCTGAAGTCATCACGCCACCTCGTTTTCGAGCCAGCTGTAGCCCTTGGCTTCCAGCTCCAGCGCCAGTGACTTGTCACCCGATTTAACAATGCGGCCATTGGCCAGTACATGCACATAATCCGGTACGATAAAATCCAGCAGGCGCTGATAGTGGGTCACAACAATAAAGCTGCGGTTCTCTGCACGCATGGCATTCACACCACGTGCGACAACCTGCAGGGCATCAATATCCAGGCCTGAATCTGTTTCATCCAGGATGCACAATGACGGCTCCATCAACATCATCTGCATGATCTCGTTACGCTTCTTCTCGCCGCCGGAGAAGCCTTCATTGACGCCACGTTTGAGAAAGCTCTGATCCAGATCCACAGCCTTGCTGGCTTCTCGCGCCATCTTCATAAAGTCGATAGCTGACAGCTCTTCCTGCCCGGTATGTGCACGGCGAGCATCAACAGCGGCTTTGAGTAGCTCCATATTGCTGACGCCAGGAATTTCTACCGGATACTGAAACGCCAGAAACAACCCTTCACGTGCCCTCACCTCAGGCTCAAGATCAAGCAAATTCATACCTTTAAAGCTGACACTCCCGGAGGTGGGCTCATAGCCAGGACGACCCGCCAGTACATTACCCAGCGTACTTTTACCGGCACCATTGGGGCCCATGATGGCGTGAATTTCACCCGGCTTCACCTCCAGCGACAATTCACGCAGGATGGCTTTATCTTCTATTGAGGCACACAGTTTACTGATATTTAACATAGTATCTTCCAAAACATTAACGTATACGGCTGAGAATCGCTTAACCGACAGAACCTTCCAGGCTGACTTCCAAAAGCTTACCGGCTTCTACGGCAAACTCCATCGGCAACTGCTTGAACACCTCACGACAGAAGCCGTTAACGATCATTGACACCGCTTTTTCCGGATCCAGGCCACGCTGCTGACACAGGAACATCTGGTCATCACTCACTTTAGAGGTGGTAGCTTCATGTTCAACGATGGCCGACGGGTGCGAGCTTTCTATATAAGGGAAAGTGTGCGCACCGCAACGATCACCAATCAGCAGTGAATCACACTGGGTATAATTACGCGCACCCGCCGCTGTTGGCCCCATACGTACCAGGCCACGGTAGGCATTCTGACTGTGACCGGCAGATATGCCTTTAGAAATAATGGTGGAACGGGTATTTTTACCCAGGTGGATCATCTTGGTACCGGTATCAGCCTGCTGATAATTATTGGTCAGCGCGACAGAGTAGAACTCACCAATGCTGTGATCACCCTTGAGGATACAGCTTGGGTATTTCCAGGTAACCGCCGAACCGGTTTCAACCTGAGTCCAGGAAATTTTGGCACGGGTATGACAGATGCCACGCTTGGTAACGAAGTTGTAAATACCGCCCTTGCCGTTCTCATCACCGGGATACCAGTTCTGCACGGTGGAATATTTGATTTCAGCATTATCCATCGCAACCAGCTCAACAACCGCCGCATGCAACTGATTTTCATCACGTTGAGGCGCTGTACAGCCTTCCAGATAGCTGACATGCGAGCCTTCCTCGGCAATAATCAGCGTACGCTCAAACTGCCCGGTGTTCATCTGGTTAATACGGAAATAGGTCGACAACTCCATCGGGCAACGTACGCCCTTGGGGATATACACAAAGGAGCCATCGGAGAACACCGCTGAGTTAAGCGCCGCATAATAGTTGTCACGCTGAGGCACCACCGAACCGATATACTTTTTCACCAGTTCAGGGTATTTGTGCACCGCCTCGCTGATGGGACAGAAAATCACACCCGCTTCTTCCAGTTTTGCCCGGAAAGTGGTTACCACAGATACCGAGTCAAATACCGCATCCACAGCCACACCCGCCAGCATTTCCTGCTCGTGTAACGGGATACCCAATTTATTGTAGGTCTCAATCAGATCCGGATCGACTTCGTCCAGACTCTGTGGCCGGTCAGCCAGGCTTTTTGGTGCGGAGAAATAGGAGATCGACTGAAAATCGATCGTCGGGTAGTGCACATGCGCCCACTCCGGCTCCTTCATAGTCAGCCAGGCACGGTAGGCCTTAAGCCGCCACTCCAACATCCACTCCGGCTCATTTTTTTTGCCAGAAATGAAGCGCACAACATCTTCATTCAAACCAGGAGGTAAGGTGTCAGACTCAACATCTGTATGAAAACCTGCTGCATACTCTTTCTTAATTAACTGCTCTACCTGTTCGGACATAACCAACCTCTATTCTCGCTAACCAGGGTCAGGCAGTGATACTGACCAATTTACTCACCACCTGCCGGAAATGGGCAACGGCAAAATCAACTTCTTCTACTGTGGTGAAACGACCAAAGCTAATCCGCAGGGATGCATGTGCCAGCGCATTCGGCACACCTATTGCCTTCAACACATAACTGGGCTCCAGACTGGCAGACGTACAGGCCGAGCCTGTCGAGATAGCCAGATCTTTTAGCGCCATCAGCAACAACTCGCCATCAGCTTGTTCTACGCCGAGATTCAGATTGCCAGCGACGCGTTGCGTTAATGAGCCATGCACATGGATTCCCGGCAGATCTCGGACCCCCTCAAGAAAGCGTGTCCGGATTCCTTGAATACGAGCGGACTCATCGGCCATCAACTCATTGGCCAGGCGAGCTGCCTCACCCATACCAACCAGCTGATGTGTTGCCAGCGTACCCGAGCGCATCCCCCGCTCATGCCCACCACCGTGCATCTGCGCCTCTAACCGAACCCGAGGCTGTTGACGTACATACAAGGCACCCACACCCTTTGGACCATAGAATTTGTGTGCTGAAAAGGACATCAGATCCACCGGCAACGCACTCAGATCGATGGGTAACTTACCCAGACTCTGCGCCGCATCAACATGAAACAACACGCCATGTTCACGACAGATATTACCTATAGCGGCGATATCATTAATCGTGCCTATCTCGTTATTCACCTGCATCAGGCTGACCAACAGCGTATCTTCACGGATAGCCGCAGCCACCTGATCCGGCTGAATCAAGCCGTCAGAATCAGGGGTTAACCAGGTAACTTCGTAACCCTCTGACTCCAACTGACGCAAGGTATCGATAACGGCCTTATGCTCAATTACCGAACTGATCAGATGCTGCCCTTTACGCCGATGCTGATGCGCAGCCCCTTTCAAGGCCAGATTGTTGGATTCGGTTGCTCCCGAGGTCCAGACAATTTCACGCGGATCGGCACTAACCAACTCAGCAACCTGCTGACGCGCCGTTTCTACCGCCTCTTCAGCTTTCCAGCCGTAAATGTGAGACCGGGAAGCCGGATTGGCAAAATTTCCGTCCAACGTCAGGCAGGCCATCATTTTCTCGGCAACCCTGGGGTCAACCGGAGTTGAGGCTGCATAATCAAGATATACCGGCTTTCTCATCACACCTTCACTGACACAAATTAAATTCAGAGTCCGTTAGTTACATGAATATCACTGGCAATCATCTGCTCAGAACGTCGACCATCCTGGCGCTGAGAAACATCTTTAACATCCTGACGCTCCACCAGATCAGCCAGCGTTATACCGTTCAAAAAAGTATGTATCTGATCACTCAGATCACACCACAGGTGATGGGTCAGACACACCTCACCAGACTGGCAGTCACCACGCTTATTGCAACCGGTAGCATCAACACTTTCATTTACCGCATCAATCACTTCAGCTACATTAATTTCGCGCTGAGAGCGCTTTAGCTGATAGCCACCACCCGGCCCACGCACACTGCCGACAAGATCATTGCGTCTCAATTTAGCAAACAGCTGTTCCAGATATGACAGCGAAATACCCTGTCGCTCTGATATATCTGCCAAACTAATTGGTCCTTTACCTTCATGCAGAGCCAGATCCAGCATGGCTGTCACCGCATAACGTCCTTTCGTTGTTAACCGCATATTTCACCTCACATCGCTTACATAATGTAGGGATTATGCAAAAACCAACATAATTAGTCAACTATATATCCTACTATTTTACTCAAGATTTGGATCACCCTTACAAATTCACCGATCAGGGTTTAGCATCCTCTTCCACCGCGCCTTCAAAATCTTCTTTTTTCAGCTCCGGCAGTTGCTCATCACAGTACTCTGGTCGCAGGTCACAGAGCACATTGCCCATCTTGTCCATACGCTTATCCATGGCTTGCAGATGATCCAGCATGCAGCCAATCGCATGAGCGACCGGATCAGAGACTTCATTACTGACGCCATAAGCATCAAAACCTACCTTATCGGCCATCTGCTGACGCTGCTCATCACTGGCATCATCCTCTGCACGCCTGACAATACGCCCCGGTATACCCACCACGGTGGCACCCGCAGGCACCGCTTTGGTCACAACCGCATTGGAACCCACCTTAGCGCCTTCACCCACAGTAAATGGCCCAAGTATTTTAGCACCGGCACCCACGATGACATTATTTTCCAGGGTTGGATGACGCTTACCCTTATTCCAGCTGGTACCACCGAGCGTCACCCCCTGATAAAGCGTGACATCATCACCGACTTCCGCCGTTTCACCGATCACCACTCCCATACCGTGGTCAATAAAAAAGCGTCGGCCTATCTGAGCACCCGGATGTATCTCAATACCGGTAGTCCAGCGGGCAAAATTCGACACCATACGCGCCAGCCACTTGAAATTACGTCGCCACAAGGCATTGGCCACCCGATGCCACCAGACAGCATGTAAACCCGGGTAGTTAGTAATTACTTCCAGAAAATTACGCGCCGCCGGATCTCTGTCAAACACCGAGCGCACATCTTCCTTCAACCGCTCAAACATCGTTAGTCTCCTCACCCGTTATGCGGGGCTGTCTTGCCAGCACCTTATCTATAGCACTCAGGAATCCACGCATCACATTTACCTCTACCCTGTCCGGTACCGCGCGCAGAAACAGGCGGCGTAGCCGTGTCATTAACTGGCGCGGATTATCCGGATCGAGAAACTCCACCCCAACCAGAGTTTTCTCCAGATGCTCAAACAACAACTCCGTCTCGCGCGCATCAGCCAGATCAATATCCCAGCTGGTACCCCATTGCGGTGATGGCCCACGCTCACCCTCGAGGCTGGCGATACGCAACTCGTAAGCAATCACCTGCACCGCCGCCGCCACATTCAACGAACTAAAGTCAGGGTTAGTCGGAATATGCACATGATGGTGACAACGATGCAACTCATCATTAGTCAAACCCCGGTCTTCACGACCAAACAGAATGGCCATGCGTTTACCCGGCTGCAAGTCGCATGCCACCGAGGCCATTTGCCTAGCGTAATGACTGGCCAGGGGATGTGGCGCTCACGCGCACTGGTCCCCACCACAAGATGACAATCTTCCAACGCCTCTTCCAACGACTCAACAACCCTGGCTGAAGCCAGTAGATCCGTGGCCCCCGAGGCACGCGCATCCGCTTCAGGATCAGGAAAACGCTTAGGCGCAACCAGACACAGATCAGTCAACCCCATATTTTGCATGGCACGCGCCACCCCGCCGATATTGCCCGGGTGGGTGGTATGAATCATGACAATACGTATCTGGTCCAACATAGCTCGACATTTCCAGCAAAAAAACAAGGCCGGTATAATAGCAGATAACGATTAGGTAAGTGCAGAGATGCTGACAGATGATCTGTTTATGCACGAAATGGGGAAAGTTTTGCAGTTCAAGGAGGCTGCCCCCTGCTATATGCTTTTCTTGGCAATATATCTGACATTCACCAAACCTTCGAAGTCGCTATCCTGTGTCCAGATAACGGCGGAATACTTTTGGCCTGTAGCGAAAATAATACTGTCAGCGAGGGGTAATTTGTGAAGAACACCAAATTTGGCAGCATCCATTGCGAGCTCTGAATCCAAAGGGATCACTTTGCCTTGCTTCATGTGAGCGGTAACAATCAGGGCGGCCTCTTCACCGCGCTGCCGCAGCACATTTTTAAAAACCTCTGTTATTGTGATACTGGGCACGAGCAGTTCAGATAACTCTTCAATAGGTTCGGCAAATACTGCTGAATTACTATCACCAGCAAAATACGACAACCAGGCAGACGAATCTACTACATTCATACCCGGTCTTCATCCCTGAGCACTGTCGTATCTATGCTGTTCAGAAAGCCCCTCAAGTCCTTCATAGGCTTAAGAGGAATCAATTCAATTCTCCCCTGATAAGACATGATCTGGAGTTTTTGGCCAGAAATAATCCCCATAGATTCACGAATTTCTTTAGGTATTACAATCTGATACTTCGGTGAAACTGTTACAGCTGTCATAATAGCACCTATCGATACAAGATTGGTATTACGATAGCCCTATCGATATAGTCAGTCAAGACACATAACATCGCTGTTGAATGGTAGCTTTGGATAGAGATAAAGGCGGGCCAACCCATATGAGCAAATACAATCACGCCGTCATAGAGGTTGTTGATGAAGCCTCGTGAAGCTGTCGTTGCGCTTCAGGAAGAAAAACGTCCCCGGGTTCCTCATTAGGCGGCGCCCGTCCGAAAACCAGCCTACGACATTAACCCTGTCACGCCCTCAAATGGATTGCATTTGAACATTACTGATGGTGACAACAGCTTAAACTACGACCTCGCGATGCAGGTGATCGATTTTTTTCAACTGGAAAAAAACGAAGCCGTAAAAAATAAAAATGAGGTATTAGCAAGTGTTCGTCAATGGGAGTCTGTTGCCAAAAGCATTGGAATCAGACGAGGTGAGCAGCAATTGATGTCACCTGCATTTAATGTTTAACGGGCCATCAGAACTGACAGTGCCGTGCGAGAGGAAGGCAACCAGATCCAGGGATTAGTCAGAGGAGCTAGAATCGTCCTTTTTTATATTTTTGCTATTATGATTTATATTCATCAGATAAACAGATGCTGCTAACGCTAAAACCGATAAAGCCAGATATATTGCATCCAATGGAGTGGAAAACCGGATATCCACTACTGCTCTGAAAAATTCGATTATAACAGCAAGAATCACTACCCGTACGATCTTGTCCTTCAACTCATCAAATGTTTGGATATTGAAAGGATGAGCAATACCACTTTCTTCCGATTCGTCAATCGGTGAAATAAAGAGCCTGTATGCTCCTGCACCAAATATAAGCAAAACTACTGCTACCAAATAGATATCAACAGCTAGAATTATATCGGTGATAATAAATTCATGGATATCCTGACCGCCTTTTCCAATATAATACTCAAACGTCATCCTTGCTACCTTAAAAATATCCATGGTACCAACAATAAAAAGTACCAGGGAACCTAGCAAGCTAGAAACAACCGCGATCAGAATCAAAAATCTTGAATTCCACAGTATTTTTTCGAGAATAGTTTCGAACTGCTTCATCGTTAACAACCCTTATAAACCTGGCAAAAAATACTCGAACATATGTTTCATAACAACAACGCACCACCTATACAGCGGCTATAGATAGAGCGACGCATCGGACTGTCGTTCTTTGGCTTAATTATCTCGATAAAGCTGGAAAGATCAAGGTGGCTGACCCCTTGATCTACACTAATGTGCGCTGCCTGCGGCGTCACCATTCAGCGGCTTATTAGCAGCTTCTGCTTGAAGACGCTCAACCAGCCACACCTTAATAATTGATTGGCGTGTAACACCAATTCGCGCAGCTTCACGATCTAACGACTCTACAACCCATGCCGGAAAATCAACGTTAATTCGTTTTTGCTCTTGGTTTACTTGGCGAGCAGTGGTTAAATCGAGGTCATCAACAATATCATCTTGATCTTCCTCAAATTTTTCATCGAAGTTTTTAGCTTTCATAGAGCTCAACCTCCTTCTTGCGGGAGCGCCTGACTGAAATCAAACGTATACGACCTTCCCTATAGGTGACGACAGCTGACCAGTGTTTTTTACCAATCTTACCTATCAGCACGAACCTTGGCTCATCCTCTGATTTAGCACGGATTTCCAACAAGTATGGATCTCTTCACAGCGATTGAGCTGTAGCAAAATCAATGCCGTGCTTATCGAAATTAACCTGACTTTTGGTTTCGTCAAATTCAAACTCATCCATGAGTATAAATTATCCCTTTTTTACTCAATCCGCAAGAACGCTCTCTGCATTGGGTAGCGCTTTAAAAATCACCTTTAAAGTCCAAGGTGGCTGACCCCTTGATCGTTTAAAGTCCAAGGTGGCTGACCCCTTGATCGTTTGACCCTTTGATCGCATGCACACTTTTGGAGTAGAGATGAAAGAAAAATGGAAAGGGCGTCACAAAACCTGCTATTAGTAGTGACTCATGTTAATAAGTCTTGACAAACCTCGTTAAAAACCATATCAAATTCTTCTGGGCCGGAGAAATAGTGTTGTATTTGCTCATCATTCATTAGTTGGCTGTAAATTTTTTTTCTTATTTCTGGTAAATTCTTCTTACTAATCGAATAATTGATTGATGAATTATTTAATGATGAATTATTGATTGTTTTTTTAATCAAGTTTTTCATTACCATGTATAATTTTTCTGATGGATACCTTCCATAAAAAGCGGGTTCAATAGAGTGAAATCTGTCATTGTACATTAACGTCTGTCTATGAACGCTCTTCTTCAAATCACGAAGCTCTTCTATGATAAAGTCCTCTTTTGAAACTTCTTTCGTATCCAATTTTGCAACTGTAAAAGTCCCGAAATGCTTCAAAAAAGCTGTGTAATTTGCATCTTCTTTAGACTTCCGTAAAGTAGCTTTAACTTTTTCTTTCAATGCTTCTTTAAAGTCTACTATTTTGGAAAAACGCAAATCTCGAGGGTACTCTAAGTGTTCAATAGGAGATGTATCAAAGGAGTATGCGGTTTTATCATCTTTCACAATTATAGTGGGTTTATCGAAAGCCAGCCTCATACCAAGTTCAAACATTACATTAGGGTTTTTCCCACTTACATCACATACAACGATTGGGTTTTCATACAAATTTTGGATTATTCTTTTCTGAATTATTCCAACATCATCAGCGTAGCTAACCAAGTTAGCTTTGAAACCTGCAGACTCAACCGACTCAGTAAGAATTTCTTTTACGTCTGACCAGTGTTGCTCATTACATCCATCTATAGAGGATATGGGCATTACTAGACCACAACATAGTTCTTCGGTGGGTATAACTTCTTCCACAGCCATATTGTCCATCCTTATTTTATCACTAACATTTATATCGCCGCCCAAAGATCACTATCACAATTTACCCACACAGAAGCAAGCATCTGACAAATATAACCACACTATACTTGATAACTGTAGTGGCATAGTTAATTTGGCCACCTAATTAGAGGTGCTATCATGCACCAAGAGATGATTAGGTGACAACATGACCAGAAGACCAAAGCGTAATTTCAGCCCTGAATTTAGACTCGAAGCAGCACAGCTGGTAGTCGACCAAAATTACTCTATTAGAGATGCGGCTGAAGCCATGAATGTCGGACATTCGACGATGGATAAATGGGTTCGCCAGCTACGGAAAGAACGTAGTGGTGAGAGTCCAAAAGCAACACCCATGACGCCAGATCAACTAAGAATACGCGAGCTTGAGAAACGCATCCGCGAAGTTGAAATGGAAAAAGATATATTAAAAAAGGCTACCGCTCTCTTGATGTCGGACTCTCTGAACAATTCTCGATAATCGAGAAACTCAAGACGAGCTATCCGGTAACGAAGCTGTGTGAGGTGTTTGGTGTCCACCGCAGCAGCTTCAAGTACTGGAGACAATGTTCAAAAAAGCCTGTTTGTGCGAAAAAGACCGCAGAACATGCCGTCGTTAGAGAACTCTTTCGCGCTAGCGAAGGTTCTGCGGGTGCACGAAGCATTGCGGAAATGGCGACCAATCAGAACGTGCCACTAAGCCGCTATCGAGCCGGACGCTTGATGAAAAAGCTTGGGCTTAGCAGTTGCCAGGTACCCGGTCACACATATAAGAAAACAGGTAATGAACATGTTGCGATACCAAATCATTTAGACCGCCAGTTTGACGTTGATGCGCCGAACCATGTCTGGTGTGGCGATGTCACGTACATATGGACGGGCAGTCGCTGGGCTTATTGAGCGGTTGTGATGGACCTATTTGCACGCAAGCCAGTGGGCTGGGCGATGTCGCTATCGCCAGACAGTGAGCTTACCAGCAATGCACTAAAAATGGCGTATGAGAGCCGTGGACGACCCAAAGAAGTGATGTTTCATAGTGACCAAGGTAGCCATTATACGAGCCGTAAATTTCGTCAGACGCTCTGGAAATGCCAGATAAAGCAAAGCCTAAGCCGACGCGGTAACTGCTGGGATAATGCTCCAATGGAGCGCTTTTTTAGAAGCTTGAAGATTGAATGGGTGCCTACCTACGGCTACCGTTCATTCGTTCAAGCTCAGCATCACGTAGTGAAGTATTTAATCGGGTATTATAGCCAGCTTCGACCACACCAGCATAATAATGGAGTGAGTCCGAATCAGGCAGAAGAACAATACTGGATTAACTATAAACCGGTGGCCAGTTTTACTTGACCACTACAAACTGATGTTTTCGGCACGGACTCTCAGCGGGGTGGTGGTATCGCTTTGCTGTGACCGTCAGCCGCCGGGCCGAAAAATGCTCCTGCATTTTCGGCATTTCCGCCGTCCATGGCGGTCAAGGCGGCTGCCGAGCGATCAGGATGATGCACAGGGTGTCACAGCAAAGCGATACCACCACCCCAGCCAAGCACGAGCAAGAACACCAAGAAACAGCAGGCAGGTGAAAAAAACCCACATGAATAGATAAGCAACCGCCACTTCAGTATAATGGCGCTTTGCTCTTGAACAAAACTGGACGCTTAACCTGATGCAACCGATAGTAAATATCGCACTTCGTGCTGCCCGCCTTGGCGGAGAACAGATTGCCCGCGCGGCAGAACGCCTTGATCTGATCAAATCCGAACAGTCCAGTGCGGCTGAATTCATTAGCGAAACCTGCTCAAATGTTGAGCGCAGTATTGCTCAGTCCATGCAGAAGGCTTTCCCGCATCACACCCTGCAGGGTGATTTCAGCGGTCACTACAAAGCCACAGGTGAAGGTCCGGTAGTCTGCGACTGGCATATCAGCCAGTAGACAACCTGCTGAACTTTTCCAACGCCCTGCCCGTTTACGCACTCAGCCTGACCGGACGCATCAATGGCCGCATCGAACACTGCGTCGTCATCAACCCGGTAACCGGTGAAGAATTTACTGCCAGCCGTGGTAATGGCGCACAGCTTAACGGACGCCGTTTACGCGTCAGCACTAACAAAAATCTACATCAGTCCCTACTAGGCAGTGGATTTGTCTCGGCCACAGATCGTGACCAGGCCTTTGCCGAACATCAGCGCCTGTTGAGCCACCTCTCCACAGCCGGTGCCAACCTGTTCAGCAGCGGATCAGCCCTGCTGAATATGGCTTATACCGCCGCCGGGCGTCTGGATGGTTTCTTTCAAGCCAATCTGAGTGAAGCGGATATGGATGCAGGTATACTGCTAATTCAGGAAGCGGGTGGTTTAGTGGGTGATTACAAGGGCGGGAATGCGCATCGTCAGAGCGGCAACCTGGTGGCGGCCAATCCGAAAATGTTCAAACTACTGATCAAAACTATTCAGACAGTCGGATAAATCAAAACAACCACTGCCAGCAGGCTTGCTGTGGCAGTGGCAGTGGTTGCTGCATCGATCAGTTAAACGGATCGCGCAACACAATCGTTTCATTACGGTCAGGGCCGGTTGAAATAATATCAACCGGGGCACCTACCAGCGCTTCCAACCGACGAATATACGCCCGCGCGTTCTCAGGCAAGTCTTCAACCGTTTTAGCACCCACTGTCGACTCACTCCAACCCGGCATCATTTCGTACACCGGGGTAATGGCTTCGTAATCTTCGCTACCACTGAGTGAATAGACTGGCTGACCCTGGGCATCTTCATAGCCAGTACAAATGCCTATCTGCTCCAAACCATCCAGTACATCCAACTTGGTTAGACACAAACCGGAAATCGAGTTGATTTCAATGGCATGTTTCAGTGCCACAGCATCAAACCAACCGCAACGACGTGCACGACCAGTAGTAGAACCAAACTCGTGACCTTTTTCAGCCAGCTGCTTGCCAATAGCACAAGACAGCTCAGTCGGGAAAGGACCGCCACCCACACGCGTGGTATAGGCTTTAGTAATACCGAGAATATAATCAAGGTAAAGCGGACCAAAACCACTACCGGTAGAGGTTCCACCTGCGGTGGTGTTTGATGAGGTTACATAGGGATAGGTACCGTGATCGATATCCAGCAAGGAACCTTGCGCACCTTCAAACATGATACTGGCACCCTGACGGCGCAGGTCATGCAGAATAGCCGTAACATCAGCAATCATCGGCATAAGCTTTTCGGCCATCTCCATGCATTCAGCCAGCACCGCATCAAAGCTGACCGGCTCGACACCATAGTACTGCTGTAACATAAAGTTGTGAAACTTAAGCAGCTCACGCAGTTTTTCGGCAAACAGCTTAGAATCACGGATATCACCCAAGCGTAATCCACGGCGAGCGACCTTGTCTTCGTATGCCGGACCGATACCACGACCGGTGGTACCAATTTTTGACTCACCACGCGCCAGTTCACGCGCCTGATCCAAAGCTACATGAGAGGGCAGAATCAAAGGGCATGCCGGGCTCAACCGTAAACGCTGACTCACCGGAATACCGGTTGCTTCCAGCCCGGCGATCTCTTTTAACAGGGCTTCGGGTGAAAGCACCACACCATTACCGATCAAGCAGAGAACCTTCTCTCGAAGGATGCCAGAGGGTATCAAATGGAGTACAGTTTTCTTTCCATCTATTACCAGTGTATGGCCAGCATTGTGACCGCCTTGAAAACGCACTACCGCTGCAATCTTTTCAGTTAAAAGATCAACGATCTTACCTTTTCCTTCATCACCCACTGGGTGCCCAGAACAACGACGTTTCTACCCATTGCTGTCTCATGTACTCATAAAAGTGTTAATGAATCAGAGCGGCTTGATCTGCCACTCCCCACCCTGTTTTTCCAGCTGGCGATCACAGGAGGCCGGTATAGGCAGGCCATCCAGCATCTGAATGACACGAAAACCCTGTTGTCGCAAGTCACGAACCACATCCCGCAGCGTCGGATCATCCCCTTCGGTTGGTGCTAATATCGCTTTTTCAGCCGCTGCCGTAATACCGGCAAGATCGATGAGTGTACTCAAATCGGTACTGAAGCCTGTTGCCGGACGCGCACGACCAAAATCTTCACCTATCTCATCATAACGCCCACCTTTGGCAAGCGACTGACCAAAGCTGGGCGTATAAGCCGCAAACACCACACCGGTATGATAGTGATATCCACGCAACTCAGCCAGATCAAAGTAACAACGCACTGTCGGAAAGCGCTGCTGAATCAGCTCTGCCAACTGCGCCAGGTAATCAATAGCCTGGTGAGCTTCTGGCTGATTGAAGCAGTTACGTGCCTTTGCCAACACATCCGACGTACCGTGTAAACCTGGCAGCACTGACAACTGTTTACGCAGCACTTCACTGACCGGCAGTGTTTCAATAAATACGGCAATTTCAGGCATCGCCTTACGCTGCAGCAAATCAATAAACTGATCTTTCTGATCCTGGTCCAGGCCCGCTTCAGCAACCAGTGCACGAAACAGGCCTACATGCCCAAGATCCAGTGTCAGCACATCACTAACACCTGCTGTCTGAAGCGTTTCCAGCATCAGGGCAATCACTTCGGCATCGCTTTCAATACCGGCATGGCCATAGAGTTCAGCTCCAGCCTGCAACGGATTGCGGCTGGCAAGCATATGTGCCGCATGGGTGTGAACAACAGAGCCACAATAGCACAAACGACTGGCACCTTCAGTACGCAGTCTGTGCGCATCTATACGAGCTACCTGCGGGGTAATGTCAGCACGAATACCCAGTGCATGCCCACTCAGACGATCTGTCAGTTTGAACGTATTCAGATCCAGGTCATGCCCGGTGCCAGTTAGCAAGGATTCCAGATGCTCGACCAATGGCGGCATCACCAACTCATATCCCCAGCTGTTATATAAATCCAGTATACGTCTGCGCATCAGTTCCGCCTGGCGGGCCTGCGGTGGCAACAGCTCTTTTATACCTTCAGGCAGCAACCATCTATCTGCCAGCGCCATGTATCAATCCTCTCATCATCGCCGCCTCTGTCCATCCATGCGCTCACGGCATAGCGCACATCCTGTACATAAAAAAACCGGGCATTGACCCGGTTAACGAATTCTAACATGAAAGCAGGTGCCATTGGCACCTGCTTTAGTCATACACTTACGTGCTTACTGAACCATTGGGTTCTGCAAATAGCGGAAGAACTCGCTCTTCGGCTCAAGCACCATTACATCGCCATCACCCTGGAAGGATTCATTGTAGGCGTTCAGACTACGCATGAACGCATAGAACTCCGCATCCTGCCCAAAAGCATTAGCATAAATATTGGCCGCTTGCGCATCACCTTCACCACGAACGATCTCAGCTGCACTGAATGCATTGGCGGTAATAACCGTGCGCTGACGATCCGCATCAGCACGTATACCCTCAGCCAGCTCCATACCACGGGCACGTAATTCACGCGCCAGACGCAAACGCTCGGAACGCATTCGGTCATACACGGAGGCTGACACCTCAGTTGGCAGGTCGATACGCTTGATACGAATATCAACGATCTCGATACCCAGCTCATCCTGTGCCACCAGACTCAACGCCTGATTAACCTGATCCATCAACTCTTCACGCTCACCAGAAACTACCTGATTCAATGTGCGCTCACCAAACTGATTACGCAGGTTGGTTTCGATTCGACTGGACAACAGGCTATTGGCCCGATTCTCATCACCAGAGGTTGCGGTGTAATACTTTTGCACATTAGCGATGCGCCATTTAATGAACGAGTCAACAATCAGACGCTTGGCTTCCAATGTAAGGAATGCCTGAGGCCTGGAATCCATGGTAATCAAACGTGACTCAAACTTACGCACGGTATTCACAAATGGAATCTTGTAATGCAAACCTGGTTCGATATCCGGCTCGACAATTTCACCGAAACGCAGTTTCACCGCACGCTCGGTTTCCTTGACAATATAAACTGACTCAGACACCAGCCAAACTGCGATCAGTGCTACAACCAGCACTATTACTGAATTGGATTTCATCTTATCGACCCTCCCTCAGACTACCGGCCTGACGATTTCGCGCCTGTTCAGTAACCTGATCATTCAGTTGACGCAGATTCATCTCGGCACTACTGCTACGGGCCGAAGCTCCCGACGTTCCACGTTGCTGCTCCATCAACTTATCCAGCGGCAGGAACATAACATTATTGCTACCACTCTCAACATCCATAAGTACTTTCGGCGTATTGGTCAGTACATTCTGCATCATATCGATATACAGACGCTCACGGGTAACATCCGGAGCCTGACGATACTCAGTCAAGAGTGCAAGGAAACGCTGGGTTTCACCGTTTGCTCTGGCAACCACCTCTTCACGGTAGGCACTGGCTTCTTCAAACATACGCTGTGCATTACCACGCGCTTCCGGTACGACGCTGTTAGCATAGGCTTCCGCTTCGTTCTTGGAACGCTGCTCATCCTCGCGCGCCTTGATCACGTCATCAAACGCATCCTGCACCTGGCTGGGTGCCTGGGCGTTACGCACGTTAACACCAGAGATACGAATGCCGGTTTCGTAATTATCCATATGGCGCTGTAAACGCTCCTGCACAGAGATCGCCATCACTTGACGACCTTCGGTCAGAATGGAGTTCATATCCGAGCCACCAACAACCTGACGTAGCGCCGCTTCAGATGCCTGCCCGAGGCTAACCTCAGGATTTCTCACTTTGAGAGTGAAGAATTCTGGATTTTCAGCAACATACTGCACACTAATATCGACATCCACGATGTTTTCATCTTCCGTCAACATCAAGGCACGATGATCATGGATACGTACCTGGGTCACATTGACCAGATTAACTTCATCGATGATCGGTGGATTCCATTGCAAACCAGGGTTAACTACGGTGTGGAATTTACCCAGGCGCAGCACAACACCGCGTTCCTGTTGATCCACTGTGTAAAAGCCCATACCGGCCCAGACAACCAGTGCCAAAACCGCTACGATACCCACAAGGGTAAAACTACCGCCTTTACCCCCACCGGAACTACCTGTACCGCCAGTGCCACCGGAGCCGCCTTTTTTACTGCCAAACAGCCCGTTTAAACGGTCCTGTAACTTTTGCAGCGCCTCATCCAGATCAGGAGGTCCCTGATCATTGTTACCGCCACCATTACGCTTACCACCGCCGGGATTTTTGTCACCGCCGCCGCTCCAGGGGTCATGGTTTTTACCATTTCCGCCAGGCTCATTCCAGGCCATAGTTTTCTCCGCTTTAAAACAACTTATTTAAAAAATGAAATTTTATGGGGCGCACCACATGGATGCAACCGCTATTCATTATCGACCATCGCCGCCAGATATCGTTCCGCCGGAATATTCAACCGACTCAACAACTGACGAAAATCTTTCTGCTGTATGCGTACTTGCAAACTAATACGCCCATCTTCATCAATCCGCTCATTCAGCACTGCATCTTTTGTGTAAAGCAAAGAGCGGAGCTGACCTTCTGATGGACTTAATTGCAGGACACCTTCGAACATCAACCCGGACAGACGCTCATTCACTGCCTGTAACAACAGATCAGCGCCCTCACCCGTCTGAGCAGATAACCAGACTCTTACCGGACGACCCTCCTCATCACGATCTATCCGCGCAGGAAAGTCATCCAACAGATCTATTTTGTTGTACACCAACAGCACAGGCCGCGAGTCGGCCCCTATTTCAGCCAACACATCATTCACCTGTGCTATATGTGCCTGGCGCTCATCATCATGACAGTCGATAACATGCAGCAGCAGATCCGCTTCAGCCGTTTCCTGAAGGGTAGCACGAAATGCTTCAACCAGCTTGTGTGGCAAGTGTCGAATAAAACCTACCGTATCTGCCAGGATAATCGGACCGGCGTCCGGCAACTGCACCTTACGCAAGGTTGGGTCAAGGGTAGCAAACAACTGATCAGCGACATAGACATTCGCGGTGGTCAGCCGATTAAACAGGGTTGATTTACCGGCATTGGTGTATCCCACCAAAGAAACCGTGGCAATTTCTGCCCTGACCCGCGCACGACGCCCCTGATCACGCTGACGTCTGACTTTATCCAGGCGCTTAAGAATAGCTTTAATGCGCGCACGTAATAAACGCCGGTCAGTCTCCAGCTGCGTCTCACCCGGCCCACGCAAGCCTATACCACCCTTCTGACGCTCAAGGTGAGTCCAGCCACGCACCAGGCGCGTTGACATATGTTCCAACTGCGCCAGCTCAACCTGCAATTTACCCTCATGAGTACGCGCACGCTGAGCAAAGATATCCAGAATCAGACCGGTACGATCCAGTACACGACACTTGATTTCACGCTCCAGATTACGTTCCTGAGCGGGACTTAGCGCATGGTTAAAGATCACCAGGTCAGCTTCATGCAACCTGACCAGCTCAGCTAACTCTTCCACCTTTCCCTTGCCCAGAAAAAAACGCGGACTGGGATCAGAGCGGCTGCCATGCATAAAGCAAACCGGGTCAGCCCCGGCTGAAAGAGCCAGCTCTTCAAGCTCTTTTGGATCTTCTGCCTCAGCTTCTGAGGCCAGGTCAATATGCACCAGTATGGCGCACTCTCCGGATTCCGGACGTTCAAAAAACAATCAGATCACTCACTCTTCAGGCTTGTCTTCCGGCTGCGGCAACTTAACCGGACGGGAAGGAACTACGGTTGAGATGGCATGTTTGTAGACCATCTGGCTGACTGTATTTTTCAGCAAAATGACGAACTGATCAAAAGATTCGATCTGACCCTGAAGCTTGATACCGTTAACCAAAAAAATCGATACGGGGACCCGCTCCTTGCGCAACACGTTAAGATAAGGGTCTTGTAATGATTGCCCTTTTGACATTGTTTACTCCTTCACTGAAAAATTTCAGTTATAAAAATTAGTGTAATTATACTTTTAAGCAATAGCAGACCTTATACCAACCTCATACAGAGCTGCAATGCACAAAACCATAGCATTATATAACGTTACCCTCTATCAACTTCAAGCTCTCTCTGAGGATATCGTCTTTTTCTTGTGGCAGAACCTGTAATTCAGACCAGCCTCTGAGCCAGGTATACTGCCTTTTGGCGAGCTGACGCGTGGCTATCACCGCCTTCTCACGCATAGCTTCATAGTCCATACTCCCCTGCAGATACTGCCACATCTGCCGATACCCCACGCAACGAATAGAGGGCAAGCCTTCATGTAGATCGTCGCGCCTGAATAATTCACGCACTTCGGCTTCAAAGCCCGCTTCAAGCATTTGCTCGAAACGTAAACTTTATACGTTGATGCAGCGCAGCACGATCACTCGGCAGCAACGCCAGAGACAACACCCTGAAGGGCAGTTCCGGTTGTTGCTGCTCTTGCCAATGCTGTGTCAGTGTTTTACCCGTAAGCAGATAGACTTCCATTGCCCGCTGCACCCGCTGGGTATCGGTTGAATGCAAACGCGCTGCAGCAACCGGGTCTACGGCAATCAACGCCTGATGCAAGGCTTCAATACCCTGCGCGGCAATGCGCGCATCCAGATCAGCGCGAACGTCTGGATCTGATGCCGGCAGAGTCGCCAAACCTTTGAGCAATGCATTAAAGTACATCATGGTACCCCCACCAATAATGGGGTTCGGCCAGCAGCCAGTGCTTTGTCGATGCAGAGCAACGCATCTTCACGAAACTCTGCCGCCGAGTAACTTTCAGCCGGATCGCGGATATTCACCAGGTGATGAGGGTAGCGCTGCAGCGTAGACATGTCGGGCTTAGCCGTACCTATATCCATACCCTGGTAGATCAGCGCTGAATCAACACTGATTAATTCAACACTCAGATAATCCACCAAACGCATCGCCAGATCCGTCTTACCTGAGGCCGTAGGCCCCATCAAACAAACGACCAGCGGCTTCATTTCATTGTCCACGCAGAAACAACTTATCCAGTTCATTCATGCTTAAGGGCACCCAGGTCGGACGACCATGGTTACACTGCCCACTGCGTTCAGTCCGCTCCATATCACGCAGTAAAGCGTTCATTTCTGCCAGGGTTAAGTGTCGGTTAGCACGCACGGCACCATGGCAGGCCATAGTACCCAGCAATTCATTGATATGGTTTTCTATTCGGCGACTGCCACCCAGTTCAAACAGATCAGCCAGTACATCCCTGACCAGTTGTTGTACATCAGCTTTAGCCAGGTATACCGGCACTTCACGAATAACCAGGGTTTCATCACTCAAGCGTTGCAAGCCAAACCCCAAACGCGCAAAGAGATCCAGCTGCTCTTCTGCCAGATCCGCTTCGCGCCGACTGACTGATAAACTGACAGGAACCAGCAAGGGCTGGCTTCTCAGACGCTCATCCGTCAACGCCTGTTTCATACGCTCATAAACAATGCGCTCATGTGCCGCATGCATATCAACCAAAATCATCCCGGTTGCGCTCTGGGAAAGAATATACACCCCATGCAATTGTGCAAGAGCGAAGCCCAGTGGCGGTGTACCATCTACAGCATCCGCTGGCATGGCTTCGTTTACACTGTCAACCACCGCATTACTGTCACTTGGATAGAGCTGCCCATATTGGGCGATCTGTCGCTGCACCGCTGTCGCCGATGGCACTGAGGTGGCCTGAGGCGGCAGGTAAAACCTATTTTGGGAAAACTGCTGTTCAGGCACTGCAGCTGACACGCCCGAAGAAGCAGGTTCAGCCTGATACGGCATGGGCGCGACTGGAGCAGCCTGCTCAAGCACAGACGCGGGTGTCATCTGCGCAATCACACGGTGCAGGGAGCGGTAGATAAAATCATGTACCAGACGGCTTTCACGAAACCTGACTTCATGTTTAGTCGGATGGACATTGACATCCACCAACGCCGGATCCAGCTCTAAATACAGCACAAATGCCGGATGACGACCATTATAAAGCACATCCTGATAGGCTTGACGCACCGCGTGACTGACCACTTTGTCTTTGATAATCCGGCCATTGACAAAAAAGTACTGCTGATCGGCCTGACTGCGCGAGTGAGTCGGTTGAGTAATCCAGCCATACAGGCGCAAACCGGAGGCTTCAGCCTGCATATCCACAACCAGTGCGTGCTCTATGAAAGGCTGGCCCAGCAACTGTGACAGGCGCCGCTCACGCTCCAGTTCAGAAATGGCCGGACGCAACTGATACAGGGTCCGGGCATTATGTGTCAGGCTAAAACTGACATCAAAGCGACTCAGCGCCAGCCGCCGCACCACCTCTTCCAGATGGTTGAATTCGGTTTTTTCAGTGCGTAGAAATTTGCGCCGGGCCGGGGTATTAAAAAACAGATCGCGCACCTCTACGGTGCTGCCATGCGGATGGGCAGCAGGGGCCATCTCCGGCTCCATATCCCGACCTTCAGCCGTCACAGACCAGGCTTGATCCTGGTGTCGAGGCCGCGAGGTTAGTGTCAAACGTGATACCGAGCTGATACTCGCCAGCGCCTCGCCCCGAAACCCCAGACTCATAACCGCTTCAAGATCTTCCAGCACGGTGATTTTAGACGTTGCATGACGACTTAAAGCCAGGGGCAAATCCTCTTTGCTAACACCTGAGCCATCATCACGTAAACGAATTAAACGCACACCGCCCTGTTCAACCTCAAGCGCAACAGATTTTGCGCCAGCATCGAGGCTGTTTTCCAGCAGCTCTTTAACCACTGATGCCGGACGCTCAACGACTTCACCTGCGGCAATCTGGTTAGCAAGTTGGGGAGTTAGTAAATGTATTGAAGATGGTTGTGATGGTTCTTTTTGCATCAACCCGCAGGTATCCTTAACACTTGACCTATACGAATACGATCACCATTGATCTGATTCGCCTCACGCAACGCGGTTACAGACACACCATTACGCACGGCAATAACAGACAGTGTATCACCCGGCTGCACACGATGGGTACGATCAACGCCAGCAAGAGAAGTTCCCCCTGTCGCTTGTGCCAGGCAACCCAGGTCATATCCGGTGGTTTTTGCCAGAAATAATTATTCACCCCCTGAAATATAGCCTGCGCCATACGCTGTTGATAAGCCGAGGTACGCAATTGAGATTCTTCCTGCGGGTTGGTTATAAAACCTGTCTCAATCAGAATCGAAGGCACATCAGGTGAGCGCAGCACAGCAAAATTAGCCATTTCCACAGCCGATTTGTGCATGCGGGCGAACTGCCCCAGGTTACTATGAATAATACCGGCAACTTCGCGACTGCCAGTACGACTGGCTGTCATGGACATATCCAGTAGCACACTGGCCAGAACCTCATCCTTGTCCTCCAGACTGACACTTCCAACACCCCCGATCAAATCTGAACTGTTTTCACGACTGGCTAACCAGCGACCCATTTCACTACTGGCACCACGCTCCGATAAAACCCATACAGAGGCTCCACGAGCACTCGGCGTTTTCCAGCCATCAGCATGCACGGAAATAAATAGATCTGCATTGGCCTGGCGCGCCTGAGCGCACGATTACGCAAACTGACGAAGTAATCCCCATCCCGGATCATCACAGCTTTGTAGCCCTGTTCAGCATCAATAATGCGCTTTAATGCAAGCGCAATAGCCAAAACGATATCTTTCTCCCGCGTGCCATTCGGCCCTACGGCACCAGGATCCTCCCCCCCATGGCCAGCATCTATGGCAATAACAATATCTCGCAACTGCCCCTGGGCATTAGCTGGCGGTGTTGAACTGGCAACAGGTACAACAACAGCACCTGCCTTATTTTCAAGATCCACTACCAGGCGGTGTCCATACTGATCATTGGGTACCAAATCAAAGCTTTTGGGGCGCACCTGATCCTTCATATCCAGGACGATCCGCAGTGTGCCCTCGGAATGACTATGGCGGATGCTGGAGATGGGGCTTTCATCCAAAGACAATTGATTCAGATCGGTCTGCAAGCGGGTATTGCTAACATCAATAACAACTCGATCCGGGTTTTCCAGTGTAAACAAACGGTGTTCAACCGGCCCGCTGAGATCAAATACCAGGCGCGTATTATCCGGTGCCAGCCAGGAGCGCACACCCTTTACTTCCGCGTTGGCAAATACCAACGCCGGTAACAGGCTTATTAACAATAACAGCAACCTTAAAAGGAAACTGCGAGTATTTACTTTCACAGTGCGTGCTTACCCATTAAATTCATTTACTATTCTATCGGCAATCATACACCCTTTCTGAGTATTTTTTGACCACTTTATACATCTGCCGGGTAATTTTTCGCTCAAATTCAATTCCAGGTCCGCCGCAGGCAGCCAACCCTGCCCCTTTTCAGGCCATTCAATCAGACACAGCGCCTGCTCGCTAAAGTAATCACGAATACCCAGGTACTCTAGCTCCTCAGGATCTGAAAGCCTATACAGATCAAAATGATAAACAATAAACCCTGGAAATTCATAGGGCTCTACCAGCGTATAGGTCGGACTTTTAACGGCTCCCTGATGCCCCAATGCTTGCATCACTCCACGGCACAGCGTGGTTTTACCCATGCCAAGATTGCCATGCAAAAAAATCACAGCACCCTGTGACCCAACGGCTTCAGCAAGCCTGGCACCAAACTGAATGGTTGCCGCATCATCGGCCAGATAAACACTATCAATCAATTAGCTGATCTCCCAAACCATTTAAAATCCGACGCACTTCAGGGATCAGATCGGTTGCCAGCAAACCGCGCTCACCCGATTTCGCTACACACCGATCAGCCGCTACAGCATGAGCATACACACCCAGGCGGGCCGCATCGACAGGCTTCAACCCCTGCGCCATTAATGCACCGATTATGCCTGACAATACATCGCCCATGCCACCACTGGCCATTCCCGGATTGCCAGCGCTACAAAGATGGATTACGTCACCATCATAAGTGAGCGACCCCGCCCCCTTGAGCACGACCGTACCACCAAATCGCCCTTGCAGGGCTTTAATAGCCGCAAAGCGGTCCTGTTGTATATCATCCACCGTACAGCCTAATAACCGCGCCGCTTCACCCGGGTGCGGCGTAATCACTCGCCGATGACTGTATCGATCAGTACTAGCTACCAGATAATTCAGTGCATCGGCATCTAATACCTGAAAATTTGCTGATTTCAACACCTGCTGCATCAACTGATCGGCCCAGGCACTATCGCCTAATCCAGGACCTGCCACCACAACTGTGGCCTTTTCAAGCAGAGGTAACAGAGCCTGACCGGAACCAACACCCAACGCCATAACTTCCGGCAGACGCGTCAAAGCCGCTACAACATGCTCACTCCGTGTAGCTAAAGACACCAGACCGCTGCCACTACGAGCCGCACTCTGGGCCGCCATCAATGCGGCGCCACCCAACCCCAAACCACCACCCACCACCAGCAGATGACCAAAACAGCCCTTATGGGCTGAGCGCTGACGCGCAGGCAATAGTTCTTCCAAATCATCCTGGTCGGTGCGAAACACGCTAACAGGTACGCGCTCATAGAGCTCGTCCGGCACCCGCAACCCGTCAAACAGTAGGCGTCCGCAGTAGTTCACCCCTTCATGCGTCAGCAGCCCTTGCTTGGCACCAATAAAGGTTAAGGTCACGGCGGCTTTGACTGCCACACCCAATACCTGACCCGTATCGCTACACAAACCTGAGGTATATCTACCGCGACCACCGGTCGATGCTGATGGTTCAACTTGATAATAGCGTCACGAACAGTACCTCTCACCTCGCCACTGATGCCTGTACCCAGCATCGCATCAACAATCACTTCACCATTGAATTCCTGTTGAGTCGACCAGGGCCGGGTTGTCACCCCGACCGCCTCAGCCCAGCGCCAGGCTTCCAGCGCCTCACCCTGCAACTGATCAGCATAAGGCTCATTACCAAAGGTCAACACCTGCACCTCCAGGCCCTGCTGCTGTGCCAGCCCTGCTACAATCAGCCCATCGCCACCGTTATTACCGGTACCACAAAGCAGCGTCAGACGCTTCAGCTCAGGCCACTGCTGCTGTATCACCGCAAACACCGCATGCCCGGCACGCTGCATCAAGCGAAACCCGGGAATAGCAAAAACCTCGGTTGCCTGTCGATCCAGCGCACGTGACTGCTCAGCTGTGTATAATGTTGAAGGCAGTGTGGTTCGAGTGATCATGCGGCATTCTCCTTAATCTATAACTGTTATTCTGGCATGCATAGCGAACAGAGCAAGCAAAATCAGCCCTGGTCGATGATCTGTCCCTCAGAGAACTGGCTGATAAGATCAAACACTGGGCGAGTGAACTGGGATTCCAGCAGTGCGCCATCACCGGCACAGACCTGTCAGCCGAAGCGGACAACCTGACAGAATGGCTGGATCAGGGTATGCAGGGCGAAATGCGCTGGCTGGAACAGCACCAAGCCAAACGCCTGGACGCATCACAGCTGCTTCCTGGTACCCAGCGCATCATCAGCCTGCGCATGGATTATTTACCCCCTGAGACTGAGACTCTGCGTATCCTCAACAATCCGGATAAAGCCTATATCGCCCGCTATACCCTGGGCCGGGATTATCACAAACTGATGCGCAAGCGCATACAACAACTCGGCCAACGCATTGATGCACATATGCAACAAGACAGCGCTTTTCGCCCGTTTGTTGACAGCGCACCGGTACTGGAGCGCCCGATTGCACGCAACGCTGGACTGGGCTGGATAGGCAAGCACACCCTACTGCTTAATCGCCAGGCAGGATCCTGGTTTTTTCTGGGCGAACTGTTCATCAATCTGCCCTTACCTGTTGATGCGGCGGAAACAAGCAGCCATTGCGGCAGTTGTCGTGCCTGCCTGGATATCTGCCCTACCCAGGCCTTTCCCCAACCCTATGTGCTGGATGCCCGCCGCTGCATTTCCTACCTGACCATTGAGCTGAAAGGCGCCATACCGGTTGAACTGCGGGCAAAAATGGGCAACCGGATTTTTGGTTGTGATGATTGTCAGTTGATCTGCCCCTGGAACCGCTTTGCCAAGCATTCACAGGAAAGCGACTTCAAACCCAGGCACCAACTGGATGACATAGATCTGCTAAGCCTGTTTGAATGGGATGAAGCCACGTTTCTCAAACGCACCGAAGGTTCCGCTATACGTCGAACCGGATTTGAGGGCTGGCAGCGCAATCTGGCCGTTGCACTGGGCAACAGCCGCGGAGGGGCCGAAGTGGAAGCCGCACTAAACCGACGCTTGCAATCCGGCTGTTCGGACATGCTCGCCGAACATATCCACTGGGCGCTGGCTCAGCTCAGAGGCGGAACAGATGGCGGCGGTAATGACGCAACTCTTCAATAGAATCACGAATATCATCCAACGCCAGGTGGGCACCTTTCTTTTTAATGCCCTCCATGATCGAGGGTTTCCAACGTTTTGCCAGCTCTTTGATGCTGCTCACATCGATATTACGATAGTGAAAATGCGCTTCCAGCTCTGGCATATACTTCACCAGGAAACGCCGGTCCTGACCAATACTGTTTCCACACATGGGTGAGACGCCTTTATCAGTATACTCACGCACAAACGCCAGCATCTGTTGCTCAGCTTCAGCCTCGGTGGTACGACTTTCACGTACCCGTGCTGTCAGTCCTGACTGTCCGTGCTGACGGGTGCACCACTCATCCATTTGCGTCAACAAGCTATCTGGCTGATGCACCGTAATCACGGGGCTTTCCGCCAGCGAGTTTAAATCGGCATCGGTGACTATCGCTGCCATTTCAATGATCCGATCTTTTTCCGGATCCAGCCCGGTCATCTCCAGATCGATCCATAGCAGGGCATTCTGTCGCGGCATCCGCTAATCTCCAGTTATAATACTGTATTAAAGTTGCACTATAGATTACCTTATCTTCAACAAAGAACGTAGCCTAAAACCCGGTCTTCAGGAAAGCATACCTACGCATGAGTAAACGTAAAGTCACTCGACGCCAATCCTGGCGCATCAGTAAAATTCAGCAGGAACGCACGGACCGCGCCAGCCGCACGGAAACGCTCATTGAAGAACAGCTTAGCGGCGGGGAGCTGGGCACAGAACAAAATGGCTTGATCATTTCTCACTTTGGTAAACAGGTGGATGTCGAGGCATTGGAAGGTGATACTCAGGGTGAAATCGTACGCTGTCATTTGCGTACGCATCTCGGGCAATTGGTTACCGGGGATCGAGTAATCTGGCGCCGCTCTCCGGATGGTGGCGTAGTGGTTGCCGTACTTCCCCGCAATAATCAGTTACAGCGCCCCAATAACTACGGTGAGCTCAAACCGGTCGCGGCTAACATCGATCAGATCATCATTACTCTGGCACCAGAACCCAGAGCACATGCCAATTTGATCGATCGCTACCTGATCGCCTGCGAACGCTCTGAGATAGAGCCCGTACTACTACTTAACAAAACCGACCTGATAAACCCGGCAAACAGGACCTGGCTAGACCCTATGCTGGCCCTTTACCGACAGATAGGCTACCGGATACTGGAAGCGTCCACTACTGAGCAATCAGGGCTGACTGAATTAAAAACCTTACTGGATGGCCGCATCAGCGTGTTTGTCGGACAATCAGGGGTTGGCAAATCATCGCTGATCAATGTATTGCTGCCCGGTATTGATCTGAAGGTCGGCGGCCTCTCCGAACAAAGCGGCAAAGGCAAGCACACCACCACTACAGCCAGGCTGTTCCACATGCCTGATGGTGGTGATTTGATTGACTCGCCGGGAATCCGTGAATTTGGCCTTTGGCATATGCATGAAGATGAAGTACTGGAGGGTTTCGTCGAATTCAGGCCCTTTATTGGTCACTGCCGTTTTCGTGATTGTAAACACCTGCAGGAACCTGGATGCGCACTCATAGCTGCCGTAGATAACGGCGAAATAAGCGAACAGCGTTTTAAAAGCTACCGCATGATTCTTAACTCCATGCAAGAAACCCTGTAGACTAAATTTTTAAGGTCAGCTGTAGCGGAACTGCCCATGTCGCGTAACCTACCCTCACCAGTCGGCCTGGATGAATGGCTCGATTTCTTTCAGGACAAGTCTTTACCTGTCCGGGCCAGTACGTCCGCCCGACTGACCAAGGCGCTTGATCACCCCTCCAGCAACCTGCTGACACTGGCGCCAATTATCCGTACAGATCCGGTACTTTGTTTACATGTTACACGCGCCGCACAAATACTTCTCAGTGATAAAGAGGGCAAGATAGCCGGCATAGACCATGCGGTACAAACACTTGGTTTTGAGCGGATCACGCAGCTACTCAGCCAAGTCAGCCCTTTTCGTCTGAATCCATCCAGCACAGTACACACCCTGTTTATGCGCGCAGTTGCTGACAGCCACCACGCCGCCACTCAGGCCGCTGACTGGCAGAACAGGAAAAATGCCAATAACACCGAAGAGATCAAGCTGGCTGCGCTGCTTTATGGCTCTATACACTGGTGTGCCTGGCTCTACGCACCACTACACAAAGAAGCCTATCAACGTAAAGTGATCGAGGAGGGTGTGGATGTAGCACTGGCAGAATATGATATATTTGGCTGTACGCTGCAGGAACTGGGCTTTCGCCTGGCGCAACGTTGGAAATTACCGGATTTAACAATAGAAGCACTAAGCCACGACACATCCCCTTCATCAGGCCTGCTAAACAAACTGCATCTCAAAGCCATGGGGGATCCACGCCTGGATGGCAAGGATCTGCGAGAAATTAATCACTTTTTACAACAACCTTTTTTCGCTGTAAAGCTAGCTAACTGGCTGGCTTTAACAGCCACTCGTGGCTGGAACACACCCAAAGCACGCCGCCTCTATGAAATCATCAGTGACTATCTAAGACTGGATCAACATGAAACCCTGGCACGTTTGCATAGCACCTGTGCCGAATCCGCCAGACAGTATCACCTGCCCGGTGTACTTTCGCCCGCCAGTGAACTGTTATTAATTCCCTCTGCACAACCAACGCCCGGAATACTCCGCAAGGCTGAACGGCAGCAACTGCAGGAAACAGCACCCGCTATCAGCACCCTAAGCAAGATAGAAGCAAGTCCTTCTGAATCGGCACAACAATCAAATCAGTCAACCATTTCAGCACCCACAAGCTTTCTGGACCAGACGCTGTATAACAATATTGCTGCGGCGCTTCGACAAGTGGATAACAACTACAGCAAAGCCGATCAGCCACTCAAAATGCTGTTACAGGGAATCCATGAAGGCTTGGGCATGTCTCGTGTCAGCATTATGCAGATAAGCCAACGCCAGCATCAGCTTCAGCCGCTGATTAGCAAGGGCTTTGAGAATCAGCATCCGCTGGCTCACTATACTAACAACCTGGAAATACCCAGCCTGTTTAAGCGGCTATGCGATAAACCCACCTGCATCTGGTACAATTATCGTACATCTAATCGCCTGCTGCCGATGTTACCGACGGATTTTGAAAGCTGCCTGCCTAACCATGACTGGCTGATGATGTCACTGTTTGGTCCATCAGGCCCCCTGGCAATTATCTACGCGGATCAAGGCGAACAAGCACCACCCATAGCAGACTTTTACTTTGAGCGTTTTCGTTATTTAGGTTCATCCGCCGCACTGGCATTGAAACAACTATCACAGGAATGACCGTGAAAGATCGCCTCTTTATTCTGTTGCAAACCCTGATCCCCCAGCACTGGCTATCACGCAGCGTCGGTAAACTCGCTGACTGCCGTATTGTGTGGATAAAAAACCTGTTTATCGGCTGGTTTCATAAACGTTACCGTGTCGATATGCTCGATGCGCAGGAAACCGATCCACTGGCTTATGCCAACTTCAATGCTTTTTTTACCCGTGCACTGAAAGCAGATGCCCGCCCCATCGACAAGGATCAGGACACCCTGGTTTCACCGGCAGACGGTGCCGTCAGCCAGGCCGGACAAATCGAGCATGGCCGCCTGTTTCAGGCCAAAGGACGCAGCTATTCCCTGACTAGCTTACTGGGTGGAGATGAATCTCGCGCGACGGAGTTTACCAATGGCAGCTTTGCCACCATCTACCTGTCTCCACGTGATTATCATCGGGTGCATATGCCAATCAGCGGTGTATTGCGCGAAACCGTCTATATCCCCGGAGACCTCTGGTCAGTCAATCAAGTCACCGCCGAACAGGTAGACCAGTTGTTTGCGCGCAATGAACGTCTGGTAGCCCTATTTGATACGGAAGTTGGACCGATGGCGATGGTGCTTGTTGGCGCCATGATCGTTGCCGGTATCGAAGTGGTCTGGCAAGGCCAGGTGGCCCCTATGCAAAAAACACCCCTGGTGCTGGGTAAGCGCTACGATGACAGCATCAGCCTGAGCAAAGGCGACGAGATGGGACGCTTCAAACTCGGCTCTACAGTGATTTTGCTCTTTGGCAAGGATGCAATTGAGTGGCATGGCAGTCTCACAGCAGGCAGTCCGGTCACGCTGGGAAATGCCATAGGCCGTATCCAGCAAAGTCCAGAAGAATAACCCCACAAGGCAGCGGATGAATCCTGTCGCGTCCTTGTCTACAATAGAAGTTCTAACGATTTTTTGTATCACAGGATGAATCTGGCTATGCACAGCTTATGGCACACACTGGCTTTACCCGATCAGTTGAGCTTTGAAGAGGCGGGCATTATCGGGCCGTTTTCTGACCCGGCCAGTGACGGCTTGTTTACACCCCTGCTACACCAGCAGATGATCAGGGTCGAAGGCAAGGATGCTTTCAGCTTTTTACAGGGACAGCTCAGCTGTGACCTGCGTGATATCAGTACCGAGATGACCCGGCTCGGAGCGCACTGCAATATCAAAGGCCACATGCTTAGTCTGTTTCGGGTGATTCAGCCTGAAGAGAACATCTTCTGGCTCAGAGGCAGTCTAGACTTGAGTGAAAAGGCCCTGGCACAGTTAAAAAAATACATTATTTTTTCCAAAGCCACGGCTGAAATCGATAACGACCTGATTGGATTGGGCGTGCAGGGAAAAGCAGCAGCCACCCGGCTGAGCCAACTGTTTGATCTGCCTGAAGAGAGCTTACCCTCACAGCCCGGACAGGCTATTAGACTAGAGCAGATCAGTGTTGTCTGTGTGGGCGAGCAGCGCTTTGAGCTCTGGGCCGCAACGACGGCACTGGCCCCCCTGCTTACCCAGCTGCAACAGATGCTATCCCTGATGCCACTGCAGCAGTGGCTGCTGAGTGATATTCAGGCTGGCATTCCTGATCTACGCCAGGAAACCTCTGAAGCCTTTATTCCGCAGATGACTAACTTGCAGGAATTTGAAGGGATCAGCTTTCGCAAAGGCTGCTATACCGGACAAGAGATCATTACGCGTCTGCAGCACCGCGGCCAGTTAAAGCGCCCCATGTACCTTGCGCGTGTGCATACGCAAAGCCTGCCCTTACCGGGTACCCCGCTACACTGTGAGAACAAGGATAACGTGGGTCAGGTGGTATTGGCAGCCGAAACTGGACAGGCAGGGGAATTTGAGTTGCTGGCGGTGATACTGAAAACACGCGCTGAAGAGGATTCAGTCATGCTACCGGATCAAAGCCCACTGCAACTGCTGGAACTCCCCTACTCACTTGACGCCCGGCTGTTCGAAAGTAAGCGCTGATCAAATCTGAGCGGGTAGTTGCCAATTGATCGGCGTACGCCCTTGCTCAATCAGCCATTGATTGGCCTGACTGAAATGACGGCAGCCCAGAAATCCGCGATGTGCTGAAAGTGGTGACGGGTGCGGTGCTTTCAGAATCAGGTGACGCTGCTGATCTATCCCGGCACCTTTTTTCTGGGCATAACTGCCCCAGAGCATAAACACCACCGAATCACACTGCTGATTAACCACCTCAATCACCTTGTCGGTGAAGGCCTCCCAGCCCTGCCCCTGATGGGCATTGGCTTGCCCCTGCTCAACTGTCAGCACGGCATTGAGCAGCAGCACCCCCTGAGACGCCCAACTGTCCAGAAAACCGTGCCCAGGAGGTTGAATCCCCAGATCGGCCTGCAGTTCTTTGTAAATATTCTGTAGCGAAGGTGGAACACGCACGCCAGGCTTAACCGAGAAGCACAAGCCATGTGCCTGCCCCGGTTGATGGTAAGGGTCCTGTCCGAGAATCACCACCCTCACCTGCTCCGGTGGCGTGGCCTCCAGGGCATGAAACCAATCGGATGAGGGCGGAAAAATCACCTTATGCTGATCTTTTTCCGTCCGCAGAAACTGCTTCAATGCCTGCATATAGGGCTTTTGAAACTCGTCATCCAGATAGGGCTTCCAGCCCGGCGCGCGATCCAGTGCCATGACCTAGCCGCGTGGCCGCATAGCGGGGAACAACACCACATCGCGGATAGACGGTGAATCCGTAAACAACATCACCAGACGGTCTATGCCGATGCCCTCACCTGCAGTGGGTGGCAGGCCATATTCCAGCGCGTTGATATAATCGGCATCGTAATGCATGGCTTCATCGTCACCGGCATCCTTTTCTGCCACTTGCCGACGAAAACGCTCAGCCTGATCTTCGGCATCGTTAAGCTCCGAGAAACCATTCGCCAACTCCCGACCACCGACAAAAAACTCAAAACGGTCGGTAACATGGGGATTATGATCACTTAGGCGTGCCAGCGGGCTGACTTCAGTCGGGTATTCAGTGATAAAGGTTGGCTGATCCAGATGATGCTCGACAGTTTTATCGAAGATTTCCATCTGGATACGACCCAGACCCCAGTTGTCCATCAGATTGATATGCAAACGCTCAGCAATCTGGCGTGCGGCATGCTCATCAGCCAAAGCCTCAGGTTTGATATCCGGGTTGTAGTGCAAAATGGAGTCAAACACGCTGATGCGACGGAATGGCTGGCTCAAGTCATATTCAAAGGCTTCCAGCACCTCGCCCTCTTCATTACGGATGGTATTGGTCAGGGTGGTGGTACCGAGAATATCCCGGGCCAAAGTGCGCAGCATATCTTCAGTCAAATCCATCAGATCATGGTAGTCGGCATAGGCCTGATAGAATTCAATCATGGTAAATTCGGGATTATGCCGGGTCGACAGGCCTTCATTACGGAAGTTACGGTTGATCTCGAACACCCGCTCAAAGCCACCCACAACCAGACGCTTCAGGTAGAGCTCCGGGGCGATACGCAGGTACATTTGCAGATCCAGCGCATTATGATGGGTGACAAACGGACGCGCGGTAGCACCACCGGGAATACTGTGCAGCATGGGGGTTTCCGCTTCAATGAAGCGGCGTGCCGACAGATACTGGCGTATACCGGAGACAATCTTTGAACGCACCTCAAACACCCGACGCGAATGCTCGTTGGTAATCAGATCGACATAGCGCTGACGGTAGCGCATTTCGGTATCCTGCAAGCCTTTATGCTTTTCCGGCAAGGGTCGCAGACTTTTGGTCAGTAGCTGATTTTCAGCCATATCCACATACAGATCGCCCTTGCCTGACTTATGCAGCACCCCGCGCACACCGATAATATCACCCAGATCCAGGGACTTGGCAAAAGGGCGTGCGGCTTTATTCACATACAGCTGAATCCGGCCACTCATATCCTGCAGCACCATAAACGCGCCACGATTGAGCATGACACGCCCAGCAACCGCTACCAGATTACCCTCTGCTTCCAGCGCTTCTTTGGTTTTATCACCATGCGCGGCCTGCAGGTCCGCAGCATAGCTGTCGCGTCTGAAGGTATTCGGAAACGCACCACCCTGCTGTTCACGTAACTGACGCAGTTTTTCACGGCGTTCAGCAATCAGGCGGTTTTCATCTTGCGGTTGATTCACTTCGGACATGAAGTTATTACCCTAATCTGTAAGTTTTCGATTAATCAGAGGCCAGCTTTCAGGCTGGCTACAATAAACTGATCCAGATCGCCATCCAGCACACGATCACAATTGGAAGTTTGTACATGGGTGCGCAGATCCTTGATACGCTGATCATCCAGCACATAAGAACGTATCTGACTCCCCCAACCGATATCGGCTTTAGAATCTTCCAGTTCCTGAGCAGCGGCATTGCGTTTCAGCATTTCCATTTCATAGAGCTTTGAGCGCAACTGCTTCATACACACATCACGGTTCTGATGTTGTGAACGCGCCGACTGGCTTTGTACTACGATACCGGAGGGTTCGTGAGTAATACGCACGGCCGACTCTGTCCGGTTAACATGCTGACCACCGGCGCCCGATGCACGGTACACATCGACACGCAGATCCGCCGGGTTGATCTCTATATCGATATTGTCGTCTATTTCCGGTGCCACAAACACCGACGCAAAGGAGGTATGCCGGCGACCACCTGAATCGAAGGGTGACTTACGCACTAAACGGTGCACTCCGGTTTCGGTACGCAGCCAACCAAAGGCATACTCACCCTCAAAACGAATGGTGGCACTTTTGATACCAGCGACATCACCATCGGACACTTCAATCAGCTCAGTTTTGAAGCCTTTGTCTTCACCCCAACGCAGATACATGCGCAACATGATATTGGCCCAATCCTGGGCTTCAGTACCACCTGACCCAGACTGAATATCCACAAACGCATTATTGGCATCGGCTTCACCGGAAAACATCCGCCGAAACTCCATATCATCGAGCTTCTTACCCAGCGCACTGACCTCAGCTTCAACTTCGGTTACAGTTTCCTGATCATCTTCTTCAACAGCCAGATCCAGCAGATCACGTGCATCACCGATACCCGCCGTTAATTCATCCAGAGTTGCAACGGTCGTGCTGAGGCTGTTGCGTTCACGACCTAACTGTTGAGCATTCTCCGGGTTACTCCAGATATCCGGACTCTCCAGTTCGCGTTCCACTTCCTCAAGACGCTCGCGCTTGCCATCGTAATCAAGATAGCGTTTCAGCGTAGCGGTACGCTCAGCAAAGTCTTTAAGACTGTTAAGAATCGGATTGATTTCCATTTTATAACCTAGAACTCCGGCATTGGCAAAAAAGAGAGGTATTCTAACTGATATCGAGGATTGATTGAATGTTCTGAGCGGAGTTTAGCAAGGGGGGGTTAAACAAATGGAGCAGCCAAAGCTGCTCCATTAATCAGAAGTAAGCAACCTTAGTCCTCGCGGAAATTATCATGGCAACCTTTGCAGGTTTTACCCATCTCTCCGACGGCAGGGCGCAGCGCTTCCAGCGTTCCAACTTCGGCTGCAGACACCAGCTCAGCACTCACTTGCTGAAACTTTTCCATACCACCGCTGAACTGATCCCAGTTTGACCAGATATCCGCTTTGGCATCACCGCCTTCAGTGCCTTCAGCAAACCCTTCCTCGGCCATATGACTCAGGCATTTACCTGGCGAGCATGGTGCAAGGCTGCATCCGCATCGAACGCCAACTCTCCTTTGGCCATACCACCCAGGGGATCCATGTGCCATTTCACTACTTTGTAAACCGACTGACGATACTCGATGGATTTATCAGCATCAGCTACCACTGCACCTGCTGCAAACAACATGGATGTGGCTAATAAGGTCAGAGTAAGTTTTTTCATGATTCAATCCTTTCTTTCATTAACAGATTATAAATTTTATAGTCACAGCATAAGAACGAACTAATATACAATTTTCAGTTTACTCTGCCTGAAAAGCAATGCAAACCTCAAGCAACCATTTTTCCAGGCGCTCTTCAGTCTGTCCGGACTGACCATCTTCGTCCAGCGCCAAACCTACAAACTGCTGACCATCATCCGTTAACGCTTTTGAGGCTTCAAAGTCATAACCTTCAACCGGCCAGTAGCCCTGCATCTCCGCACCAGCGCTACGTAACAGATCATGAAGCGCTCCCATAGCGTCCTGAAACCACTCGCCATAACCTATTTGATCACCCAATCCAAAAAGAGCAATCTTGACTCCACTGAGATCCATTTGCCCCAAAGCTTCCCAGTGCTGAGCCCAGTCCTCCTGAAGCTCACCAAAATCCCAGGTGGGGATCCCATGATTATCTGCTTGTATGTCGGAATAGCAGCTAAACCCTCGGTTGCAATATCATGCAACCTGGCCCGATCAGCGAGCATCACCGCTATTCTCTCTGCCACCAGCTCCGTATTACCTGTCGTGCTGGCATAAAAAATCCCGACGGGCTGATCTGTTACCTGTATCACGACTTATCAGTTGCCTTATTCATAGAACTACTCGCCAGTTTCTCCATGGAGCTACGCGCATCACTCAGTGCCTTCATGTTCTGCTCATTAGCCGCTCGCAGAGTTTGCTCCAACTCTTTAGCATAAGCCTGTTGCAGCTCAATCAAGTCTACCGGCGTTTTACACTTCTGCAGTTCAGCCGTCTGCTGCATAGTGGCCTCAAGGCATGCCTTGGTGCATTCCATTTGATGACGCGTCAGGTCTTCCAACATCCGTGTCTGGATATTCACCAGATCCTTGAAGGGCTCCATAGAATCTGTCATTTGTTTTGTCATATCCTGAAACATAGTTATTCTCCTTGGCAAAAAATGTTTGCTCTGTGTGTTACAGTTTAACGCTATTCTATATTTTTTTCATTCTGGCCAGGAACCTCATACAGGTTCCAAGATCCCAGTTTACAACAAACCACTTCAACAGGAGTTGACCATGCGCATCCTGCACACCATGTTACGCGTCGGCAATCTGGACAAGTCTCTACAATTTTACACAGATATTCTTGGCATGCAGCTGTTGCGCCAGAAAGATTACCCGGAAGGCCGCTTTACCCTGGCGTTTGTCGGCTATGGCGACGAAGCCAGCAATAGCGCGCTGGAATTAACGTATAACTGGGATACTGAGCAGTACGATCTGGGTGAGGGTTATGGCCACATTGCGATAGAAGTGGATGATGTCTATGCCGCCTGCGATCAAATCAAAAGCAAAGGCGGTGAGGTTGTCAGAGAAGCCGGTCCGATGAAACATGGCAACAGCATTCTCGCATTTGTGCGTGATCCCGACGGTTATATGGTAGAACTGCTGAGCACCGGAAGAAAAGACTGACACTGATCAAACATCCAGAGTGCTGACAGTCTATTTTTTTGCTAATATTCGCAACAACTAGAGAAACCGATACACCCTGCCAGCAATCTGGCGGGAATTTGCTGCTTCTGAGAAGGTCTTATCCCTGCTGGTTAAGGCCATTTGCTATTTATCCCGGTCAAGACGAAAGGTTTAGTTTTAATGAAAAAATCAACTTTCATTGCAGCAGCAGGACTCATGCTGACACTGCACATGGGGTCTGCCAGTGCTAACACACTTGAAGATGCCAGAAGTGCCATTGAATCTCAGAACTATGCAGTAGCTCTTGAGCAGCTCCAGCCCATAGCCAGAGAGGGTAACCTGGACGCAAACAACCTGCTAGGACAGATGTATGAAAATGGCTGGGGCGTTGAGGCTGATGAAGAAGAGGCGGCTCGTCTCTACCGCATTGGCGCCAACCAGGGCCACATGGACAGCATAACCAACTTACGTGCATTACAAAATAAAGCGTTTGCGGTAGAGCTCAATCAACAATTACCATTGGCAGAAGCCGGAAATAGTGAAGCACAAAACCGGGTTGGAGAAATGCTGGAGTTTGGGCAGGGTATCGAGCGCGACAAGCACGAAGCCTTCATCTGGTACCAGCGCGCAGCCGATCAAGGCGAGGTTTCTGCCTGGCATAACCTGGGCCGCAGTTATAACTTTGGTACAGGCGTAGATCAGGATTTTGAAATAGCTGAAGAATGGTATCGAAAAGCAGCTGATCGCGGCTACACTCAGGCATTATTTTTCCTTGGCACACTTTATGCCACGGATCACGGCAATGATGACAGCTACAGCAGCGACATCATCGCTTACGCCTGGTTACACAATGCCGCCGAACTCGGTGACCAAACCGCACGCCCGATAGCTGAACGCTTGTTACTCAAACTGAATAGCGATGAAATAGAAACAGCGAAACAGCTGGCCGAGCGCTATAAGGCCAAGTATATCAACCCCTAATTAACGTTTAGTAACTAAAGCGACCTTCCGTCCGGTCGGCAAGGTCGCTGGCAAACACCTATCAGCGCAATCAGGATTACACCCTATGAACAGCCCGGTTCAACGAACCTTCCGAACTGACTATCCGGAAACACGACCCGCTTCCCTGATCAAACGCTTAATGGCCATGCTCTATGATTTCATGTTGATTCTGGCCATCTGGGTGGTAACCGGTTTTGTGGCTGTTGCGCTCAATAATGGCGAGGCTGTGGAAGGTCCACTATTCAACAGCGCACTATTTTGCATTACATTCCTGTTCTTTGGCTTCTTTTGGACTCGTCTCGGACAAACATTGGGGATGCAGGCCTGGCGCCTGAGAGTGCAAACGCTGGATGGTTACCGACTGAGCTGGAGTCGTGCACTAATGCGCTTTATGCTGGCTATTATTTCCTTTGCTCCACTCGGACTCGGATATCTGTGGGTGCTATTCAGTGATGAAAAGCTCGCCTGGCATGATAAGCTTTCAGAAACCTGCATCGTGCAACTTCCCAAAACACCCCGTGATGACTAAGGTTCTGATCAATCAACCTGCACGCCGCAACAAATACCAACCTCCCAAGCCACATAGCAGAATGGGTAACAAGGTTGCTAATAAAGGCGGGAAACCATACACACTGCTAGCCGGACCCAACAGATCCTGGGTAAATTTGAACAGCAACCCCAGAATCACCCCCGATACGATTCGCTGCCCTATAGGCACACTCCTTAGCGGCCCAAACACAAACGAGATTCCCGCCAGCACCAATGCCGCTATCGACACAGGTAGCAACAGTTTGGCCCAGAATGCCTGCAAATAGACGTCAGCACTGACGCCTTGCCCCTGCAGGTAACTGGCATACTCCCAAAGCCCGGTAATGGACAGATCCACTGGCTCTACCACCACAATCGACAACAAGTCAGGTGTCAGACCACTGCTCCAGCGCTCTTGAGCCAGGGTTGCTGTTTGCGTATGCGCCTCATAAAGGTGCGTTTCATTCACGTCGTTTAGCGTCCAGGCTCCGTCTTCAAATACACCACGCCGAGCAAAACTACTACGCTGCAGTTGCAGATCTGAAGTAAACTCATAGCGTGTAACACCATGAATAATTTCGCCACTTTCTACCGCATTGATAAAGATGAAAGTATTACCCTCTTTATGCCAGATACCACTTGCTGAGTAGGAGCCACCCCCCGCCATTGCGACGGCACGCACGCTCTGCGCACGCTGCTCAGTGAATGGCGCAATGAACTGCCCGAGTAGCAGTCCCAGCAACGCCATCAGCAGGACCGGTTTAAATACCGTTAACAAAATACGACCAGTGGAAACACCCGCAGCCCGCATCACCGTCAACTCGCTTTGGGACGCTAATACCCCCAGTCCAATCATCACCCCAACCAGTGTTCCCAACGGAATATACTCATAGAGACGGCGCGGTAGAGTCCAGGCCACATAATGAACAGCACCACCCAGGGTGTAATATTCATTCATGTTATCCATCTGATCCAGAAAAGCGATCAGCAGATCCAATCCAAGAACCACCAACAACACAGCCAGTACCGATTGCATAACCTGCTTGAAGATATACTGATCTAATACCTTCATACTGTTTTCCTCCCTGGTATCCAGCGCTTCAATGGCGCAAAGTAGCTGAACAGCCGGTGCCAATAGCGTCCTAAATAGAGGAAGTTACCTGCAACAAACATGAACACAAGATGCACAAACCAGAGTATGACCGGAGACCCTCCCGACTCAACCTGAGAACGGGCTGTGGTAAGCAAAGCCATGTAAGCGAGGTATAGAAGGACCGATGGAATTAGTTTGGCAAAACGTCCCTGCCGGGGATTGGTATAACTGAGTGGAACAGCCAACAAGGTCACCACAAGCACCAAGACTGGCAGAGAAAAACGCCAGTGTAAGGCAGCAAGGTCACGCCGTTCAGCTGAGGCCATTAACATACGCGTAGGCTTGGCATCCACTTCACGGATTTCAGCGGCCAACTCAGGTTCATCCAACTGCACACCGTATTCACTATAGCGAATCCGGCTCATTTCCGCTTCACCAGGACGACCATCAAAACGATAGCCATTCAACAGCACCAGAAAACGTTGGTGCGCCTCCGGATACAAACGTCGCTCAGCTGACTCTGCAATAAGTACATTAGGACGACCATCTTCACCACGCTGTGCGATAAACACCTGCTTCAACTGCTCACCTTCTAACGCTTCAGCATAGGTAACCTGACCAGACGACTGGGACAGAAAGCGCCCGGGTGTTACCAAATCCAACTCACTGCGCGCATCCTGGGCGGCTAATAGCTGATCTGCTTTATTCAATCCTAGTGGAGAGATCCAGGCACTCAACAGCAGCACCAGCAAGGAAACGACCAGCGCAGGCCCGAACACATAACTCAACAAACGATTGCCACTGAACCCAGTCGCTCGCAGAACCACCATTTCACTGTCAAGACACAAGCGGCCCAGCGCCAGCAAAATCCCCAGAAACAGCCCCAGCGGCAAGAGCAACTCAAGGAAACCCGGCATGCGGTAGAGCAGCACCAAAAATACAGCGCCTGCTTCTAACTTCCCCGCTGCAGCATCAGTCAGGTATTTAATTAAGCGAGCGCTGGTAATGATAAGCATCAGTACGGCCGTCACAGCTAGCGTACTGACTAACACCTCACGGGTGATGTAACGGAATATGATCAACGCAGAATCCTGGTCGCGAACATGGTTTCGAACGATGGAAATAGTTTATAGTGGCATTATCTATCAATCGCTTTTGAATGTCTTCTCTGGAGCCAACATGTTTTTTGAAATTATCAGCGACACCCCGGAAACCCTATCCACTGATTGCCTGGTTATCGGCATTGAAGCAGAGGGCGTTCTGACGCCGACAGCCGCACTGATTGATCAATCTACCGGCGGTGCTATCCAGGCTTTGGTTAATAGTGGTGACCTGACGGGTAAAGCGGGTGAGTTGCTGATACTGCACAACCTGGCTGGTATTACTGCTGCGCGGGTGCTGGTCGCTGGCTTAGGCAAATCCGATGAACGCAAAGATCGCCATTACCGCAAGCTGGTCAAAGGCATCAACCAGACACTGGGTAAACTGAAACTGAAATCTGTTGCTATCGCCCTGGATGGATTGGCCAGCGATAACCCTGATACCTATCGACAGACACGCCTGTTCACAGAATGGACCTCGGCTGATTTTTACCAATACGACAGTACCAAAAGCAAAAAAGCCGAACCTGTATCGCTGGAGCAGTATGCAATTCACCTAAAAGAAGACGATGCTGAATTAGGCGAGAGTGCCCTATTGGATGGCGTCGCCATTGCCAATGGTGTCAGTAGCGCGCGCGAACTGGGCAACCTGCCTGGCAACATCTGCACACCTACTTACCTGGCTGACAAAGCCAAAGCACTGGGTGAGGAGTTTGATAGCCTGAAAGTCAAAATTCTTAATGAAGAAAAAATGCAAAAACTGGGCATGCACAGCCTGCTGTCAGTAGGCCGTGGCAGTGTCCAGCCATCCAAACTCATTGTCATCGAATACCAGGGCGGCAAGGACACTGATGCTCCTCACGTTTTGGTTGGCAAAGGCATTACCTTCGATACCGGTGGTATCAGCCTGAAACCCGGCGCGGGCATGGATGAAATGAAGTTTGATATGTGTGGTGCCGCCAGCGTACTGGCACTATCGAAGCCGCCGCCGAGATGCAACTGCCGATCAACCTCGTTGTGATCGTAGCTGCCGCCGAGAATATGCCAGGCAGCCAGGCCACCAAACCCGGCGATGTGGTCACCACCATGTCAGGCCAGACAGTCGAAATTCTGAATACCGATGCGAGGGCCGACTGGTGCTTTGCGACGCACTTACTTATGCAGAACGCTTTAAGCCCGCCAGCGTCATAGACGTAGCCACACTGACAGGCGCCTGCATTATCGCACTGGGCCATCAAGCCACGGGGCTGTTGTCCAACAATGATGAGCTGGCTGGAGCACTGCAACAAGCGGGTGATTTTGCTTCTGATCGCGTCTGGCCACTGCCTTTATGGGACGAGTATCAGGAACTACTGGACTCTAACTTCGCAGACATGGCCAACATCGGTGGCCGCTCAGCCGGCACCATTACCGCTGCTTGCTTCCTGTCACGCTTTGCCAAAGCTTACCCTTGGGCTCACCTGGATATCGCCGGGGTTGCCTGGAACAGCAACGGCAAAGACAAAGGCTCCACCGGTCGCTGTGTATCCTTACTTTGTCAGTATCTGATTGATCAGGCCGAAGCGGCTGAGGTTAATGAGGAAGCGCATCACTGATGTCACGACGCGCTGATTTCTATATTTTACCTCAAGCAGATGAAGACAGCCGCGCTGTCTTCATCTGCCGGGTTTGCCAGAAAGCTTTACAGCAAGGCCTGCAGGTACACATACACACCGACCATCAGGCCAAAGCCGAAAGCCTGGACCGGTTGCTTTGGTCATTTCGGGAGGACAGCTTCCTGCCCCATCATCTGATCGGCAGCACTCCGGCAGCTCCCATCAGCCTGGGTTATGGTGATCAACTGCCGGAGCACCGACAGTTGTTTCTCAATGCCGCTGGCTTACTGCCGGAATCAGCTTTTGAGTTTGAGCGCATTGCCGATGTAGTAATCCAGGCTCCAGAGCTACTGACAAGCTCACGCCAAAACTACAGCCGATGCCGTGAGCTGAGCTACGAGATGCACCGAACGGATATGCGTAAATAATCTAGCCGACAAACCTACAACCTGTCTGCTACAGCCGTTATAATGACGCATTTTTGCGGAAGCACTGCATTACCACCTTGCGTCACTTCCTACAGTCCCGAATGTTAACTACTGAGATGAGCATGGATAAGACCTATCAGCCACATGAAATTGAAAACACCTGGTACGATAAATGGGAAGAGAGCGGTTATTTCAAACCCTCTGGTCAGGGTGATGCTTACAGCATCATGATCCCGCCGCCTAACGTCACCGGTAGTTTACATATGGGGCATGCCTTCCAGGATACCATCATGGACAGCCTGATCCGCCATCAGCGCATGCTGGGTAAAAATACCCTCTGGCAAGCAGGTACAGACCATGCCGGGATTGCCACCCAGATGCTGGTTGAACGCAAAGTTGCTGCAGAAGAAGGCAAAACCCGCCACGATCTGGGGCGCGATGCGTTTATCGATAAGATCTGGGAATGGAAAGAAGAATCCGGCGGTACTATTACTCGCCAACTGCGGCGCATGGGTGCTTCATTGGACTGGAGCCGTGAACGCTTTACCATGGATGATGGTTTTTACAAAGCGGTGCAGGAAGTCTTTGTCCGCCTGTATGATGACAAGCTGATTTATCGTGCAAGCGTCTGGTTAACTGGGACTGCAAACTGCACACCGCCATTTCCGATCTGGAAGTGGAAAACAAAGATCAGAGCGGTCACCTGTGGCATTTCCGCTATCCACTTGCCGAGGGTGTCAAAACCAGTGACGGTAAAGACTACCTGATCGTAGCCACCACCCGTCCCGAAACCATGCTCGGGGATACCGCCGTCGCGATCAACCCGAATGACGAGCGCTACACCTCGCTGATCGGCCAGTATGTGGAACTACCGCTGGTGGGTCGACGCATTCCGATTATTGCCGATGATTATGTCGATGCCGAGTTTGGTAGCGGCTGTGTCAAAATCACCCCGGCGCATGACTTTAACGACTATGAAGTTGGCAAACGTCATCAGCTACCGATGATCAATATACTCGATCATAATGGTGCGATATTGCAACGAGCCGAAATTTTCAACAGCGACAGCAGTGAAAATGCCGAGCTGGATGACCGCCTGCCGGAACAGTATCAGGGTCTGGACCGCTTTGATGCGCGCAAACTGATTGTCAGCGAATTTGAATCAGCGGGTCTTCTGGAAAAAATTGATGCCCATGCCTTGAAAGTACCCTATGGTGACCGTTCAGGTGTCGTGATTGAACCCCTGCTCACAGACCAGTGGTTTGTCGCCGTAGAAGAACTGGCCAAACCTGCCATTGCGGCGGTAGAAAATGGTGACATTGAATTCGTCCCCAAACAGTATGAAAACATGTACTTTGCCTGGATGCGTGATCTGCAGGACTGGTGCATCTCCAGGCAACTCTGGTGGGGACACCGCATACCGGCCTGGTATGACGACTGTGGCAATGTCTACGTCGCACGCAACGAAGCCGAAGTACGGGAAAAATACCAACTCAGTCATGACCTGCCACTAAAACAGGACGATGACGTTCTGGATACCTGGTTCTCTTCCGGACTCTGGACCTTTGGTACCCTGGGCTGGCCGGAGAACACCCCGGAACTGAACACCTTCCATCCCAGCAGTGCTCTGGTGACTGGTTTTGACATTATCTTTTTCTGGGTTGCCAGAATGATCATGTTCACCCTCAAGTTCACTGGTGAAGTCCCCTTCAAACAAGTCTATGTACATGGCCTGGTACGTGACCAGGATGGACAGAAAATGTCCAAGTCCAAAGGCAACGTACTCGACCCGCTGGATCTGATTGACGGTATTGATCTGGAGACACTGGTAGCCAAACGCACCGGCAACATGATGCAGCCGCAACTGGCTAAAAAAATTGAAGATCAGACCCGCAAGCATTTCCCCGAGGGTATTGCGGCCTATGGTACGGATGCACTGCGCTTCACCTTTCTGTCACTGGCCTCAACCGGTCGTGATATCAAGTTTGATATGCAGCGCATGGAAGGCTATCGCAACTTCTGCAACAAACTCTGGAATGCGGCTCGCTATGTGCTAATGAATACAGAAGAACAGGATTGCGGCATCCAGGGAGAAAGCGTGGAACTCACCCTGCCGGATCGCTGGATTATTTCACGCCTGCAGGAAACAGAAGCGCAAATAGCCAAACACTTTGCCGAATACCGCTTCGACCTGGTGGCCAGCACTCTGTATGAGTTTGTCTGGAATGAATACTGTGACTGGTATCTGGAATTGTCCAAGCCCGTGCTTTGGGATGAAAACGCACCAGTTGAACGCTTACGCGGTACGCGCCGCACTTTGGTCAGAGTACTCGAAGCTATCCTGCGTCTCGCGCACCCGCTGATGCCCTATATTACCGAAGAGATCTGGCAACGTATTGCACCACTGGCCGGAAAACAGGGCGAAACAATCATGTTGCAACCCTATCCGCTTGCCGAAGACAGTAAGATTGATGCTCAAGCCAATGCCGACATTGAGTGGCTGAAAGCGGTAATGCTGGCTATTCGTAATATTCGCGGTGAAATGAACCTGTCACCCGGCAAGGCCATTCCAGTTTTGCTACGCAATAGCTCAACGGAAGATCAACGCCGCCTGGCAGCAACACGCCCACTACTCACCAAACTGGCCAAGCTGGATCAGATTGAGTTACTGGATAGCGATCAGGAAGCGCCTATGTCAGCGACAGCCTTGGTCGGCCAGATGGAAATACTGGTGCCCATGGCCGGCATCATTGATAAAGAGGCCGAACTCAGCCGCTTGAGTAAAGAGCTGGAAAAACTCAACAAGGAGATCAGCCGACTGGATGGCAAGCTGTCCAATCAGGGCTTTGTCAGTAAGGCACCCGCGGAAGTCGTCGAGAAAGAACGCGCCAAGCTGGCTGAAATGCAATCAGCCTATACCCGCCTTGAAGAACAACACAGCACCATGGCGGCAATCTAGTACACCTGCACATCGCCGCTCCTGCGCATCCATGCGCCCGCGGCATATAGTGCCATGGACGGCGCCTATGCAGAAAATGCAGGAGCAATTTTCTGCCCGACATAAAAAAACCTGCTAACTCTAAGTCAGCAGGTTTTTTTTCAGGGCACAGAATTTGATAATCAAGTAGATCACCTTACGACTGTCGACAACCTTACTTGTTTTTATCTTCGTTCATCAGAGCACGAAGTTTAAATCCTGCCCAAACCATTACAGCTGTAATACCTATGATACCGATCATACTAGGGATCAGTACTTCCATACTGTGAGTATCTATTCCAAACATGTCATCACCTCATCACTTTTAACTGCGCCTAGATTACCCGCTTATTTGTCAGGGAATATTGACCCAGCTCAACTTTTGTTCCGGTCGCCACAGCATCCTTTCGTGAGCAGTTGAATTTGCGCTGCGCCACTGGTAATCCTGACCATCTTCCCACTAAACTCTAAGAAGACAGTTATCAAACACGAAAGGAGAAGAACATGGCCAACCGCTTTAAGCGCTGGACTTCCGACGAAGTCATGAAAATGAATGAAGAAACTTTCATGGTTGAGGTTCTGGATATGATCAAGTTTTCACCAGAACTCGATGAGTCCTATACCCAGGTACAGGCAACACAGAAGAAACTCGATGCTATAGAGATGGCACTTAAAATGCGCCTGGAAGCCAAGAAAACTGACTAATATGCCATCCTGCCAGGGCACTTCCCGAGGTAGTGCCTTCTTACCTCTTCGCTCACACTCCGCACACCTTTTTAGCCTGCAGCTACCCACTCATCAGAACAAATAATCGCAAGAAAATTACAAACAATCAAAATACTATTTTTGATTACTCAAATACGATTTTTTATAGCAAAAAAGACTAAAAATTCTCCGCAACAACACACGATTAATTACTTATATTTCAAACACTTAAAAAGCCAACAGCAAAAACAAAAAATACCAGCAGAAAAATAAAATATCCCTTTTATTTCAATATCTTGCAACCTTAATTTATTCGAAATTTACTTGCGATAAATCATATTTTATTATAAACTTATCATTAAGAATAAATGATATGTCTTAAAGAGGATTTGATCATGCAAGAGAAAGAAGTGAGACTGCTTTTTAAAGCTGGAGTGTTTGAGTCCTGTCAGGCAATACCTATTTCCATGTCACGTGGATGGACACTGAAATTTGTCACTCGTGATCAGGAAATCATCACACTGAACCTGCAGCGATCTAATACAGAACGTGAATTCAAAAGCCTGGATGGCGCAGCCGCTGTCGCAAAACGCATAGGTTTTGATTGGCTAAATGTGCAGATTGGGGAGTTACAATGGCGGGAAAAGGTTTCCTGAACGGGTTAAACACCGCGTTAGGAAACCTTATTTATAACGACTGATTCAGGGCTGCAGACGCTGCATTATCCAGCTACCATCATCCTGAAGCTGATAACTGAAACGGTCATGCAAGCGACTGGGACGCCCTTGCCAGAACTCAAAACGTTGCGGTTTAAGCAGATAACCGCCCCAGGCCTCCGGACAGGCCACATTACCGTCAGGATGCTGTTGCTTTAGCGCCTCTATAGCCGCCTCTAACACTTGACGTGATGCAACCGGATGACTTTGACAGGATACAGCCGCACTTAGACGGCTCCCGGCTGGCCGTTGACTAAAGTAGGCTTGCCCCTCTGCTGCAGGCAATTTCTGTACCTGTCCACGCACTCTGATCTGACGAGACATGCCGGCCAGAAGAACAAGAGTTCAGCCTGAGGATTTATTGCCAACTGCTGTCCTTTTTCACTACGGTAATCTGTAAACCAGGTAAAGCCTTGCTTATCATATTGTTTTAGTAACACAATACGGGCAGAAGGCATACCCTCTGCATCGGCTGTAGCCAGGGTCATTGCAGTTGCTTCATCCGCATACTGCGCCAGCGCTTGCTCAAACCAGCGGCCAAACTGCTGGACCGGATCCGCACTCAGGTCATCCTGATTAAGATCCCCGACCTCATATTCGCGTCTCAGTGATTTAAGGTCTGATGTATCTTGACTCATTGGGTTTCTCCAGTTGTTATACTTGGCATACTATAACGAAAAACAGCATAGAGCAGATATGATCCGCCTCAGGGTTTGCATTAAGATCGGCTATTACAGGTAAGGAATTAGGTTTGCGAAGACTCCACATTGTGATTCTAACCGTGCTACTGACACTCCTGGCAAGTTGTGCTGGCCATCAGCCGAATGACCGGCCATTCCGACTGAAAAATCTTGCCAAATCTGATATTGACCTGGTCGCAGATGCACATGTAGAAGAGATAACCGGCTTGTTACGTGAACTGACGCTGAAGCTATACCGGCGCAACCCTCGTGAACTCCTCAAGGGCCCGGCCGGTACATCAGTGGCCATGAGAGAAAAACAGCTTTTTGATTCACCCAGAATTTTCAGCCATCCGGAGCTCTATAATCGCTATGGTATCGATGCCTTTCCATTGGTGTTTGACCCGGATTTCGACGGGGACAGAGTCTTTGCCCTGATGATCAGCCTTACTGGTATGTTGCACGGAGCTTATGGTTACAAAGAAGAGTTTTTCATGCTTGACGACCTTGATCAGCAACGCCTCTATGACAGTGCCAGGAATGTGGAAATCATCGTATGGCGTTTAAGCAATCGTATGAACGATCAGGGTAAACTTTTTATTCTTACTAACGGGATAAGTGAGGAGGGAGTGCATAACCTCAGCTTTGAGCGTTTGTTTGGCAAGCTGATCGCTCATCAGGACATGATGGCTCGTATTATCTCGGATAAAACTAACCGAAGCATCAACAAGGCCGTATTCAGCCTTGCTACTACGGCACTCTTTCCAATTTGATCATCAGCTTTGACGGTTAATAACAATCTGCTCAATTTTATGGTTTTGATTCAGCTTCAATACCAAGTCAGCCTCGGCTGGCATCTGCTGTAACATGGCACGAGTCAGACGCTCATAATGCTGAATAAAACGTACGATCTGCTGCTCATTCATAATGCGCAGGTGATCTGTGGACTGCTGCTGATCATGGATATACTGCACCCGGTCTGCGAGTTTCTTTTCCTGCAACGATCGCCACTCAAACACCGCCTGCATACTCGGTACCTGTAGCATAATCAGCAGATCCAGGCGTGCAAAAAGTTCGCTATATGGACCCTTCAGTTGCTCATTGGCATAACACCGCCAGATTCCTTCAGCGTCTTCATCTCGCTCCAGCGAGTTGACTGGTTCAGACAAGGCCTCATCCGGTTGTGGTGTAGCCCCACACACCAACCTTCAAGAACTATGATATCGGCACGTCCAACCCACTCCTGCCAGACATAATCCGGACAACGATCATCAATGGATTTATCAAAAACCGGGATACGTGTCACCGTGTCATCATTCGCATATAGCAGCGAATCAAGAATTTCGATTCCGAGCTCAACATCATGCGTACCCGGTACACCCCGGGTTTGTAAAAGTGGATGCACTTGCTCAGCTAACTCGGACCGTTTTGCACGGGTTTTATACAAATCATCAATGGAGAAGCCAACGACACGCAAACCCAAACCCTCACTCAGCGTGACCTCCAGCAGATTAAACAGCGTTGATTTGCCTGCCCCTTGTGCACCATTAATACCAATCACCAGCGGTTTATTTTTGTCACTCTGCTGCTGAGCAACCCAGGCTCCCATAGGCACATACAACTGCTCAACCATATCCTGAAAGCCTATATCAACCCGGAGGTTCTCCAGAGCCGATGCAAATGCCGATTCAACGGCACGGCTTGCGGCTTTTCTTTCCAGCTCTGTCAGACACAGATGGGGCGCTGGCCAGCTTATCAATACACTCATGATCTATTCGCCTATATAGTCAGTAGACTTTATTATCCAGCAAGCTGGGCGTAAAAACCAAATGAACTTCTGCTTAGCAGCCCTTGCTGATACGACAACAGCCTGTCACCATATCAGCCATCACTTATATTAAGGAATTTCACGGCCATGGCTTCGCCTTCTCAGCCACATCGTGCAACGCATCGCTTTATCTGGATACTCCCCCTGGTTATTATATTCCTGTCCATTGCCGGCTTTTATTGGCTCAAGGTTAATCGGGCCGACACGCCGTTTTCCGCTCCGGAAATGCAACGCTGGAATGTTCAGGCACAGCAGGTTGAATGGATTACAGCTCAGGCTGAAACTGACGTTTTTGGCCAGGTCACCAGTCATGGCCTGGCAACACTGACCAGTGCCGTGACTGCCGAACTGCTGCAGCTAAACGTCAATGAAGGCCAAGGTGTCAGCGAACACACCCTATTGGCGCAGTTGGACAAGGATGACCTGTTACTACAATTGCGTCAGCGACAAGCTGATTACGAAGCAGCTCAAGCACGTATAGCCGCTGAGCAGGTGCGTTATGATGCAGATCGACAAGCGCTCGCGCTGGATGAAGAGCTACTGCAGATTCAGCAGCGCAAGCTGCGCCGATTGGAAGACCTGAGTCAGCGCAACCTCAGCAGCCAGGAGCAGCTTGATACAGCTCGCATTGCCCAGCAGCAGCAAGCCCTGGCGGTAAACTCCCGGCGCATGGCGCTGGCTGACCACCCCAATCGTCTGCGTCAGGCTGAAGCTGAGCAGGTTCGCACTCAAGCGCTGAAAGATCAGGCCGAACGTGACCTGATCCGCACAGAAATTCGCGCCCCTTTCACAGGTCGGGTAGCCGAGCGCCTGGCCAGTGTCGGTGAGCGTTTGCGCCCCGGAGATCCGATACTCAGTCTTTACGATCTGAGCAACCTGGAAGTGAAAGCCTTGCTGCCATCCTCGAGCCTGGCACGTTTTCGGCAACAACTGGCAAACCCGGAACAGAAGGTTTTGGCACATGCCTACATAGACGGACAAGCCTTTACACTGCATCTGGACCGACTCGCTGCCGATAGCCACAATAGCCGCACCGGCATTGAAGCGTATTTTCGTTTTCAGGATGCCCCTGGCTTCCAGAACCTGGTCGCCAGATTACACTGACACTGCAACTGCCGCCGGTAAGTCAGGTAGTGGCTCTGCCACCTCAAGCCTTGTATGGCAATGATCGCATCTATCGCCTGGTTAATGACCAACTTGAGGCCATCAATGTAGTCCGGCTAGGGTCGCGCCCGGGCGCAGAGCAAGGCAGCGAGATTCTGATACATAGCGAGGTCCTGCAACCGGGTGACTGGGTACTGACAACCCAGCTACCCAATGCCATCAGCGGTCTTCCCATCAGGCGTATTACCGATAGCGGAAACAGCACACCATGAGTATTTATGAAGGTCCGCTAAAACAGTTAATCCGGGTATTTGCGGGCCACCGAGTGGCGGCCAACCTACTTATGGCACTGATGATACTGTCAGGTATTTATGGTCTCAACAAGCTCAATACGCAGTTTTTTCCCAGCTTTTCTCTTGACGTTGTCACCGTACAGGTCATCTGGAGCGGCGCCAGCGCAGAGGATATAGCTACCTCTATACTGGTCCCTATAGAAGATGAATTGCGCAGTGTTGGTAATATCCGCCAGATCTTCGCTACCGCCCGCTTAGGCTCGGCCTCTATACGCATAGAACTGGATGATGGCAGCGATGTGGATTACGCCCTCAGCGAAGTTAAACAACGACTGGACAGTGTACGCAGCCGACTGCCCAATGACATAGAAGAGCCCCTGGTACAAAAAACGCTGCGCTATGAAGAAATTGCCGATGTTATTCTGACCAGCTCACAAGCCAGCCTGGATGAGTTGCGCATGCTGACTCGCCAGTTTGAACAGGAGCTGCTTGATCTGGGGGTGCGCAAGATTGATTTCACCGGACTGGCAGAAGAAGAAATTGCCATACTGGTGCAACCGGCTGAGCTGCATAAACTGGGCATGACTTTAACTGAACTGGCCGCTGATATACGTCTTAGCAGCATCGATTTGCCCGCGGGTACAGCGGCTCGCGATGAGGGCGCAAGACAGCTGCGCAGCCTGAGTCAACAACGCAATACAGAAGGCTTTCGTCAGTTACCGCTTAACAACACTCCACCAGGGCAACTGATTCGTATTGATGATATTGCCCAGGTTGAACGTCGTATTCGCGATGGCCAGGTACTACTCAGCTATGAAGGTCAACCGGCGATTCGTTTCAGTCTGAAGCGCACCGAGTCCGAAGATAGCTTGCGAGCTGCACGCATACTAAACAACTGGCTGGAAAACGCTCGACTCAACCTCCCGGACGGCGTTGAGTTAGTAGTCTTCAATGAACGCTGGCAATTGATCAGTGATCGCATAGGTTTATTAATTAAAAATGGTTTAACCGGTTTACTGCTGCTGGTGATGATTTTATTTCTGTTTCTGAATGCCCGTGTCGCTTTTTGGGTGATGGTCGGTATTCCTGTGTCATTCCTGGCCACCCTGGGTATCCTCTACGGAATTGGTGGCTCAATCAATATGATGTCGTTATTTGCCCTGATTATGGCCTTGGGCATTATTGTAGATGATGCCATCGTAGTGGGTGAGGATACCTTGACACACCTGCAGCAGGGTGAGCCTGGGCTTCAGGCGGCGATAGGTGGCGCACACCGCATGCAGGCACCAGTCATTGCGTCATCCTTAACCACTATCGCCGCCTTTCTACCCCTGCTTATGGTTGGCGGTATCATTGGCAATATCCTCATCGATATTCCGCTGGTGGTCATCTGCGTCATTATTGCATCATTGATTGAGTGTTTTTTCATTCTGCCAGGACACCTGCATCACAGCCTGCACCGTGCTGCAGACCTAAAGCCCTCAGCCTTGCGTATCCGGCTCGACAAGGCCTTTGATCAGTTCAAAAATCATGCATTCCGTAAGCGTGTCAGGTTTGCTGTACGCTATCCTTGGGTAGTGCTGGCCAGTAGTGTTGGTTTGTTGATTCTCAGTGCCGGTTTACTGGCGGGAGGGCAGTTAAAATTTAATTTTTTTCCCAGTGTTGAACAGGATATTCTCACTGCCAATGTACAGTTCGCCGCAGGCACAGACACCACACGTATTGATGCTTTTTTACAGCATTTGGATACCACGCTGCGACAGACCGATAGCGATCTGGATGAAAAAGTACTGAAACTCAGCTTGCAGCAACAAGGTATCGCCTACTTTCCACGCACTGGTCGCGGAAATTTTCTCGGAGATGAATACGCCTCTCTACATGTTGAGTTAACCTCGGCTGACAACCGCGACATCGGCAATCAAGCATTTATTCAGCAATGGCGCGAATCAATCCAGTTACCCGCTGGAATTGAAAAATTCAGCATCAACATCAGCCAGGGCGGCCCTCCGGGCAAACCGATAGAAATCAAGCTTATTGGGGCAGATACTGATCGACTTAAACAAGCCTCATTGGCCATTCAGGATGCCCTGCGTGCCTATCCTGGCCTGACTAATATTGATGACGACCTGCCGTATGGTACATCACAGTTAATCTATTCACTCAATATTCAAGGCTATGCCGCCGGGCTGCAGCTGGAATCCATCGGACGCCAGTTACGAGCCGCTTTTGATGGCCTGAAAGTCCAGTCATTCTATGAGGGTCAGGATGAAATCGAAGTCAGGGTATCACTACCAGATGCCAGTCGTAATCAACTGGCGGCAATCGAACAACTGCCCATTATTCTGCCAGACGGGTCGACCAGCCTGCTGGGTAATCTGGTGGACCTGACAGCGCGCCAGGGATTGGATTCCATACAGCGTATTAATGGCCAGTTGGCTTTGAATGTATCAGCTGATCTGGATGAACAGCGCGCCAATGCCAATGAAATACTCGCCGACCTGAACACTCGCATACTGCCGGATATTCTCATGCACCACGGTGTGGAAGCCAGCTTTGAAGGTAAAAGTCGTGACCAGCAGGAAACACTGTCCGACATGCGCACAGGTCTCATGCTGGGTCTGGCGTTGATTTATATCATTCTGGCCTGGGTATTTGCCTCTTACCGCTGGCCGGTGATTGTTATGCTAACTATTCCGTTGGGCCTGACCGGGGCGATTATCGGGCATTATCTGACCGGGCAAAGTCTGACAGTTCTATCGCTTTTTGGTCTTTTCGGTCTATCCGGGATAGTGATCAATGACAGCATCGTACTTGTCAGCTTTTACAAAAAACTGCGTGAACAGGGCGTTGCCGCGTATCAGGCTATTGAAGAGGCCGCCTGCCAACGTCTTCGGGCCGTATTGCTGACCACCCTGACAACCATTGCCGGATTGACGCCAATTTTATTTGAAACTTCGGTGCAGGCACAGTTTTTGATTCCCATGGCAACTTCGATCGTATTTGGTCTTGCCTATGGCAGTGTGCTGATTTTACTGGTGGTTCCAGCTATGCTTAGTATACTTGAGGGCAAAGGTGATCCGGCAAGTCAAAATCAGCCAGACACAACACAGATTTACTCTTCACAGGAACGCCAAGCATGAAAGCCTACCGAACTGAAAAAGACAGTATGGGCGAAGTTCAAGTCCCCAAAGACGCACTTTACGGCGCTCAAACACAAAGAGCCGTTGAGAACTTCACTTTCAGCCACTGAGAATGCCTGTGGCGTTTATCGCGGCACTGGCACAAATCAAAGCCGCTGCAGCGCAAACCAATGCGGAACTGGGTGTCTTGTCCAAAGAAGAGGCCCAGGCCATCATCAAGGCCTGTGAGAAAGTACAAAAAGGCCCATACCACAAACACTTCCCAGTCGATGTGTTTCAGACAGGTTCTGGCACCAGCACCAACATGAACATGAATGAAGTTCTGGCATCACTAGTACAACAGGATGCCGGTCTGACACTACATCCGAATGATCACATCAACCTGAGTCAAAGCTCTAATGATGTCATCCCTACAGCTATTCATTTGAGTGCCCTGATGCAATTGGATCAGGTCCTGATACCCGCTATGGAGCACCTGCGAACTCGCTGCAGCCGTAAAGCGGTAGAAGTCTCTGAAATTATTAAAACCGGACGCACCCACCTGATGGATGCTGTACCTATGCGTATGGAGGATGAGGTACGTGCCTGGGGTAGTCAGATAGGTCAGGCAGAGCAACGCCTGGGAACTCTGCGCGCTGACCTGATGAAGCTTCCTCAGGGAGGAACGGCTATCGGCAGTGGGTTGAATGCCCCTCGCGGTTTTTCCAGACGTTTCTGTACCCACTTGAGCAACCGCACAACCTACCGTCTCACACCGCCAGACAGTCATTTTGCCGCACAGGCCTGCCAGGATACAGCGCTGGCTCTTTCAGGCCAGCTCAAGGCTGCAGCCACGGCTTTGTTAAAAATAGCTGAAGATCTGCGCTGGATGAATTCCGGTCCTTTTTCCGGTCTCGGTGAGATTGCCTTACCGGCCTTACAGCCGGGTTCATCGATCATGCCAGGCAAGGTTAATCCAGTTATTCCCGAAGCGTCATCATGGCAGTGGCACAGATCAACGGCAATGATGCCAGTATCACCTTCTGTGCTCAGCGAGGCAATTTCCAACTCAATACCATGTTGCCCCTGATAGCCTACAACCTGCTGCAAAGCCAGGAGTTGCTTGCCAACGCCGCGATGGCATTAGCAGACAAAGCCATTGCCGGTTTCAGTGTCAACGAACGTCATATTCAGGACGCCTTGATACGCAACCCGATACTGGTGACAGCATTGAACCCGGTCATAGGCTATGAAAAAGCAGCCGAAATTGCTAAAGCAGCTTACACAACGGGCCAGCCCGTCATTGATGTAGCGGCTGAAATGACCGAGCTCAGCCGCGATGAACTTGAAAAACTGCTAGACCCAGCTGTGCTAGCAGCACACGACTGAGCCCAGGTTATTTGGATGATATAAGCGCTTTCGGTATACTGCTGCGCCTATCTGGCAGACTCAAACCCTGATCTTTTACGGGGTTAACACAGGACACTCTGATGAACAGCAACCTTGACAAGCTGCATCCTTACCCATTTGAAAAGCTCGCTGGGTTAACTCGCGACATCCAACCCGAACCCAGCCTTGAGCCTATTTCATTGGGGATAGGTGAGCCCAAACATCCTGCACCTGCACTGGTGATGGATGCCGTACGTAACAACCTGGCTGGCTTATCCAGTTATCCGACCACCAAAGGATTACTCAGCCTGCGACAAGCTATTTCTGATTGGGCCACGCAACGCTTCAGCCTGAAAGCGGGCACGTTGGATCCTGAACAACATATCCTTCCGGTAAACGGCACACGTGAAGCCATCTTTGCGTTCACTCAGGCATTGATCAATCCCGGTGCGGATGCTCTGGTTGTCTCTCCTAACCCGTTTTATCAGATTTATGAAGGGGCCGCCTATCTTGCAGGTGCCAAGCCCTGGTATCTCAACTGCACCCGGGAAAACGGCTTTATTCCCGATTATGATGCCGTGCCGGCTGCCGTCTGGGAAAATTGCCAGTTATTATTTATCTGTTCACCCGGCAACCCGACAGGAGCGGTACACGATGCCGCCACGCTGAAAAAGCTGATCACTCTTGCCGATCAGTATGATTTTGTTCTGGCCAGTGATGAGTGCTATTCTGAAATCTATCTGGATGAAAGCCATCCACCAACCGGCCTGCTTGAAGTCTGTGCTGAAATCGGACGTGATGATTTTCGTAATTGCGTGGTCTTCCACAGTCTATCCAAACGCTCCAACCTGCCAGGTATGCGTTCAGGTTTTATTGCCGGTGATGCCGCTCTGATCGGGCCCTTTCTCAAGTATCGCACCTACCATGGATGCTCCATGCCGGTTCAGCACCAGATCGCTTCGACAGCGGCCTGGCAGGATGAAGCCCATGTGATCGATAACCGTAATCTCTACCGGGAAAAATTTACCGCCGTTACGGATATTTTGGCACCGGTGCTGGATGTCGTCATTCCACCGGCCAGCTTCTACCTCTGGACCCCGACACCTATTGATGATGAACGTTTTACCCGTGGACTCCTGCAATCCCAGAATCTGACTGTATTACCTGGACGCTACCTATCCCGAGAAGTAGACGGAAAATTACCCGGTGCCGGTATGTACGCATGGCCCTGGTCGCAACAGTGGACGAGTGTGTTGAAGCCGCGAGCCGTATTCGTCGTTATGTTGAGTCACTGTAAATCGGGAGCAAAATATGTTGACACTCTATGGTATTAGTAACTGTGATACCGTGCGCAAAGCGCGCAAGTGGCTTGAAGCACATCAGCTTGACTACCACTTTCACGATTTCAGAAAAGATGGATTAACAACTGAACAAATCAGCCGTTGGACAGACGGCGTGGGTATGGAAAAACTGCTGAACAAACGCGGAACCACCTGGCGCAGTCTACCTGAAGAGCGCCGTGATGGATTAGATACCCAAGGACTACAGAGCCTGTTACTGGAATACCCGACCTTGATTAAACGCCCCCTGCTGGAGGGTGATACTATTTGTCATGTCGGCTTTAAAGAAACTGAATATAGCGCATTAATCAACGGAGTATCTCATGAGTAATTTTGCATTTGGTTTAGGCGTCGGCACTAAGTCGGCCGCTGGACAATGGTTAGAAGTCTACTATTACGCACCCCGGGTAGATGCTCCAGACACACTGATTCAGGCATTGCCGAGACGGTCGGCTACCAGGGTGGAAACCAGACCATTGAGATCAGTGAAGCTCAGCTCAAGGCACTGGAAGTAGCGTTTCTGTCTATTGATGCTGAAGATCAGGCGGAGCTGACCGAAATCCTGGAAGGTACGCACCAGCCTCTGGTGTTATGTATTCTGGAAACTGATAGCAAACCGGAAACCACCGCCGAAGTCTACCTGAAACTCAGCCTGCTATCGCAGCGACTGGCTAAACCTCATAGCCTCGATCTGACCGGCATGTTCGGTCTGTTACCTAACGTAGCCTGGACGTCAGAAGGAGCTATTGCCCTGAATGAACTGGCGAAACGTCAACTGTCTGCTCGTGCTCAGGGTCGTATTCTGGAAGTTTACAGCGTCGACAAATTCCCGAAAATGGCCAATTACGCCGTACCAGACGGCATACGCATCGGTGATGCAGCTCGCATCCGTCTTGGTGCCTACGTCGGTGAAGGCACTACAGTGATGCATGAAGGCTTTATCAATTTCAATGCGGGTACGCTGGGCGTCAGCATGATTGAAGGCCGGATTTCGGCAGGTGTGGTTGTCGGTAACGGCTCTGACTTGGGCGGCGGTTGCTCAACCATGGGAACCCTGTCTGGCGGTAATAATGTAGTCATTTCTGTAGGTGAAAACTGCTTGATTGGCGCCAATGCCGGCCTGGGTCTGCCACTAGGCGACCGGTGCACAGTCGAAGCCGGTCTTTATGTTACCGGGAGTTCCAAGGTTTCTCTGCTGGATGACAAAAACCAGGTGGTTGCTGTCGTCAAAGCGGCTGAACTGGCTGGAAAGCCCGACCTGCTGTTCCGCCGCAATTCGCAGACTGGACAGATTGAAGTAAAAACCAATCAATCAGCCATTGAGCTGAATGCTGAATTACACAAGCACAACTGATAACAGGCTAACACCATGACCCACGGATCTGCCACGCTACAACTGGCTAAAGAGCTGATCAGCCGGCCATCAGTCACCCCGGATGATGCTGGCTGTCAGGCTTATCTGATCAGCCGCCTTGAAGCACTTGGATTTCACATTGAATCCATGCCCTTCGCCGAGGTTACCAATCTCTGGGCACGCCGTGGCACACAAGAACCGCTGTTTTGCTTTGCCGGACATACCGATGTAGTGCCTTCCGGACCAGCAGAGCGGTGGCGCTTCCCTCCTTTCGAGCCAACCGAATCTAACGGTTATCTCTGGGGTCGTGGGGCTGCTGATATGAAAGGCGGCATTGCCGCGTTCATAACGGCGCTGGAGCGTTTCATAGCGACCCACCCTGATCATCAGGGTTCGATCGCCTTGCTGATCACCAGTGATGAAGAAGGCCCTTTCATCAATGGTACCACTCGGGTCATTGATACCCTTGAAGCACGTCAGGAAAAAATCACCTGGTGTGTGGTCGGCGAGCCCTCAAGTACGCAACAGGTTGGCGATGTAATCAAGAATGGACGCCGAGGTTCTATCAGCGGCACCTTAACCGTCAAGGGTGTACAGGGCCATGTAGCCTACCCTCATCTTGTACGTAATCCCGTACATCTGGCTTCGCCAGCACTGGCAGAGCTGTCACAGTTAGTCTGGGATGAAGGCAATGCGTTTTTCCCACCCACCAGCTTTCAGATCTCCAACATTCATGCAGGCACAGGTGCCACGAATGTAGTGCCCGGTGAATTGGAAGTCGCCTTTAATCTGCGCTTTTCCACAGAAATTACCGCCGACGCCATCCAGCAACGCATTGAAACTCTACTGGATAAACACCAACTGGACTGGCAGATCGACTGGACCCTGTCGGGTCACCCCTTCCTGACACCCGCGGGCAGCTTGGTCGATGCCAGCCGAGCGGCTATTCATCAGATCACCGGACTGGAAACAGAGTTATCCACGGCGGGGGGTACGTCTGACGGACGCTTCATTGCACCAACAGGCGCACAAGTCGTGGAACTGGGTCCGGTCAATGCCACTATTCATCAAATTGATGAGCGCGTCAGCATCGATGATCTGGATACCCTGTCAGCCATCTATGAAAACATATTGATGCGGTTATTAAGCACATGATATCCGTATTACGCTGCCCGGTGTGCAGTCATCCCCTGCAGCCGGCCAGTGCTGACAACACACCTATCCGAGTAGTCTCCTGCATTAATGGGCACAGCTTTGACCGTGCACGCCAAGGTTACTGGAACCTGTTGTTACCTCAGCGAAAACGTTCCAAAGCTCCGGGTGACAACGAAGCCATGGTGCAGGCCCGAAAAGGCTTTCTGGATCGACACAGGTTTCACCCCATTGCCAGCGCAATCAATGCGCAGATTTTACAACTAAGCCAAAGGACTGATCACCCGGTCATTCTGGATCTAGGCTGTGGCGAAGGCTATTACACCGATCAACTCTGCAAAGCTTTCACAGAAGCTGAACGCCTCAGTAGCATTGTTGGCCTGGATATTTCCAAAGCGGCTATTCGCCAAGCGTGCAAGCGTAACAAGTCCATTACCTGGTTGGTTGCCACCGCTGCCGATATCCCCTTGCAAGCGCAGTCAGTGGATATAGCCACCTTGATTTTTGCACGACTGCTACCCGAACCCACAGCACAGGTGTTGCGCAAAGATGGGCTGTTTCTGGTCGTCTGGCCAGGGCCAGATCACCTGCGCGAGTTGCGTGAGCTGATTTATACAGACGTACGTGACTCTGACCTGAACCCGGATATCCAGTTACAGGAACTGTTTGAGCCAATGGGCGAAGAAGCCTTGCGTTTTCGCTTTCATATCAGCGATACTGCGGAATTATCCGATCTGCTGATGATGACACCCCATGGGCAACGCCTGAGCCTTGAGCGCCGTAACGCTCTATTGCAAACCGAGCACCTGGAGATTCAAGCGGATATACGCCTGAGCCTTTATAAAAAACGATGACTCCGCTCAAACCTTACATCCGCCACTTGCATCATTATCTGCGCAAGCGTGCCGACCAGCCACGTGAAAATTTCATGCTGCTACTGAGCGGGTTTGGTATTTTTATGCTGGGTTTACTGGCCATAGGTACAGCACAGTTTCTGCTACCTGACTCATTAGGCGCTGAACTATTGGCATTATTTGGGTTAGTATTACTCGGCGGCGGTATTATTGTTGCGGCCATCGGCTATCTTAGCCTGAGTGTATTACGAATTTTGCGTTTTCTGGACTCTGATGATGACAAACCATCCTGACATTGAAATTTATATAAAAAACACCAGCCTGGATTCTGTAGTCCAATGGTTATCCACGCGCTTTGACAGCGTAAAAGCCACCGGCAGTAAAGGCATGCTGCATCAGTTTAAAGCCAGTTATCAAGCCATAATTTTGACATTGCCCTCCATGAAAAGGCGTTGGGTAAAGCCTGGATAAGTGTCTGGTTCCAGTCCAGTACCACGCCCTGGAAAGTAGACCTGGACTGCGCTCGGGAAGCATCCACTGTACTTAAAGCACAGGTGCGCTGTATCGCTTCAGGCTGGCAGGAAGGTGATGATCCGGATGAGTGGTGGCGGGTTGAGGCGGGCGAAGAAGTTAAAATGCAGTGGGTAACAGATTGAATTTTTACTTCAGGCTACAGCCTGAAAGCCCTGTTTGGCTGCACTGATCTGCTCCAGCATATGACCGCCTAACGAAGCCAGAGAAACCTGTGCAAAGCGATCATTTTTTACCGGGCTATTTAATGGCATCAAGGTTTTAACATTGAGATGGCTGACCAGATAGGCAAATTCACCGGTCTCCTGCGTAGTAACGGCATGATTCAAACGACCCACAAGGTCCCGGCTAAACAAACTATCCGGCTCGGGGTAGACAGGCTTACCAGGTAACTGAAAACCACCTTCCCCCCCGTTGTTGCCCTGACGTCAGCAGAGCGGCGCTCATCACTGGAGGCAATAAGACTCAACAGCATGCCAAACTGCGCACTATTAGGTGAACGTACAGCCTGCGGCAGATTCGCCGTATAGCCCTCTACTCGGTTAACAAAAACCTCATTCATTATCCGATCGTTCTGCATACCCGTCTCCATTGCAATGCATCCGTTATCGGCATAAACGTACAATACTTTAGCCTCTTTATCAGAGGTTATATTTACAACAACAGGGTCTGCTTAAACAAACAACTATCTGCTAGAATCTTAATCTGTATATTTTTTATTCACCCATAATTCATGTGCTAATTTGGCAACTCACAATAATTAAAAATCCATATAACACGGGGCCGTTTTCAATGCATGCCAGTAAGTACCTAACTCTTCTTTTGCTGCTGACTCTCTGGTGTTCAAGCCTGACTGCTGACGAGTCCATAGTTTCCCTACAAACGCCGTCCGGTGAATTACATATCAGCGTAACCGAGCTGCGAGAGATGGCTGGCAGCGAGCTGGAAATTTATGATCCTTTTCAGCGTACCAACGTCCTGGTCCGCGGAATCGATCTGATCACCTTCATTGAGCATTTTGCGGCGGATTACGGCCAGGCCAGTGCGATTAACTTTATTGCCAGTGATGACTACGAAGCACAAATTAGCCACTGGAATTCTGGCAATTGGTTACTCGTCACCCACGAAAATGGGAGCAGCCTGCGTTTACGCGATCACGGCCCGGTTAAGCTGGTAGAAAAAAACCTCGGCAACCGCAATCTGGATAACCTGCGTAATTTTAATGACTGGATATGGATGGTGAAAACGATTGAGGTCATGGAGTGATTGGAAAGCGCTCTGGCTGGCTCTGGCTCAGCTTGTTAAGCTTCAGTGTTATTCTAGCCTGGATCACTTACGAAACCCGCTGGGTTTACCCTGAAATGCAGCGTTACTTTGGTGATACGGGCACCCTGATGGGGCAGCAGCTCGCCAGCCGCGGCCGCCACCACTTACAGGACGCTCTGGCAGAACTGACCGACACAAACGCGGAATCCGATTCCCTGGCTCGTGCCCTGTCTAACCTGGACATAGCCTGGGGGTTTATCAATATTGCTATTTACAAAGAACGCTATAGCTGCACTGATCCCAGCCTGGAAAGGCTGGACCGGTTTATTGAGCGCATTGACCTGAGCCCTCCGCCTTCAGCACAAGAATCCCTGACTGAACTACTACCGGTACTTCAATGCGCCACAGAAATAGAGCAGGGCCAATGGGATACCCGCTCAGCCGTTGCCATGGAAGTAGCCAAACGCATCAACTTTCACCAGCACATGCTACTGGGTGGCGTTGTTGTTTTGTATTTACTCGGTATAGGTTTCTGGTGGCTGCATGAACAACAACGCCAGGCTTTCAACCAGAATCTACGCGATAAGCTACGCTGGAAAAATCAAGCCCTGCACGATCCATTAACCGGTGCATTGAATCGCCGGGCACTGGATGCTGACCTGAATCTGCATTTCGAACGCATGGCCACTGAGGACTACAGTTTTGTCATGCTAATGTGTGATATCGATTATTTTAAACCCTACAACGACACCCTTGGCCATGCGGAAGGTGATAAAGCACTGCAACGCGTGGTCGTGGCCATCAAAGATGCACTTCGCCAGGAAGATCGCATCTACCGATATGGCGGTGAAGAGCTCGCTGTGCTGCTCACAGGCGCAACACGTGATGAAGGGGTGGAGATAGCCTTTCGTGCATTAGAGGCCGTAGAGCAGCTCCATATCGCCAACCCGGGCAGTCCTTCAACCTACCTGACGATCAGTATAGGCATAAGCTGTGCGAATGCGGGCACCAGCAGCCCTGATGCATTGATCCGTGATGCCGACAAAAAACTGTATCAAGCTAAGCATAATGGCCGCAACTGTCTGGCCACCTGACACCTTCTACTTACCGGAAAGACTAGATGAGAAGTAACCTGATCACCCGCGCTGGCTATCTGAAGTTAAAACAGGAACTGGATCAGCTATGGCGTGAAGAGCGTCCTGAAGTCACCCGCAAGGTGACCTGGGCAGCGAGTCTTGGTGATCGTTCTGAAAATGCCGACTACCAGTACAACAAGAAACGTCTGCGTGAGATAGACCGCCGCGTTCGCTACCTTCTGAAAACACTGGAAAACATTCGTATTGTCGACTATGCGCCGGAGCAGGAAGGTAAGGTTTTTTTTGGCGCCTGGGTCCAGATCGAAAATGAGGCTGGTGAAAATCGCCAGTTCCGCATTGTTGGCTATGATGAGATTTTCGAGCGCAAGGACTATATCTCTATCGACTCTCCCATGGCTCGCGCGCTACTGAAAAAGGCCGTTGATGACGAAGCACTGGTGGAAACGCCAGGCGGCACCAGTTGCTGGTATATCATGGCAATCCATTACGAGCGGGATACAGAATCGCAATAGCAGGCGGTATATCAGCGCTTTTGACGCTTCAAACAGACTATTTGAGTAGTTAAATATTCGGGAAATAAAATGGTGGGTCGTACAGGATTCGAACCTGTGACCAATTGGTTAAAAGCCAACTGCTCTACCAACTGAGCTAACGACCCGCTCATTTGCCTGGGTTTTATGGCTCCCCGAGCTGGACTCGAACCAGCGACCAATAGATTAACAGTCTACTGCTCTACCAACTGAGCTATCAGGGAACAACCCGTGCATTTCATCCTTTGGCGGAGGGACAGGGATTCGAACCCTGGGAGCCTCTCGACTCGTCGGTTTTCAAGACCGGTGCTTTCGACCACTCAGCCATCCCTCCAAAGGATGGGCGCAGATTCTACCGTCTCGGCAAATTATGTCAACACTTAATTTGATCTACCGGCATGGGACGTGCAAAAAAGTAACCCTGGGCTATGTCGCAACCCTGTGATTTCAGAAAATCCAGCTGCTCTTGTGTCTCCACACCTTCGGCGATCAGACCGATTCCCAAACTCTGTGCCATATTAATAATTGCACAGATAATCGCCTGATCATCCTGGTCTGTTTCAATATCGGCAACAAAGGTCTGATCAATTTTTAAAAAATCGATTGGCAAGCGTTTCAGATAGCTCAAGGAGGAGTAGCCGGTACCGAAATCATCAATAGCCACTCTGATACCCAGCTTGCGCAGCTCAGAAAGCTGCACCACGGCCTGTTCCATATCCCTGATCAATGCACCCTCAGTAATCTCAACGCACAGCTGAGAGGGCTTCAGGCCCTCCTGATCGATACATTGACGTATCATAGCCAACCAGCGATCACCACCAAACTGTCTGGGCGAGATATTGACACCAATTTGCATCTTGTCATTTAATTTCGGCAATAGATCCGACAGGCTTGCAGCATCATCCAGCTGGTCAGATCAGCAATAATGTCAGATTCTTCGGCCACCGGAATAAATTCAGCCGGAGACACAGCTCCCAGCTCTTCACTATTCCAGCGCATCAATACTTCGTAGCCAAAGACATCCCGGGTTTCCAGGTGTATCTCCGGCTGATAAACCAGACTGATTTCATTACGACTCAGGGCATGGCGCAACCCATGCTTAATCTGCATTAACCGATGGTTGCGTTGATCCAGCTCCGCATCAAAAAAAGCATAGCAACCTCGCCCCAACGCCTTGGCATGGTACATGGCTGCATCAGCATGGCGCATCAACTGATCGAGGTTTTCACCATCACGGGGATAGCTGACCACGCCCACACTGCAACCAATAGTGACCTCAATATCATCCAGTTGAAAAGGCCGACTCAGGGTTTCGATAAGATTCTCGGCGATACTGGCCAGCGCAATATCATTTTCCACTGGCGAAATCAGTAACGTAAATTCATCTCCCCGAGACGGCTAACAATATCCGTGTCTCTGACCTGCCCAAGAATCCGGTCAGAAACCTGTTTGAGTAATGCATCACCGGCTTCATGCCCGAAGGAGTCATTAACCTCTTTAAACAGGTCAAGATCGACAAACAGCAATGCAAAACTGTCACTATAACGCCGCGCCCTGGCCAGGTACTCATGCACTTTTTCTTTGAATGCCAATCTGTTGAACAGCCCGGTGAGTGAGTCGCGGTAAGCCAGCTTACGCAGTTTGGTACGCGCCTGATATTCTTCAGATACATCCTGGAAGATACCAAAATATCCGGTAGGCAGGTCGCGTCGATCACGAATACTGCTGATGGATAGCCTGACCGGATAAGCCGTGCCATCCGGACGCTTATTCCACAACTCCCCTTTCCAGCTTCCCTCTGTCTGCAACTGATTCCACATTGCCTGATAAAAATAGCTATCATGCAGATCTGACTTTAAAAAAGCCGGATCCTGTCCCAGCACGGACTCTCTTGAGTAGCCGGATATGCGTTCAAAAGAAGCATTAACATCAATCACACAATTATTCTCATCGGTAATCATGATGCCTTCCGCCGCATGCTCAAATATGCGCCGGGACACACCCAGCATATATTCATTGCGCTCCTGCTCGGTGACGTTGGTAGCAACTGAGCAGACGGCTTCAGGCTGCCCTGATCATCAAACAGCGGAAATTTCACCATAAACCAGCTGTGCATGACCCCATCAACCGGAAAACTGCTCTCGAACTGCAGGGGTTTGCCAGTACGAATTACCTCATCATCATAGCTTTTTATTTCAGCGGCATAGGGCTCTTCCAGAATATCAAACACCTGCTTACCCTGAGCATCTTCACCAAAGTAGCTGTAGAAACGCTTATTCCCCAGCGTATAAATACCCTGAAGGTTTTTGATATACACCATCGAGGGAATATGTCTCAGAATACTGTCCATCTGCGCATGCGTTCGCATCAGCTCATCACGACTGCTGCGTAATGAATCCAGCATGTGGTTGAGCGCAGCAGCAATCACACCCAGCTCATCCTGACCCTTCAGAGCGACTTGTGTATCCAGCTCACCTTCACGAATTTTATCTACAGCGTCGGTAATCAACGTCAAGCGCCGACCGATAAACCATTCGGACCAGATCCACAGCAATACAGCCAACGTACTTATAGCCAGAGAAACCCAGATAAACACGCCTTCCAGTCGGTACCATCCCTGTTGTGCTGACTGATCCAAATCAAGCTCCAACAGTATCAACCCGGTTTCAGTCTCCTCCCCTCCTGCCTCATCACGAAAAAGCAATTGCACAGGAATAAGCCCGTATAAGCTATGCTCAAGACGCCTAACCAGCTGTATTTCCGGACGCTGCATTTCCATCACCTGGAAAGGTAAGCGACGATCCAAATGTAACGGTAGCTGATCAAGGTGCCGACCGATATCATTCAGATTTGCCGCCGCTAATATATGCATGGATGCATCCATAACCAATATATGCTTCACTTCCGCATGTGCGGCCGTGGAAGCAATTTCACGCTGAACACCTTCCAGATCGTCACGGTCCAGCAGATACTCAACACTGCCCTGAAGACGGTTCAGCGTATGCATCAAATTCGCTTCAGCTGTCTGATAAAAAAGCTGGGTTACGAAAGGCTTAAGCACCAGATGCGAGCCCAGCATCAACAGTAGGGCAAAACCCAGAATAAACAGGGGAATAGAACGACGCAGGGAGAAAACAGGTATACGTCTGATCATGCTGAACACCTGCCAGATACATACGCCCACCTTATC
>NZ_JRLB01000100.1 GCF_000764495.1 Nitrincola sp. A-D6
CTTTGAACTCTGCCGAGTATTGTTTGTAGGTTCGTTTCTGACTCATAATGACACCTCAATAGCTGACTCATATTGTCGCTAATTAAAGTGTCCGGATCCATTAGACCAGTTCAGGTTGATATTAGTGGCCATTGGAATAGTTTTTACTCCAATACGGATCGTCATATTTTTCATGACTACATATACAGAGATATTTTCGACAGGTGTATGGGAAGCTCTGACAAGACAAGGAAGTGAAGTATATAGCCCACTATGGGCACCAATTATTATAGGAGAAATACTGATTAATTTTGGTTTGATCGTAGTCTGTCTATATATAGCATACAAATTTTTCACTAAGAGCAAAGATTTCCCTAAATGGTATATTGGTATAGTTATTTTTAGCCTGATATTTATTGTTGCAGATGCTTTTGCATTAAAGTTGGTCCTACCGAACGAGCCAGTATTTGATCCTGATACAACTAAGGAGCTTATGCGTTCAGTGTTTATGGTTGTTATATGGGTTCCCTACATGCTTGTATCGGAAAGAGTTGAAGTAACTTTTATAAAGTAAAATACCTAACAACCAAAGGCAGCCGACGCGTAGCTCGCAGCTGCTTTGAGCGTTAAATTTCTCCTTTAACCATATTGCAAGGCTGCCACTGGCGATATATGATTCGTATACATATCGTATATCGAGAGTTTGCTATGGGAATTGTTAAGATTGACGACGAGCTACATGGGGAGATCCGTAAAGCGAGCTCAGTTATGGTTCGCTCTATCAATGCTCAGGCTGAGTATTGGATAAAGATTGGCATGCTCGCCGAGGCGAATCCCAGTATGTCTTTTTCTGACATCATGCGTGAGCAAATGAAACTGGCCGAAGTAGACATAAGGAAGGTTGTCGGTGGCTAGCGTAAAGCTGAAAAGTGCTGAAGAATTGAGTGTAATGCGGGAGTCCGGTCGGCTTCTGGCAAGGGTTTTTGATTACCTTGATGGCTTTATCGAGAGTGGTATCTCAACGATGGATATCAACGATCTGGCGGAGAGGTACATTACTGATCAGCTGCGCGCTCGTCCAGCGAGTAAAGGTCAGTATGGGTATCAGTATGTTCTGAATAGCTCTGTAAATCACGTTGTATGCCATGGCGTTCCTTCAACCACTCAGACGCTGAAATCCGGTGATATTATCAACGTTGATATCACGTTGGAGCAGGGCGGATTTATCGCTGACTCTAGCAAAATGTACATGATTGGTAACGTGACTCCGGTCGCCAGGCGTTTGGTCGATAAAACCTATGAGGCAATGTGGGAAGGGATAAGGAGTGTAAAGCCTGGCGCGACCCTTGGTGATGTTGGTCATGCCATCCAGAGCCACGCCCAGAAACATGGCTATTCTGTTGTTCGCGAATATTGTGGGCATGGAATTGGGCGAGAAATGCATGAGGAGCCACAGGTTCTGCATTATGGCCAGGCTGGTAAAGGTTTAGCTCTACAAGAAGGGATGGTGTTTACCATAGAGCCCATGATTAATCAGGGTAAGGCCAAGGTTAAGTTGAAGAAAGATGGGTGGACTGTTGTCACCAGTGATAAGAAGTTATCTGCTCAGTGGGAGCATACAGTGGCGGTTACCTCAGATGGTTACGAGGTATTGACGCTCAGAACCGAAGAGAGTATTTAACAAGCGGCTCCACACAGAAACCCGAACCGGACGTTATACACAAGGAGTAGTCACAGAATATGCCAAGGAATCGCGGCCAAGCTGGGCCTATTGAATCAAGGTTGATCAGCGTCTTTGCATCGCTGTTTTTCTCCGTACCAACTGCAGCGTTCGTTTGGCTCTGGTTAAACATAGAGTTGGCCATCTATTGGGATGGCTTTCTCAGTAGTAGTTATCTCGTCACCTGTATCATCGTTTTTGCTGTGTTGGCCTTGCTGCTCCCGCAACTGTTTCCATCTATTCTCGGGGTATCTGGCGCGGTATAGCCAAGGTTTGGGGCTGGTGGGGGTGGTAGCCTTATAGTATAACCAATCGTTCAAGTTCACTACCGGCCTGGCGACCGTCCGCCGGACGCCTACTACGCTGCGCTGCGCAGGCGCCGCTTAACATTCAGCGTTATGTTTCCGGCAGCGCCGAGATCAAACCTAGATGATCAACGAACGGAATGAAGTCTCGATCAATAAATAGCAGCGGCATTCGTCGTTCGATGCAGAAAGTCGCAATAATGACATCAGTGGTTTTGCGGATGGTGATCCCTTTTTTACGGAGTGCGCGATAATTTTCAGCACATTTTTCAGGCATACCTTCGCCAAACAATTCAAGCCTGCCCAAGGTCATCAGTGTCTGCTTGGTCAAGCGATATTCGCTGTCGTTTCGGATACCTTGAAGAATCTCCAAGAAAATCAAATCACCCATGGCAACAGTGCCCGTGACAATTCCCGCATCCAAAGCATCCGTATGCTGGTTCTGGACTCCGTTAAGGTAGTCGATCCAAACACTGGTATCGACCAGGATCACTTGCCGCCTCGCATCTCATCCAGGTCACCTTCCCATTTCACTCGGCCGCGCAGCTTGCGAATTTCCTGTTGCTGGCTTCGTAAAACAAGAAGTTTAAGACCTTGTTCTACCGCTTCTTTTTTGGTTTTGTACCCGGAGGCCTTGAGGGCTGCATCCATCAAGTTGTCGTCTATAACTATGTTGGTTCTCATAAATCACCTGGGTGTGTGTATAAATAGATCTTATGTACACACTTTAGCATGGGTAAAAAAACATAACAATCCGCAGCAATCGCTCCCGTTGGTCGCTGGGACAGCCAAAACGCTGCGCTTATTTGGCCGCCCTTGTGCGGGGCGTTAACAGTATCTGACTCGGCACCTTGACAATACCTACGCTGTAACTACAATGTAATTCATGAGTCATCTCACCTTTGACTGGGATCCTCGCAAGGATGCCTCTAATCGAAAGAAGCATGACGTCTCGTTCAACGAGGCCAAAACTGCCTTTACAGACAAGTTCGGGCGCCTAATAGCGGATCCTGATCATTCTACCGACGAGGACCGATTCATACTCCTCGGAACGAGCATCCATTCTCGTTTGCTGGTGGTGTGCCACTGCGTTAGAGACGGTGAGACCATCCGAATTATCTCTGCGCG
>NZ_JRLB01000101.1 GCF_000764495.1 Nitrincola sp. A-D6
CTTGCCAGCATGTCTGGAAGTGACAGCCTGGACGCAGCATGAGGACGGGCGTATGGATGAAATTATGGCAGTCAGGCATAAGTATCTGGCTGTTGAAGGTGTGCAGTTTCACCCTGAAGCTATTTTGACGCAGCAGGGGCATGCGTTACTGGCTAATTTTCTGCAGCAGCCTGTTGCTGCTGTTTCCTGATAGGAGAAGATAAAGAATGCATATACAAGAAGCACTGAGCTGGGTGGTTGAACATCTGGATCTCAGTCGTGCACAGATGGTGGATGTCATGCGCCAGATCATGACCGGTCAGTGCAATGAAGCGCAGATGGGGGCTTTTTTGGTGGCCCTGCGCATGAAGAGTGAATCGATCGATGAGATTGCCGGTGCTGCTCAGGTAATGCGGGAATTGGCAACACCGGTTAAGCCTGAGTCACAGAATCTGGTAGATATCGTGGGTACGGGAGGGGATGGCGCCAATCTGTTTAATATCTCTTCAGCTTCTGCCTTTGTGGCTTCCGCGGCTGGCGTCTGTGTTGCCAAGCATGGTAATCGTGCTGTTTCCTCCAGTAGCGGTAGTGCCGATGTGCTGGAAGCTGCGGGCATTAATCTGAATCTGGATGCTGTTCAGGTTGCATCATGTATCGATCAGGTTGGTGTTGGTTTTATGTTTGCACCTGCTCATCATGGTGCGATGCGCCATGCCATAGGGGTGCGCAAGGCCTTGGGTATCCGCACAATATTCAATATTCTGGGACCTATGACCAATCCTGCTGGAGTGAAACGGCTGGTTATTGGTGTATTCAGTAAACCGCTGTGTCGTCCAATGGCCGAAGTGATGCAGCAGCTAGGTGCTGAACGAGTGATGGTGGTGCATGCTGATGATGGTCTGGACGAGATCAGCCTGGCGACAGCCACACATGTAGCTGAGCTGAAGGATGGATTTATCACTGAGTACAGTATTACACCGGAAAAACTGGGTATAAACAGCCAAAGTCTGATCGGGCTGGAAGTGGAAACAGCCATGGACTCGCTGAATCTGATACGCGCAGCATTTTCCGGAGATACGGCGGCTATCGCTGAAAAGGCGCGGTCGATTATCGCCTTGAATGCCGGTGCAGCCATCTGGTTGGCTGGAGAGGCAGAGTCACACAAGGTGGGCGTTGCCAAGGCAATGGAGCTTATGCTGAATGGTAGTGCGTTGAGTAAGATGGAAGCGCTGGCTCATTTCAGCCAGCAATATGTAAAGGCGGATTCATGAGCGCGACCCCAACTATTTTGAAGAAAATTATAGCGCGTAAGCACGAAGAAATAGCGGAGCGCCTGGCGCAGGTTTCTATTGCACAGTTGCAAGCGCGTATAGACGCGCAGCGCGGCAGTGAAACCGATCCGCGTGGATTTGTAGCGGCGCTTGAGGCTGCTATTGCGCAAGGGCGTGCAGCAATTATCGCAGAGGCTAAGAAGGCAAGCCCATCGAAGGGATTATCCGTGACAATTTTGATCCGGCTGAAATTGCACGCAGTTATGCCGCTGCCGGCGCCAGTTGTTTGTCAGTACTGACGGATCAGGATTTCTTTATGGGATCAGATCGCAATCTGCAGTTGGCGCGGGCCGCTTGTGCGCTACCGGTAATCCGCAAAGACTTTATTGTCGATCCTTACCAGGTTTATGAAGCCCGCGCTTTGGGTGCTGACTGTATTCTGTTAATCGTTGCGGCGTTGACTGACGAACAGCTACATGAGCTGTCGGATCTGACGCAGCGGTTAGGTATGGATGTGCTGGTTGAAGTCCATGGTGCTGATGAGCTACAGCGAGCTCTGCCGTTGAATACGCGGTTGTTAGGGGTTAATAACCGTGATCTACACAGTTTTGAGGTGTCGTTGAATAATACCTTTGACTTGCTCGATGCCATTCCGGCAGATCGTCTGGTTATAACTGAGAGCGGCATCAATACACCTGATGATGTGGCGCAGATGCGTGCGCGTGGTGTGCAAGGCTTTTTGGTTGGCGAGGCGTTTATGCGCGCCACCGATCCAGGTGAAAAACTACGGGCGCTGTTTGCCTGAGTCGATTGATAATGAGGATAAGTAATCAATGAAAGCCAGTATACAATGGGATGGTGATCTGCGTTTTAAAGGCACCAGTGGCAGTGGCTTTGAGGTGATGATCGATGCTGATCAGCAGCAGGGCCCGCGACCAATGGAGTTGATGTTGCTTGGCTGGGTGGCTGTACTAGTTATGATGTGGTGCAGATTTTAAAAAAATCCCGCCAGCAGGTTACTGACTGTCGAGCAGAAGTTACCTCAGAGCGTGCCGATAGTGTGCCAGCCGTGTTTACTAAAATTCATGTACATTTTGTTGTGACGGGTGAAAATCTGAAGCCGACACAGGTGGAGCGCGCTGTGCGTCTATCGGCCGAACAGTATTGTTCAGCGTCACTGATGTTAGAGCGTGGTGGTGTGGAGATGACACACAGTTTTGAAATAGCTTGATCACGGGATTGTGGTTGCGTCAAGAGACGCGTATAATCCTGACTCCGTTTTATTTGTTCAACTCCTTGCTTTCAATCATATGAAATGATCTGGGGGCTGCAAAACCGTAAGGAGCAAAAATGCGTCATTATGAAATCGTATTTCTGGTTCATCCGAATCAGAGCGAGCAGGTTCCTGCTATGCTGGAACGCTACAAAAACCTGATCGAAGGTTCTGAAGGCACGATTCACCGCCTTGAAGACTGGGGTCGTCGTCAGATGGCTTACCCGATCAACAACGCTCATAAAGCCCACTATGTTCTGATGAACATTGAATGCAACCAGGAAACCCTGGATGAGCTGGAAAGTCTGTTCCGTTACAACGATGCTGTGCTGAGAAGCATGATTCTGCGTTGTAAGGAAGCCGTTACTGAAGTTTCTCCTGTCAAGGCAGCTGAGTCACGCGAAGAGCGTAAGCCTCGCCGTGAAGAGCGCTCTGAGCGTCAGCCTCGTGAAGAAAACGAGTCAGCTGATGAGAAAGAGCAGGAAACTGCTGAAGATTAATTTGAATTAACAGGAGAAAGGAAATGGCACGTTTTTTCCGTCGTCGCAAGTTCTGTCGTTTTACCGCAGAAGGCGTCTCTCAGATCGATTACAAAGATCTGGAAACCCTGAAAGCTTATATTACTGAAACCGGCAAAATTGTACCTAGCCGCATCACAGGCACTAAAGCCCGTTACCAGCGTCAGCTGTCAACGGCTATCAAACGTGCCCGTTATATTGCGCTGCTGCCGTACACTGACGGCCACGAGTAAGTTGCGGAGATAGCGTCGTGCGAGCCCTGGCTGAAACGCTGATAAAGGGCCGCAGTCAGGCGGTCATGGTAGTGCTTGTCGCTGCCATGTTGCCTCTGCTTTACTGGGTCAGTGCAGCGGGGGTTGCTCTGATAACACTACGTAAGGGTGTATCAGAGGGTGTAAAACTGTTGGTATGGGCATTGTTGCCGGGCTTTTTCTGGATGTTATCCGGCGATCCTTCGGCACTAGTGGTCATATCTGGGACATATCTATTGGCTGTCTTGCTGAGACAGACTGCGTCCTGGCAAAAAGTATTGCTGCTGCTACTGCCAATTGGTGTAGTAAGCAGCTTTATACTGGATGCCGGGCTAGGCAATTTGTTAGATCAGATTGCCGTTGCTGTTCAGGAGATGGTCAGCGAACGCCGTGCGGCGAACGCTTCAGTTACGCAGGCTTGGTCGGATATCAATATCCGTAACCTGTTACTGGGTGTCGTCACCGCTTTTCAGACCGCTACTATGTTGGGGTGTCTGATGTTAGCGCGAAGCTGGCAGGCTACCTTGTTTAATCCAGGTGGCTTTCGACAGGAGTTTCACCAGTTGAGACTGCCGTCAGCCGCTGCGATTGCACTGGTTGCGTTGTTGTTGTCCGGTCAGGTTACCGGAATGGATATGTCACGCTGGTTTACACTGCTGCTGTTACCTTTACTGGTAGCAGGCATAGCACTGATACATGGCCTGGTTTCTAAGCGGGGGCTGAACACTAGCTGGCTGACAGCATTTTATCTGTCGCTGATTTTTGTTGGCCCCTATATGGTTACATTGTTAGTGATTCTTGCGCTGATTGATTCACTGATGGATCTGCGGGCAAGATTACCGGCAAAGAATTAAGATACTGCAATCACTGCAGAAAAAAGAGGTTTACGAGATGGAAGTTATTCTGCTCGAAAATATTGGTAAGTTAGGCAAGCTGGGCGACAAAGTTGCTGTTAAAAGCGGCTATGGACGTAACTATCTGATGCCACAAGGTAAAGCGGTTGCTGCTACGGCTGCAAACGTGGCTAAGTTTGAAGAACGTCGTGCTGAGCTGGAAGCTGCAGCAGCATCCAAGTTGGGTGAAGCGCAGGAGCGTGGCGAAACGCTGAATGAAGCACACCTGACTATGGTCAGCAAAGCCGGTGAAGAAGGCAAACTGTTCGGTTCTATCGGAACGCGTGACATTGCTGATGCACTGACTGAAACCGGTCATGCGGTTGATAAAAGTGAAGTACGTCTGCCTGAAGGTACAATCCGTCATCTCGGTGAATACGCAGTTGATCTGCAGCTTCATCCAGAAGTCACTGTCACCATTACCCTGACAGTTGCGGCTGAGTAATTCTGCACACTGAACGCCTGTCTGGTTGATCCAGACAGGCGTTTCTGCGTTAGTTCGCTGTACCCGCGATTCCATTCCAGCTAAAATGCAGCCTTGTTTTCACCGCCTACCGGTACAGATAAGACTATGGATTTTGCTGAACAGCACCAGGACGCCCTCGTCCAGGCTAAAACCCCACCTTTTTCGTTAGAAGCCGAGCAGTCCGTGCTGGGTGGCTTGATGCTGGATAATCAGGCATGGGACGGCGTATCTGAAATTCTGGTCGACAGTCATTTCTATCGTTCTGAACACCGCATGCTTTTCCGTATGCTACAAAAGCTGGTCGATGACAGCCGTCCGTTCGATGTAGTCACCCTGTCAGAAGAACTGGATCGTAGCGGTGAACTGGAACGTGCAGGTGGTTTGGAGTATCTGGTCGAACTGGCACGCAATACGCCCAGCACCAGTAATATTCGCGCCTATGCTGAAATCGTGCGAGACCGCGCGTTGTTGCGTCAGATGATCCATGTGGCCAATGAAATTGCCGATAGCGCTTTTCAGCCACAAGGCCGGGCTTCAGATGAAATTCTCAATGAAGCTGAGCAGAAGATTTTTCAGATTGCTGAGAATCGCCCGAATCAGGGTGGGCCGGAACCCATCAATCCCCTGTTGAAGAAAGCGGTCGAACGTATCGATCACCTGTTTAATAACGCCGATGCTTTGACGGGTGTCACCACTGGATTTGATGATCTGGATACCCGAACCGGCGGGCTGCAAAAATCGGATCTGATCATCGTTGCGGCACGACCTTCGATGGGTAAAACCACCTTTGCCATGAACCTGGTTGAAAATGCGCTGATGGGCACCCAGCGACCGGTGCTGGTGTTCAGTCTTGAGATGCCCGCTGATCAGCTGGTGACACGTATGCTGTCATCACTGGGCAAAATTGACCAGACACGGGTACGTAACGGACAGTTGCTGGAAGAGGACTGGCCCAAGCTGACCACAGCGGTGAATATGCTTAAGGGCAAGCCGCTGTTTATCGATGACACAGCGGGGATCAGTCCTAATGAGATGCGTACCCGTGCCCGTCGCGTGTTCCGGGAACAGGGTGATCTGGGCATGATCATGGTCGATTACCTGCAATTGATGCAGATTAAGACAGGTAAATCCGAAGGGCGTACCGCTGAGATTTCTGAAATATCCCGTTCTCTTAAGGCGTTAGCCAAAGAGATGGAGTGCCCGGTAGTGGCGCTGTCACAGCTGAACCGAAGTCTGGAAAATCGTCCCAATAAGCGTCCGGTTAACTCCGATCTCAGGGAGTCTGGTGCGATTGAGCAGGATGCCGACGTCATCATGTTTATCTACCGTGATGAGGTCTATAACGAAGACAGCCCGGAGAAGGGCGTGGCGGAAATCATTATTGGTAAGCAGCGTAACGGACCGATAGGCACCTCACGTCTGGCGTTTATCGGTCAGTACACTCGCTTTGAAAATCTCAGTCATATTCATTATGACTATGGTGATGATTAAGCTCAGGTCTCTTTCAACATACGATCTTTGAACGCCTCGGGTACCTGAACTACTTTACGTGCCTGATAATCGAAAAACACCACGCCGGTTTTAGCATGGGCTATCTCTTTGGCATTTTTCTTGTTGGCCAGCAGGTAGTAGAGATCACAACCGTATTTGTTGAAATCGGCTACCGCTATATTGACCTGTAGCACATCCCCATGAAAGCCTTCCGCTTTATAGACGATAGCCGAATCGGTCATGATAATGCCGTAGCCTTCAATGTCGAGTTCCGAGTACTGATACTGGTTTAAGAAACGAATACGAGCCTCGTGAATAATCGAGAGCATGGCGTCATTACTCAAATGACCACCGTAATTGATATCGCTGATACGCACGGGTATTTCTGTGGTGAAAAGATAGTTATCAGGCATGTCGATTTTAATGCGTGGCATGATGTGTCCTTCAGCGTCCTTTATTATTCAATAAAACTACATAGTTCAATCTGGTCATATTATAGCTCACTCACTACCTGAATGATGGCATTACAGAGTTGCTCCAGATCGGCATCCTCAATGATGTAGGGGGCATGATATACACCAGTTTACCAAAAGGGCGTACCCAGACACCTTGTTCGACAAAGCGTGGCTGGATTTGTTGCATATCAACGGCCGTATGCAATTCAATGACACCAATTCCACCAAGGCAGCGCACCTCGGCAACGGCACTAAACTCGGCTGCAGGTAAAAGTCCTCGGCGCAGCCTTGTTCCAGACGGTGGATATTGCTTTGCCAGTCCTGTTCCAGCAGTAGGTCGATCGATTCACAAGCCACCGCACAGGCGAGTGGGTTAGCCATAAAGGTCGGGCCGTGCATAAAACAACCGGCACCGCCGTTGGAAATAGTTTCAGCAACCTGACGGCTGGTCAGGGTAGCTGCCAATGTCATGTAGCCACCAGTCAATGCCTTGCCCAGACAGAGTATGTCGGCTGATAGCCGCATGCTGGCAGGCAAACAGCTCGCCGGTACGGCCAAAGCCGGTGGCTATCTCATCGGCGATCAACAGCAGTCCGTAGTGATCACACAGTGCTCTGGCTTTTTGCACATACTCGGCGGAATAGAAACGCATCCCGCCAGCGCCCTGCACGACGGGTTCGAGTATCAGTGCTGCCGCTTGATGATGCTGCTCCGCCAGTGTTTGTTCCAGCGCTTGCAGATCTTCAGCATAAAGGGGTTCACCAAAGGGGGTTTGTGGCGCGGGTAAAAAAATCTGCTGTGTCAGCGCACCACTGAACAGCTGGTGCATACCTGTGACCGGATCACAGACCGACATGGCCGCAAAGGTATCACCGTGATAGCCACGACGCAGGCTGATGATGCGCTGTTTGTGTGATTCACCGCGTGCCTGTTGGTATTGCAATGCCATCTTGATGGCCACCTCTACACTGACTGAACCGGAGTCGGCAAAGAACACCTTTTCCAGCCCTGGTGGGGTAATCTCAACCAGGCGTCGCGCCAGTTCCACCGCCGGTTGATGTGTTAGTCCACCAAACATCACATGTGACATGCAGTCAATCTGGTTTTTTGCCGCCTGATTCAGTCGGGGGTGATTATAACCATGAATCACCGACCACCAGGAGGCCATGCCATCTATCAATTCGCGACCATCACTGAGTTGTAGCCTGACACCCGAAGCGGAGCTGACCGCATACACCTGGGTGGGGTGGGTCATGGATGAGTAAGGGTGCCAGATATGCTCACGGTCATAGTCGAGGAGTTGTGTCTGTGAGACTGATGTCTGGGGCATGAGGCTCCGCTGTTAGAGAGAAGTTATCTTACTGTTATCTTGTGGTTAGCTTAAGCAGTGGCAGGCAGGATGTCGATAACCTGAATGGCTGAATCACTGACAGACCAGCGCAGGTTCAGATCATGCAGGCGCATACCATAGATACGCTCACTGTCAGTTTGGTAAGCGGGCCGCGGGTCACAGCGCAGCAGTTCAGTGATCTGTTCCTGTAGCGGTTCACCCTGAGTTTGTTGATACTGCTGGCAGAACGCATCGGCCTGTGTTGAAAACAGCACTGGTAGCGTCAGCGGCTCGGGTTTGCTGCCCAGGGAGAAGTGAGCCTCAGGCAGGCTGTCGGCATAGGGTAAATAGGGTTTGATATCCAGGACCGGCGTGCCATCGAGCAGGTCGGCATCCGCCACTTCCAGAATCAGATGATCACCTTCGCTGCTAATCTCAATGAGTCTGGCAACCGAAAGGCCGATAGGGTTGGGGCGAAAGGTGGAGCGGCTGGCAAATACCCCAAGGCGTTTATTGCCCCCCAGACGCGGAGGCCGTACCGTCGCATGCCAGCCCTGATCCTGCGTGGCACTGAATACGAAAATAATCCAGATATGACTGCAGTCTGCCAGCCCTTTGGTGGTATCCGGGTGATTATAGGGCGCATGCAGGTGTATGCGTGTACGAAGTGACTGCGTCAGGCCGGGTTGTCTGGGAATACCAAACTTTTCCTTGAACGGGCTGTGCACATAACCGATCGCATCGAACTGAAACACCCTGGATATCTCCTGCTGCCTGGTAATGTTGTGATAGCTGGCAGGATGATAACCGGCTTGCTGTCAGGAGACAAAGTCTGTGTTGATTTCAAGCGGGGCACATGCTTAGATAATTCGCCATTGAAGCAGGCCGAACCTGCTTTAGTTTGTGAAAAGCTAAAGGAATGAATCTATGAAAATTGCGGTATTTTGTGGTTCCAGTGCCGGACTGGACCCAGTATATACATCGGCGGCTAAAGCACTGGGACAGTATTTTGCTGAGCAGCAGATTGCATTGGTTTATGGTGGTGGTAAGGTCGGTCTGATGGGTGTTATAGCTGACGCCGTGATGGATGCCGGTGGACAGGTGTATGGTGTGATTCCGGTATCGCTGCAATCCAAAGAGCTGGCACATCCTGGCTTAACAGAGCTGTTTGTTGTCGCCGACATGCATGAGCGCAAGGCTAAAATGGCAGAGCTGGCAGATGCTTTTGTTGCCATGCCGGGCGGAGCCGGCACGCTGGAGGAAATTTTCGAAGCCTGGACCTGGGCGCAGTTGGGGTATCACACCAAGCCCTGTGCTTTTTACAATGTGAATGGTTTTTATGATCCGCTACTACAGATGGTAACCAACATGACCGAGGCCGGTTTTCTGAAGCCTGTGCATGCCAATATGCTGATTCGGGCTGACCAGCCTGAATTACTGTTGCAGGCAGTAGAGCAGTATCAGCCGCCTCAGCATAAATGGGCTTAGTGACTGACTGAGGATGTCAGGCTGTTAAGTCTAACTGATGCGTTGTTTTTCAGTTTCCTTCACTTCGTCAACCCAGGCTGGGTTAAAGCGGGTTTGTTGTGGATCCAGCTCCAGTGCTTCAATTTTCTCCAGCAGTTTTTCGGCTGGCTTCTGCAACTCACTGACGCCGCCGTCATTGCCTTCCAGGCGGTGCATCTGCATCAGACCGAGGTGGTAGAAGCGCAGCAGCTTGATGGCGGTGATGTCGTTCCGTTCAACGCCGGCTTCGACATGATGCATGATATTAGTGACGCGCATCAGGCAGCGTTTGAGTGTCCAGCCATACACCGATGCATTCATCCAGGGCTGGTACCAGAGGATTTTTTTAAAGATCAGCGTTGTCAGTATAAAGCCAGCCAGTACACCAGCCACATTCCAGACAAAGTTGTTGCCTTCGGGGTGGCCGAATAGCGATACACTTAGTGTTGCGAGTCCCATGCCTAGAACAATGAAAATTGCCATCAGGATCAGGGTGTTTTTCCGTGTTTCTTTACGATAGTTGTCTGGATCACGCTGCTCCAGCTCAAAAATGTCTGACACACTGGTCTCCTGTTATTGTTGCAAAAACGCTGGTATGACCTGTTATAGGTACAAGTATATTACGGGCAAGATTACCATTTTTTTGTTGTGTAAATCCTGATTTCGACAAGGCCATTGCATTAATTTGCTTCTTGGCGCTGCACTGGTGTACTGGCAGGGTGGTGCCATGGGGAGTGGTGCCATGCTGGGGTGGTGGTATCACTCTGGTGTGACACGCTGTTCGCCGTCCCTGGCCGCTCGGCAGCCGCCTTCCCTGGCGGCTGACGGTCACACCAAAGTGATACCACCACCCCGCCTAAACTCTGTGCCAGATCAAATAGTGGCCAGGTCGGTATATGCTGCGGGTTCATTACATAGATAGCAGAATTTACATTGAATTAGGTAGCATGGAAGATATTTTTCGTAAATGCCGATTTTAAGCTGACTTTACGCAGGCACCCAAGTTGATGAGGGGCTGATGGGATCGGATTTGGCTGACCCTGTGCGCCATGGAAGGCGCACTGGAGCCCCCAGGGAGTGGGTTCACGGCGAGTCAGACAGACCGTGTCAGACAAACGCCGATCCCATTAGCCCAGCCCACCTCTTAGTCCACGGCCCGCTGATAAGCCCAAAGCTACCCATCAGCCTGTACCGACTGAGAAGTAGCTCCGTTGCTTTGAAAGGAATGCGGCTGTCAGATCAGCGCAGCTATCGCTTCACCCATCTCGGTGGTGCTGGCGGTGCCACCGAGATCAGGGGTGCGTGGTCCGTTGGCCAGTACTGTTTCGATGGCACTGAGCATGGCATCGTGTGCATCGGTGCAGCCAAGGAAATTAAGCATTAAGGCCGCCGACCAGATCATGGCTACGGGGTTGGCAATATTCTGACCATAGATATCCGGTGCTGAGCCGTGTACGGGTTCAAACAGGGAAGGGAAAAGGCCTTCAGGGTTTAAGTTGGCCGAAGGTGCCAGGCCGATGGTGCCAGTGCAGGCAGGTCCCAGGTCTGAAAGTATGTCACCAAACAGGTTGCTGGCGACCACCACATCAAAGCGGTTGGGTTGCAGCACAAAACGGGCCGAGAGAATGTCGATATGCTGTTTGTCGACGTGGATGTCTGGATAATGCTCAGCCATGGCGTCGGCACGTTCATCCCACCAGGGCATGCTGATGGCGATACCGTTACTTTTGGTGGCGACAGTCAGGTGTTTTCGGCGGCGGCTTTGAGCCAGCTCAAAGGCATATTTCAGTACCCGGTCAGTGCCGTAGCGGGTAAAGACGGATTCCTGTATCACCACCTCGCGATCTGTTCCTTCGAAAATGCGTCCACCCAGATTGGTGTATTCACCCTCGGTGTTTTCACGCACCACATAAAAATCTATATCACCAGCCTTGCGGCCTGCCAGTGGGCAGGGCACACCTTCAAAAAGACGTACCGGACGCAGGTTGATGTATTGGTCAAATTCGCGGCGAAACTTCAGTAACGATCCCCAGAGTGAAATATGATCCGGAACCGTCTCCGGCCAGCCTGCAGCCCCAAACAGAATCGCATCCATGCCGGACAGTTGAGCCTTCCAGTCATCCGGCATCATCTGGCCGTGTTGTTGATAATAATCACAGCTGGCCCATTCAATAGGGGTGTAATTCAAGCTGATATTAAAGCGCTCAGCGACTGCTTGCAGGGCGCGCAGCCCTTCGGGCATTACTTCCTTTCCTATGCCGTCACCGGCTATGACGGCAATATTGAATGATTGATTCATGTTCGATTCTCCTAAGTTAATATAGCTATATTAATTGTGTACAAAATGAATACAATATGCTTTTTAGTTAACCTACTGTTTCCATATCATGAATAAAAGTCCATCCAATGATGATTTGCGGGTGTTTATTAACGTAGCGGAAAAAGCCAGCTTTGCTGCGGCGGCGGTTGATCTGGGTGTGTCCGTGGCCTATGTCAGTAAACGCATACGCGCTCTGGAAGAGACACTGAATACGCGCTTACTACACCGAACCACGCGCCGTGTGAGTGTGACTGAGCAGGGTGAGAAGGTGTTGCGTCGTGCTAAGCAAATTCTGGACGATATTGATCAGTTATTTGAAGAGGTTGCACAAACACGTCAGACTCCCCGGGGTGTGTTGCGTATCAGCTCCAGCTTTGGCTTTGGTCGCCATCATGTCGCACCTGCGTTGGCAGCATTAACGCAGCAGTATCCAGAATTGGCGGTACGCTTTGAGGTGTTTGACCGGCTAATTGATGTGACGGGTGAGGGCTTTGATCTGGATGTGCGCATTGGTGAGGAGATCGCCAGTCATCTGATTGCACGTAAACTGGCGGATAACCGACGGCTTCTGTGTGCCGCTCCAGCCTATCTGGATGCACGAGGCGAACCGCAAACCCTGGCTGAACTGGCAACACATGAATGTCTGGTGATTAAGGAAAGGGATCATCCGTTTGGTTTATGGCGTTTGGAGTCGGCGGGTGGTGAAAAGCAGATTCGGGTGCAGGGGCGTCTGTCATCCAATCATGGAGAAATTGCCTTGCAGTGGGCACTTCAGGGTAAGGGGATCCTGCTGCGCTCAGCCTGGGATGTAATGCCTTGATCGAAACGGGTGAACTGCGTCACATCTTGCCGGAGTATTGGCAAACGGCCAATATCTGGGCCGTTTATCCGCAGCGTTTGGCAGACTCGGCCAAAGTGCGTGCCTGTGTAGAGCATCTGCAGCACTGGTTTAAGCCCTTGCTTCCTGTCCACGGCTAGTGTCATAGATAGTTTCATAGATGATCCTACAGGTTGAGTCCAGGCTTCCCAAACCGTACGTAAATCTCTACGTGGGTTTACCCTATATGTGCGGCAACAAACAGACGGAATAGCTCCTGCCCTTTATACTTGATTATCGCAGACAGTGTGTCGCGATCATCGAGGAACCATTATGAATATTTTTAACAATAGTCTGATTAAGTCATCGCGCAAAAACCTGCTTGGCGTGGCTTGCATTACAGTGCTGCTCGGGCTCGGTGGTTGCGCTGGCATGTCTAGCAAGGATAAGAGTACCGTGGCCGGTGCCGGTATCGGCGCGGTAGGCGGTGCAGTACTGACTGGCGGTAGTGCGTTAGGAACCGTGGGTGGTGCAGCCATTGGTGGTGTTATCGGTCGCGAAGTCGGTAAGTAAAATTTTTGGTTGAAGTGACTGCCGATGAGCGGGCCCCAGGGCCCGCTCAGTTCGTTAAAGCACAGGAGTGCATAGTATCGCCAAACGTTATCGCGCGACCTCATGGAGTAAAGTCATGACCCGCGGGCTGTCAACGGCTACGCGAAAAGCGCTTCGTTCAGGATCCCGCGCAGTCACACGAGCAGCAACTCGCACTGTCACCAAAGCGCTTAAGCAAAGCGCGGATGCGAACAAGCCACCTCCAGGTGGGGGCCTCTGGCTTCACGGGCTGGCTGTTGGGGCGGCTGGTGTACGCCGCTTCCGAGTGTATCGACCGCCAGGCATACGTGCGAATGAACGCGTGCCTCTACTGGTCATGCTGCATGGCTGTGGTCAAGACGCCCGCAGCTTTGCGATGAGTACTCGTATGAACCGAGTTGCGGATCGTGAACGCTTTTTGGTGCTTTACCCTGAACAGGATCGTCTGTCCAATGCGCAGGGTTGCTGGAACTGGTTTGATACGACTGCGGGTCGCGCGTTTGGAGAAGCTGAGTTGATCATGAATGCGATTGATCAGGTCTGCCTGCTTTATCCGGTGGATCCTGCGCGGGTCGCGGTGGCAGGGCTGTCTGCAGGCGCCAGCATGGCCGTGTTGCTGGTCTCGCGTCACCCAGAGCGTTTTCAGGCGGTGGTGATGCACTCCGGAATTCCGCCCGGCGCTGCGTATTCGACTCTATCGGCGGTTGGTGCGATGCATGGTCTGCGTGGTGCTGGAAGTTTGAAGGCTACGCCTGCAACGATGGCCGAGTCCTGGCCAGCCTTGCTGGTGATTCACGGAGACAGGGATGGCGTGGTGGCCGCCAGCAATGGACAAGCCGCGGTAAATGCCTGGGCGGAAGCCGCCGGGGCACGCAAGTGTGCGGCACGTAGCATGCAGCGTGGCAAGCGTTATCCGATGACCGTGACGGACTTTAAGTGTGGCACGAGAACGGTGGCTCGGCTGGTTGGGGTTGAGTCTCTCGGCCATGCGTGGAGTGGTGGTGCAGCCAGTAGTGGCGATTTTAGTGATGCGCGGGGGCCTGATGCGTCGCGCATGGTGTGGGCGTTTGTGGCGAAGCAGTTTCTTCGCGCATGATCACCAGGCCTCAATGGTTTACGCCCTTCCCAAAGCAGGGTTAATCCAGCTGATATCCCTTGGCCTGCAGATAAAACAGTTCGGCGTAGCGTCCGTTTTTAGCCAGGAGCGACGCGTGGTTTCCCTGTTCGATAATTTCACCATTGCGCAGCAACAGAATGTTATCAGCCATTCTGACTGTGGAAAAACGGTGTGAAATCAGGATAACCATGCGCTGCTCGGCATGGCTGCGAAAGTGTTCAAAGATCTTGGCTTCGGCCTCAGCATCCATAGCGGCTGTGGGCTCATCCAGTACCAGTATGTCGGCTTTGGAACGCATAAAGGCGCGTCCCAGAGCAATTTTTTGCCACTGACCACCGGAAAGTTCCTGACCTCCCTTAAACCAGCGTCCCAGTTGGGTATGGTATTGGTCATTTAACTGGCTGATGAACGGGTCTGCCAGTCCGAGTCGACCGGCTTCCTGCCAGCGCGCTTCATTATCGAATTCTGACACGTCACCGGCACCAAGGTTTTCACCCACGAGAAACTGGTAACGCACAAAATCCTGGAAAATAACCCCCACTCGTTCTCTCAGAGTCTGAGGATCCCATTCATTCAAATCCAGTCCGTCCAGCAGGATACGACCTTCATCCGGATGGTAGAGACGCGTCAGTAATTTGATCAGGGTGGTTTTGCCCGATCCATTTTCACCCACCAGTGCCAGACTCTGCCCCGGTGGCAGGTGTAAGGATATACGTTTAATGGCTGGCTTATTGGCGCCGGGGTAGGTGAAACTGACGGCGTCAAAGCGAATGCCGTCAGTGGGCAAGGGGCCCTGATGCGCGCTGCCAGATTCAGCCTCAACCGGTTGCTCCAGATACTCATAGAGATTGGAGAGGTAGAGGTTATCTTCATACATGCCGCTGATGGCGGTCAAATTGGTGCTGATGGCCGTTTGACCCTGCTTGAAGATAAGCAGATACATGGTCATTTGCCCCAGGGTAATTAACCCCTGGATAGCTTCCACAACAATCCAGGCGTAGGCGGCGTAAAAAGCCAGTGTGCCCAGCAGACCCAGCATAAAACCCCAGAGATCGCGGCGAATGATCAGGCGTTTTTCAGCATCGAAGAGGGTGTTGAAAATGGCTTTGTAGCGATCCAGCAGCAGGTTACCCAGTCCAAATAGCTTTACTTCCTTGATCGAGTCTTCCCGTGCCAGCAGGGTTTCCAGGTACATCTGCTTGCGCAGTTCTGGAGAGCGCCAGCGCGATAACTGAAACGCATCACCGGAAAATTTTGCTTCGGAAATAAACACGGGTAAGGCGGCAATAAATAGCACTAATAAAGCCCAGGGTGAGAACTGCACCAGCAATACCGCAAAGCTGGCCAGGGCAATGGAGTTCTGAATCAGGCTGAAGGTTTTATTTACCAACGCCAGTGGACGGGTCGAGGCTTCGCGTCTGGCTCGCGTTAATTTATCGTAAAATTCTGAATCTTCAAATTGCGCTAATGATAGAGTCTGAGCTTTTTCAAGAATCATCACATTGACACGTTGACCCATCAGTGCCTTTAACAAGGACTGCTGGGCTGACAGGCCGCGTTGCGCGGCGGCCAGGACCGTAATAACCAGCCCTTCCAGTGCAACAATTTGCATAATTGGCCAGTAATCAACTTGTCCCTGCTGCTGATAAGTATCCACTGCAGCCAGTACACCATCCACAATCAGTTGGCCTAGATAGGCAGCCAATGCTGGCATGACACCCGCTACCAGTGTCAAAAGCATCAGCCCCCAGGTGAGTGGGCGCGAGGTACTCCAGACTAACTGTAACGCCCGTTGACTGTATTGAAATACAGATAGAAAGTCGCGCAGCTTGTTTTCAGATCTGGGCCAGTCAGGTTTTGCAGCCAAGTACCTATCCTCAGGGTATGTCAGCAAGATCATCCAGGTGTGTCTTGCAGCGGAAAGATGTAATTGTGCTGATATTACAGGATTTTCGACAGCAGTTCTCAGTCCAGATCAGGTTCCGGTGTTCGTGCCAGTACCCATACTTGCACATGACTAACACCACCGAGTTTCAGTAGGCCTGCAATTTCATCCGCCGTACCGCCAGTGGTCATGATGTCATCAATAAGCGCAACTCTATGAGGTAGGGGGCCTTGGATACTGAAGGCCCCTTTTAGGTTTTGCTGGCGTGCGGATGCATTCAGTGTCATTTGCTTCCCTGTGCGTCGTATTTTACGAAGTTGTGCTGAGTCGCAGCAAATCTGCAGATTCCTGCTTAGGATTTCAGCCAGTAATCCGGCCTGATTGAAACCACGCAGGGCCTCATCGATAGGGTGCATGGGCACAGGTAAGAGCAGATCTGGCCAGGTTTCACAGCGGTCTTGAAGATGGTGTGTCAGTAATTCTCCGAGCCAGCCAAGTGTCTGGATGCGGCGTTGGTATTTGATTCCCGGTATCAGGCTGTTTATTGGGAAGCGATATTCAAGTGGGGCTTCGGTTTGATCGAACTTGAATATTTTTTGCTGGCAGTGTGTACAAGGATGATCGGGAGAAAGTCGTGGCAGGCCGCAGATAGGGCAGCCCAGTAGCAACCAGGGGAGGTCAGCGTGGCAGTCCTCACACAGGCCACTAATCTCAGCTGACTGAAGACGACAAAGCGCACAGGATTGGTTAAATAGTGATCTATAGTTAACTTTATTAAAAATCATAAGTTGACAAGTCCTTGTGTCAATTTACTATCATCGCCCAGTATCAGAGCCTTCCTGGCTCTTCTTTTACTGGCGTTAGGCCAGTCTACTGTAAAACATTTGTATGGGGTGATGCTATGACCACTGGGGTTTCTGTTCGACATAACTGGCAGCATGGCGAAATCAGTGCACTGTTTGAGCTGCCTTTTAGTGAACTGATGTACCGTGCTCAGACTGTACATCGGCAGTTTTTTGATCCCAATGCGGTGCAGATCAGTACACTCTTATCGATTAAAACCGGAGCTTGTCCGGAGGACTGCAAGTATTGCCCTCAGAGTATTCATCATAATGCGGAACTGGAAACAGAAAAGCTGATGCAGGTTCAGGCCGTACTTGAAGAAGCCCAGGCGGCTAAAACTCAGGGTGCCAGCCGCTTCTGTATGGGGGCCGCCTGGAAGCATTTGCGTGCCAAAGATATGCCTATGTAGTGGAGATGATTCAGGGGGTTAAAGCACTGGGACTGGAAACCTGTATGACACTGGGAATGCTCAAAGCAGAGCAGGCTCAGGCACTTTCAGAGGCGGGTCTGGATTATTACAACCACAACCTGGACACTTCCGAGGCGTTTTACGGCAATATCATCACCACGCGTCGTTATCAGGACCGCCTGGATACGTTGGCAAATGTACGTGCGGCCGGAATGAAAGTTTGTTGTGGCGGTATTCTCGGCTTGGGTGAATCGCGGACTGATCGAGTCAGTTTATTGCAGACTCTGGCCTGCTTCCCTGAACACCCCGAATCCGTCCCGGTGAACCGGCTGGTAAGAGTCGAGGGCACTCCGTTGGCCGATGCGCCTGAACTGGACCCATTTGAATTTATCCGTACTCTGGCCGTTGCGCGAATTTTGATGCCCGCCTCGCATCTGCGTTTATCAGCTGGTCGCACCGAAATGAATGAGCAGATGCAGGCCTTGTGCTTTATGGCAGGAGCCAATTCCATTTTTTATGGTGATCGTCTGCTGACCACAGAGAATCCACAGGCTGAGGCGGATAAGGCGCTGTTTGCTAAACTGGGTCTGTATCCCGAGCCTGTGGAAATGCTTTCCGATGACGACTGTGAAACAGCACTAATGCAACGTATTGAATCTGAACAGGACAAAGCGTTTTTTTATAATGCGGCTGAGTCGGGCCGATGATGGATAGTGCACTCAGGCAGGCGTTGGAGGATCGCCGCCAACAGCAACTCTATCGTCAGCGCCAGGTTATGCACTCAGCTCAGCAGCCGCAAAGAAGGCTGGGAAATGAGGCTGTGCTGAGTTTCTGCAGTAATGATTACCTCGGTCTGGCGGCTGATTCACGTGTGGCTGCCGCGATGATCGAGGGCGCCCGGCACTATGGTGTCGGCAGTGGTGCTTCACATTTAACTGCAGGCCATACGGATGCACATCATCAATTGGAGCTGGAACTGGCAGTTTTCACCGGACGTCAGCGTGCGCTGTTGTTCAGTTCAGGCTATATGGCGAATCTCGGCGTAATGACAGCACTGGCGGGTCGACGTGATGCGGTATTCCATGATCGCCTTAATCATGCGTCATTACTGGATGGCGCGTTGCTGAGCGGGGCCCGTTTTCGTCGTTACCCGCATCTCGATACGGCTTCGCTGGAGCGGATGTTACAGACTTGTCAGTCACAACGTCGATTGGTTGTAACCGATGGGGTGTTCAGTATGGATGGCGATCAGGCAGACCTGGTGGCTTTGTCAGCGCTGTGTCAGCAGCATCAGGCCTGGTTGGTAGTCGATGATGCCCATGGTTTTGGGGTGCTGGGTGCCAAGGGTGGCGGCAGTGCAGCTGTCAGTGGTTTGGCAGCGGATCAACTGCCTGTGTTGATAGGTACGCTAGGGAAGGCGTTCGGTACAGCCGGGGCATTTGTGGCAGGCTCTGATGTGCTGATTGAAACCCTGATTCAATTTTCGCGTAGCTATATTTATACCACCGGGTTGCCACCGGCAGTTGCCGAGGCAACTCGGGTCAGTCTTGCCTTGGTGCAGCAAGAAGACTGGCGTCGCCAGCACCTGCAGCAGTTGATCCAGCATTTCCGTCAGTCTTGTACTGCGGCAGGGATGAGTTTGCTGCCTTCTGAAACGCCTATCCAGCCACTGTTAATCGGCTGTGCAGGCAAGGCGGTGCGCATCAGTGAAGCCTTGTTGTTACAGGGTGTACAGGTTACCGCTATCCGACCACCTACCGTACCTGCAGGTAGTGCCCGACTTCGCGTGACCCTGACGGCAACACACACGCTTGAGCAGGTAGACAGGCTGGTAAGCAATCTGAAACAGGTGATGGAGTCAGATGATGCTGCACATTGAGTGCCTGAATGACAAGGGGCGGGATCTGGTATTGGTTCCGGGCTGGGGTAGCAGTGCCGCTATATTTGATCCTCTGCTGGATGCGCTTATGGTCGAGTTTAAAGTGCACCGTGTGGTTTTTGATAATAGTGGTTGGTGTAAGAGTACACCTGCTGCGCTTCAGTACAGGCTGATTCAGTGTCTAAAGCGTCAAGCACCACAGCAATCCTTGTGGATGGGGTGGTCGCTGGGCGGTTTGCTGGCAACGCAATTGGCGGCTCAGGCACCCGAATATGTCAGAGGGTTAATTACTGTGGCGTTCAATCCCTGCTTTGTGCAGCGTGATGATTGGCACTGCGCTATGCCTCAGGCTGAATTTAGCCGTTTTCAGACAGATTTTTCTATAAATCCAGAAACGACTCTGAAACGTTTTCAGGCGTTACAGGTGCTGGGCGCACCAGATAAACGCCCTCTGCTTGATTGGCTGCAGCGCTCTTGTAGCCCTTTGTCGACGGCTTACCTGAGCGACTTGCTCATGCTATTGCTAGAGGATGCACGCCCGGCGTTAGCGCAACTGCAGTTGCCCGTTTTGCATTTACTGGGTAAAGCGGATGCATTGGTGCCAGCATCGCTCTTGGTCGAGCTACTGCCGTTACTGAGCAGTAATGCCAGTGTGCAGTGTTATTCCGGGGCATCACATCTACCGTTTATTTCAGCGGCTGACAGGTTAATGAAGGATCTGTTGTGCTGGGAGGCGAGTCTATGCTGACACAGGTTACCGCCACTCAAACCTATAAACAGGATATAGCCACGCGCTTCAGTCGGGCCGCCAGGACCTATGACTCAGTGGCCGATCTGCAGCGAGAAGTGGCCGATACCCTGTTGTCCGATTTGCCAATGCAAACGCTCGAACGTGTTGTAGATCTGGGATGTGGTACCGGGTACGGCTTACCAGCTTTACGTAATCGTTATCCCTCCAGTCAATTGTTGGCACTGGATATCGCCCGGGGAATGCTCGAGCAGGTGCAGTCAGTTCATGCTGAGTTGGATCTGGTGCCCTTGTGTGCTGATGCTGAGTCTTTACCACTGGCAGATGAGCAGGTTGACCTGATCTGGAGTAGTCTGGCGGTGCAGTGGTGCAGTGACTACCCGCGCTTGTTTACTGAGTGCTGCCGGGTGTTAAAACCCGGAGGGCGTTTGATGCTGGCAACCTTGGGACCGAAAAGCCTGTTTGAGATGAGAGAGGCCTGGCAAAGTGTCGATCAGCTGCCCCATGTAAATCGCTTTGTGGCGTTGAATCAGTTGTTGGCACTGCCACCACACGGTTTGCGTTTGCTTAAATCACAGACTCAATGTTATACGCTGACTTATCCACACTTGCGGGACGTAATGAAAGCGTTGAAAATGCTGGGGGCCTCCGCTGTTGAGGGGCGTCAATCGCTATCTGGACTAGGCGGTCGTGACCGGTTGCAGCAGTTATCCTGTGCCTATGACCACTTTCGTCAGGATGATGGCAATTTGCCGGTCAGCTATGAAGTCTATTATCTGCAGTGGTGTAAGGAATAAGTAAGGAGTCAGTATTGAAACAGGCCTATTTTATTACGGGTACGGATACCGATGTTGGCAAAACTCTGGTGACCACCGCCTTGTTGTATCAGGCAGGCCAGCGGCAACTTCAGACTATCGGACTGAAACCCCTGGCTGCCGGGTGCGAACAAACCCCAGAGGGGCTGCGTAATGCCGATGCGCTGTTATTGCAGCAGTACGCCAGTGTTGCCTTGAGCTATGATCAGATTAATCCGGTAGCATTGGAGGCGGCCGTGGCACCGCATATAGCGGCAGCTGGACGGCAGCTTAGTGCTGACAGACTGGCATCCTACTGTCGTGGTGCTTTGATGCAAAAGGCAGACCTGGTATTGGTTGAAGGGGCCGGAGGCTGGCGTGTGCCACTGAACCCACGGGAAAATCTGTCATCGCTGGCTCAGTTACTCGAACTGCCGGTTATTCTGGTGGTTGGCATGAAACTGGGTTGTCTGAACCATGCCTTACTGACGCTGGAAGCGATAGCTCGTGATGGTATGCAACTGGCGGGTTGGGTAGCTTGTCAGACGGATGCGGAGATGCTCTGCCTGAATGAAAATATAGCCACCTTGCAGCAACGTATCCGGGCTCCATTACTGGGTGTGATCCCTTGGCTTGAGCAGCCAGACCCTGCCATCGCATCAAATTATCTTGATCTAACCAGACTTCTGTCAACGTAAAGTTTCAAATGAAAAGTTGAACAAATTATGTACAGCTTTGTCTTAAGTGCTATACTGCTAAGTGCAGTTGGAAAGCTGTTATAACCCAAGACGACAGGTGATTTATGAATATTAATGGTGTTGCTGCGCAAACCAGTGGTCTTATGAATGTTAACCGTGGACTGGATAACTCCGCACGTGCTGCCGGTGACGTACAGGGTACTGGTGCGCCTGATCGCCCTGAACTTGCGTCAGGACGGGGGGAAGACTTGGCTGTAAGCCAGGCCGCTGTCAGTCAGAATGAATCTACAGCATCTACTCAGGTTGTTCGTGAAGTGGATGAAGCACTGGGGTCCTTGATAGATACCCGTGCCTAACGGATAACAGCTTCGTTCAGGGGCTGTTATCAACTTAAAGTGAGGGCTATTGCATGCAAGTCAATGGCTTTTCTAACTCATCCATAGCACCGGGACTTAATGCTTACGGTGGCCTCTTTCGTGAGCGCGCGACTATGGCTGAGACTACAGCTACAACCGGACCAGTCACAATAACGGATGCTACTGTGCAATCAGACTCTGGTCGTCGGGTAGCAGCGGGTTCTTCTACTTCAGCCAGTGAAAATCGACAGCAGCAGGAAACTGAGCAAACTGTTGTACGTGAGTTAGCTGCACGAGATCGTGAAGTACGTCAGCACGAAATGGCGCATCAGGCAGCGGGTGGTCAGTATACCGGCGGAGCAACCTATACCTTTGAACGCGGTCCCGATGAAGTGATGTACGCTGTTGGGGGCGAAGTCAGTATTGATACTTCGTCCGTACCTGGTGATCCTGAAGCCACCTTACAGAAAGCAGAGAGAATAGAGCGCGCAGCGTTGGCGCCTGCTGAGCCATCTCCGCAGGATATGCGTGTGGCCGCGTCAGCCAGAGCGATGGCGGCGGAAGCGCGTGCCGAACTTCTACGTGAGCAACAGGACGCGTTGCAGGGTGATGATGAATCTATTGATGCGTTATCAGAGACTGAGACGGAGCGTGAGTCGGCTGATATAGAGGATGCAGATGCTGCAGTGATGATGGGCCAGACTGAGTCGGAGGAAATCATTGCGGCAGATGAAACTGCTGAAGAGGACGATGCTGGTGCCAGCCGTATGGCAGAAGTGATCGATGAGTTTGAAGCTCAGCAGGCCCGCCGTGAAGAGATCGCTGAAGAGCAGCGTGAGAGAAGAGAGCGTACCGCCGAGTCGTTGCGTGAATTTGCCAGAGACCTGGCGGAGATACAGGATAAGCTGAGCGAATTGAACAAGCGCCTGTTTGAGACTGGCGCGTTACAAAATCTCAATGCGCCCGGCAGTCTGCTGGACAGTCAAGCCTGACCTGGCTGAAAAACTCTATTACCAAACGCGAAAAAATCGCTGCTTTCTCTGCATGTGGCCAGTGCCCTGCATCCGCAATCACCTTCACATCCGCATCTGGAAACAACTGCTTAACTTTCTGGCTGTATTCCGGTTGCAGGTAGTGCGACTGTCCCCCTTTAATGAAACGAACCGGCCCACTAAAGGGTGATCCTTCCGGAGCGGCAGCAATCGCATCATAATTGGCTTTTAGCGCGTCAAGATTCATTCTCCAGCCAAAGGCTTTGTCCTGGTTACGGTAAAGATTTTTCAGCAGAAAAGCGCGTATCGCCGGGTTGTCGATATGTTGTTTCAATTGCGTATCGGCATCGCTACGGGAGTGCAGTTGCTCAAGCTTGACACTGAAAAGTCCGCTGAACACCTCATCATGATCATGTGCATAGCTGACCGGGGCTATATCAACAACCATGAGTTTATTGATGCGTTGCGGTTGGTGCATCGCCAGTTGCATCGCCACCTTGCCGCCCATGGAGTGGCCGATCATATCCACCTGATCCAGTTGCAGATCATCCAGTAGCTCAAGCACATCGGCGGCCATTAACGGGTAGCTCATATCGGCGCTATGTGGTGAGCGGCCATGGTTACGCAGATCAACGGCAATCACATCAAAATGTTGATTGAGCACTTTAACCTGGGCGCCCCAGTTTTCCAGAGTGCCGAATAATCCATGCAGGATCACAAGTGGCGTACCTTGTCCGCTGCGCTGAAAATGCAGTTTCATGTTGAAAGACTCTCAGAGGGTTGGGGTTCGATAACCCGACAGGTAATATCACCATCCTGTAGGCGCGCGGTAATCAAGTCGTCGGGTTTTACCTGGTTGCAGTGACGAATGATTTTTTCATCCTCATCCAGTAGCAGACTGAAACCACGCTCCAATGTAGCCAGTGGACTGACGGCATTGAGACGCAGGGCGGTGTGTTTTAGTTGTGTTTGCTGAGCCAACACGCAGCGCTTCATACGCAGCACCAGGTTCTGCTGTAACTGCTGCAGCTGCTGTTGCCACTCAGGTAATTGTTGAGCCGGATTGCGGCGCAGCAAACGTTGAGAATAGCCATTCAAGCGCTGTTCTTCTTGCCGCAGTCGACTGCTGAGTTGTTTGCTTAGCTGCATTTCCAGCCGGTCCAGTCGCTGGTACTGGTCCTGTAATCGTTCACCTGGATGTCTGAGGCGCTTGCGGTTATTTTGCAGCTGCAGTCGTGCTTGCTGCAGGGTTCGGGACAGGTGCCATTGCAGCGTGTTAGCGGTTTGTTGCAGACGCTGGCGCAATAGTGATTGATCCGGACTGAGGATTTCCGCGGCGGCTGACGGCGTGGGTGCACGGTAGTCAGCCACAAGATCACTGATAGTGGTATCTGTTTCATGTCCTACGGCCGATACCACCGGGATATTCGATGCAATAATGGCTTCGGCGACACGCACTTCATTGAAGGGCCAGAGGTCTTCTAATGAGCCACCACCACGCCCGATAATCAATACATCACACTCACCATGCCGATTAGCTAGCGCCAATGCCTTAACCAATTGATCGGCGGCTTCAGCTCCCTGCACCGCGGCCGGATAGAGGTTAACCGGTAAGCCAGGAAAGCGTCGATTCAGCACATGCAAAATATCATGGATGGCGGCTCCGGAAGCCGAAGTGATAACACCGATACAGGTCGGGTGAGCCGGTAGGGGCCTTTTGCGTTCATCGGCAAACAGACCGCGGGCGCTGAGTTGTAACTTGAGCGCTTCATAGGCTTTCTGTAACTGACCTTCACCGCCAGGCATCATCTGTTCACAAATCAGCTGAAAATCACCTCGCCCTTCATACAAGCTGACCTTGGCTGTAACAATGACCTGGTCGCCTTCTTTAGGACGAAAACTGATCAGTTGTGAGCGATTTTTGAACATGGCGCAGCGAACCTGAGCCTGGCTATCCTTGAGAGTAAAATACCAGTGCCCGGAAGCTGGCCGGGCAAAATTGCTTAATTCACCTTCCACACGAATGATGGAAAAGCTGTGCTCCAGTAAACGTCGCGCTTCGCGGTTTAACTGACTGACGGATAAGGCGGTGTTGGATTGATTATTCATGCCGCTATAGTAGTGTCTCCGGGATGTAGAGTAAAACCCTGGATTAAGCGCTGCAGATATGAGTGTTCAGATTGAGACAAGCCTGGCTTTGGTGTAAAATAACGTGCTTAATTTTCCAAGACAAACAGGCTGGCTGATCATGTTGCGAATCGTTGAAGAAGCGCTCACTTTTGATGATGTACTACTGATTCCGGGGTACTCTGAAGTACTGCCAAAAGACGTGTCACTTAGAACCCGCCTGACGAAAGAAATTGTGCTGAATGTACCCTTGGTTTCAGCCGCGATGGATACTGTCACGGAAGCGCGTCTGGCAATCGCCATGGCACAGGAAGGTGGCATAGGAATTATTCACAAAAACCTGACGCCAGAGCAACAAGCTGAAGAAGTGCGTCGGGTTAAAAAATATGAATCCGGTGTGGTGTCTGAACCGGTCACCTGTACACCTGACACCACTGTAGGTGAAGTGCGTAACCTGGCCCAGCGCCACGGTTTTTCCGGCTTCCCGGTACTTGATGGTGATGAGTTGGTGGGTATCGTCACCAGCCGTGATGTACGTTTTGAAAGTGATATGAATGCGCGTGTTTCCAGTATCATGACCACCAAAGAGCATCTGGTGACAGCGAAAGAAGGCGACGATCCCCAGGCTATTCGTGAATTGTTACGCGAACATCGCATTGAAAAAATTCTGCTGGTGGATGATAACTTTCACATGACCGGCATGATGACAGTCAAAGATATGAATAAAGCCCAGGCTTTCCCAAATGCGGCGAAAGATAGCAAGGCCCGGTTGATTGTTGGCGCGGCTGTAGGCACAGGTCCAGAAACACCTGCACGCGTTGAAGCCTTGGTTAATGCCGGTGTTGATGTGATTGTTGTGGATACCGCACATGGGCACTCCAAAGGCGTAATCGACCGCGTTGCCTGGATCAAACAGAACTTTCCCCAGGTACAGGTGATCGGTGGCAACATCGCTACAGCCGATGCTGCCATTGCGCTGGCGAAAGCCGGTGCTGATGGTGTTAAAGTAGGTATAGGCCCCGGTTCAATCTGTACTACGCGCATTGTTGCCGGTATCGGTGTGCCTCAGATCAGTGCTGTAGCCAATGTGGCTGAAGCCTTAAAAGACTACGGTGTGCCGCTGATAGCCGATGGGGGTATACGCTTCTCGGGTGATCTGTCCAAAGCAATTGCAGCCGGTGCCTCAGCGGTGATGGTTGGCTCTATGTTAGCGGGTACAGATGAAGCCCCCGGCGAAGTGGAGTTGTTCCAGGGGCGGGCATTCAAGTCCTACCGGGGTATGGGCTCCCTGGGCGCCATGTCCGGTCTGACTGGTTCGTCTGACCGTTATTTTCAGGATGCCAAAGCCGGTGTTGAAAAGCTGGTACCGGAAGGTATTGAAGGACGTGTGCCCTGTAAAGGACCGATGCACAATGTGGTGCATCAGTTGATGGGTGGCTTACGGGCCTCCATGGGTTATACCGGCTGTGCGACAGTGGAAGAGATGCGTACCAAGCCTTCTTTTGTGCGTATTACCAATGCCGGTATCACTGAAAGCCATGTGCATGATGTCAGTATTACCAAAGAAGCACCGAACTACCGCGTTAGTTAATTTATTTAACCTATTGATCAGTGGGGCGCTTGCCGCCCCATTTTTCGTTATACAGCGGTCTTGTTTTGCACTGACCACAGACCATTTGCCGGAGTGAGCAAAGATGAGTAAAGATATTCACGCGCAACGTATTCTGATTCTGGATTTCGGTTCCCAGTATACGCAGCTGATTGCACGGCGTGTCAGGGAAATTGGTGTTTACAGTGAAATTCACCCCTGGGATATGACGCCGGAAGCGATTCGTGACTTTGCTCCCAAAGGGATTATTCTGGCTGGCGGACCTGAGTCTGTAACCGAGCTGGATTCACCACGTGCACCGGCTGAAGTCTTTGAAATGGGAATCCCGCTGCTGGGGATTTGCTATGGCATGCAGACCATGGCTGAGCAGTTAGGTGGTAAGGTCAGTTGTTCTGAAAAACGTGAGTTTGGTTATGCACAAGTCAAACTGGCTGATAGCCCCAGCCGTCTTCTGGAAGGCATTGAAGACCATATAGGTAATAATGGTTCGCTGTCACTGGATGTGTGGATGAGCCATGGCGATAAGGTAACCGAATTACCCGAAGGCTTCCATGTCATTGCATCAACAGAATCAGCACCCATTGCCGCTATGTGTGATCCGCAGCGCGGCTTTTATGCCGTGCAGTTCCATCCGGAAGTAACCCATACCAAACAGGGTATGCGTATCCTGGAGCGTTTTGTGCGTGAAATATCCGGTGCGGAAGCCCTGTGGACAGCACAGAATATTATAGATGACCTGATCAGCAAGGTGCGTGAACAGGTCGGCGATAGCAAAGTACTGTTAGGCTTGTCTGGTGGAGTCGACTCATCGGTTGTGGCGGCGCTGTTGCATCAGGCCATCGGTGATCGGCTGACCTGTGTGTTTGTCGACAACGGTTTGCTGCGCAAGCAGGAAGGCAACCAGGTCATGGAAATGTTTGCCCGCAACATGGGTGTACGGGTGATTCGCGTGGATGCCGAAGAGCGTTTTCTGGGGCGTTTGGCTGGTCAGGCTGATCCCGAAGCCAAGCGCAAAATCATCGGTAACACCTTTATAGAAGTGTTTGATGAAGAAGCGCAGACACTGACCGAGTGCGGCTTCCTGGCCCAAGGCACCATCTATCCGGATGTGATTGAATCGGCCGCCTCCAAAACCGGTAAGGCGCATGTGATCAAGTCCCACCATAATGTTGGTGGTCTGCCAGATGATATGAAAATGGAACTGGTTGAGCCGCTGCGCGAACTGTTCAAAGATGAAGTACGCAAAATCGGCCTGGAACTGGGCCTGCCATACGATATGGTCTACCGCCATCCTTTCCCCGGCCCAGGCCTGGGTGTGCGTATCCTCGGTGAAGTGAAAAAAGAATACGCCGATATACTGCGCGAAGCCGATGCGATTTTCATTGAAGAGCTGCACAAAGCTGATTGGTATCATAAAACCAGCCAGGCCTTCGCCGTCTTCCTGCCAGTCAAATCCGTTGGTGTAGTCGGCGACGGCCGTCGTTACGAATACGTCATCGCCCTGCGTGCTGTAGAAACCATCGACTTCATGACCGCTCGCTGGGCACACTTGCCGTATGAGTTTCTGGAAACTGTATCTGGGCGCATTATTAATGAAATCGCCCAGGTGTCGCGGGTGACCTATGATGTGTCCAGTAAGCCACCAGCTACGATTGAGTGGGAGTGATCACACGTTAGGCAGTGGCTGGCATTAACTGGCAATAAATAAGCAATAAGCCCATGTTTTAATGGGCTTTTTTTATGTCTGGCAGTTTTGGGTCTCTGATGGCAGTGGGAAGCACCGCTTGAGCGTGATATACGCCGCTCGATTTATACGCGAGAGCTGGAAACGAAATTCGGCAATCAGAAGCTGACAGAAATCCCCCACGAAGATTTACGGGCGCTGATATTTGTGTATTGATTGCAATATACTAAAATGCAATCATGTAAAGCAAACGTAGGAATGAAAGCAATGCCATCTATCACTGTCAGAAACGTACCGGACGAGGTACACCGCGCCCTGAGGGTACTGGCTGCCCAGCATGGGCGCAGCGCCGAGGCGGAAATTCGCGACATACTGGCAAACGCGGTGAAGCCACAGGGCCGCAAGCAATTGGGGACGCTGCTGGCCGAGATTGGCCGCCGAGCCAAGTTGTCGGATGAAGATTTTGCGATCATCGAGCAGGTGCGTGACAAGACCCCTGCTAAGCCGATGACGTTTGAATGATTATCCTGGATACCAATGTCATTTCGGAGCCTTTGCGTCAGGCCCCCGAAAGTCGGGTGATCGAATGGATCGACGCGCAGGCGCTTGAAACGCTGTATCTGTCAGCGATTACCGTGGCCGAGCTGCGTTTCGGAATGGCTTCACTGCCAACCGGTAAACGCCGGGACAGGCTGCAAGAGAGCTTGGAAAAGCAGATATTGCCGCTGTTCGCTGGGCGGGTGCTTCCGTTCGATATATCGGCATCACAAGCCTATAGCGAGTTGATGTCGAAGGCCCGGGCGGTGGGTTTGGCAACTGGCACCGCCGATGGATATATCGCAGCGACTGCCGCCGCCAACGGCATGATGGTTGCCACGCGAGATGTCAGCCCCTTTGAAGCGGCAGGCGTAGACATAATTAACCCTTGGGTATCCTAACCGTTCCCCGGGACAATGTACGAACTATATAAGTTGCTCTGAATCAGATCAGTAGCTGATCATAGGCGTACTTGGTCAGTTCTGCGGTAGTACTCAATTGCAGCTTGGATTTAATATTCTGTCGATGCGTCTCCACCGTTCTTACACTGATATTCAATTCACTGGATATGGCTTTACTACTGAGCCCCCTGGCCACCCTGGACAGTATGGCCTGTTCGCGGCGTGTCAGTTTACTTTCCAAACGGTCTATCTCACTGCCTGGTGGAACAGTGTCTCGGTAGCAGCCCGGCAAATGTAGGTAGCACCGTCTGCAACACTGCGAATGGCCCGAACCATTTCTTCTGCAGAGACATCCTTTAGAATATAACCCTTGGCACCGTGAAGCATAAGCTGAGATATGTATTCCCGGTTATCGTGCATACTGAGAATCAGTACTTTTAGATCGGGATACTTATCCTGAAAAACCTTTGTTGTCTCGATACCGTTCATATTAGGCATGCTGACATCCATCATGACGACGTCCGGCTCAAGCGTTTTTAGCATTTCCAGCGCTTCCTGACCGTCGCTAGCCTGGCCGACAACGGTAATTCCCACTTCCTGATTCAGCCTTGCTTTAAGGCCTTCCAGCACCAGGATATGATCATCAACCAACAAGACTTTAATGACAGATTCAGATGGTTCCATAAAGTGGCTACCGTCAGGTTTAAAAGAATCAGGCTCGTTTCAGTGAAGCTCAACTAGGCCTGAAATTGATTGAACGAGGCAAAGATGCGCGTACCGCTCCCTGGCCGGGAAGAAACCCTGAATTCTCCCCCCAGGAACTCAACACGCTCCCGCATGTTACGCAACCCTATACCTCTGTTGGCGTAAGCACCCTTTTCAGCAATGCCCACACCGTTGTCAGCAATACTCAAGAGCAACCCTTCCGCGTCTTCCTCCAACCCCAATACCAATCGCGTGGCCCCAGCGTGTTTTTCGATATTCGACAACGCTTCCTGAATAATGCGGTAGATGGTTGTCGCTACTTCCTCACTGATATCGCTGGTGATTGCCTGAATATCAACATCCATCTTGATGCCGCTGCGCTCGTGAAAGTCATTCAGCAATTGTTTGACCGCCGACAGCAACCCCAGATCATCCAGTACGCTGGGGCGTAAATCATGGGATATACGCCGCACTTCCTGTATTGCCCGGTTCAACCCCTCTGTGCCTTTAACCAGTGATTCATGGGCGATTGTGTCAGCAGTTGGAATGTGGGTCATGGCCGTTTCCAGCTGATACTTTACCGAAACCAGAAGCTGGTTGATGCCATCATGCAGTTCACGGGAGACCCGGCGGCGCTCCTCCTCCTGATGCTGAACTGTTTTGTGACTGAGCTCTTTAAGGTTCTGATCAGCCAGGCGATGCTCACGGACGTTAAAAATAACGGATGCGAAAACGACGACACCTATGGATATCATCAGCGCAACCAGGATCGCCAGCAGGGTCTGTTTGACATTGGCATCCACCCCGGCTTCAATTAAGCGCATCTCAGAGGCTATGTCGTCAATATACAAACCCGTGCCAAACATCCATTGCCAGTCCGAAATCTGTTCGACATACCCGACTTTATCGACCTCGTTACCCGTTGAAGGCTGTTGCCATAAATACTGGTGATAGCCACCACCATCTTCAGCTATTCGTATGAGGTTACGGATCAGGTTATTGCCATTGCTATCCTGAAAATCAATCAGGTTCTGTCCAATCAGGGCTGGCTGGGCGGCATGCACCAGATTCAGGCCATCGTAGGTGTAGGCATAGAAATAACCGTCCTCACTAAATGATGCTTCCTGCATCAGGGAAACGACCTTGTCTCTGGCTTCATCATCACTGCTGGAGCTCTGCCGGATAAAGTCTATCGCCGTACGCATGATGGAGACGTAGTCTTTCAACGCCGTTTCTTTAGAGCGCCGCAGGTTCTGCTCAAAAATCTGAAGCTCCCGCTCGGCCAGTATGCTTCCCTGATGCAACGTCACTGCCGAGAATATGGCAGTGACGACCAGTAACGGGATCAGGGCAAACAGGATCAATTTGGTTCTTAACGACATGACGAATACCCTGGTTATTATTATTGGCAGTCTGTCATAAGCACTTTATACAAAGTGCCAGCAAGTGTCATCCAAATGGTACCCGGTGAACAGTAAGGTATGGTGGCTGGGTTCCGGCCTTTCGAACATGACCGGAACCCTTGCGCACCTGAAATACCGGCCTCAGGTAGATGACATCCCAAAGAATGCGGGAAAGATCAGGATAGAGATCAGCACCAATATCTGCAGCACAATGAAAGGCGTAACCCCGCGGTATATATCAGTCGTTTTTACCTGGGGTGGGGAAACCCCTTTAAGGTAGAAAAGGCTAAACCCGAAGGGCGGCGTCAGGAAACTTGTCTGCAGGTTCATCGCGATCAGAATGGCAAACCAGAGCATGTTGATGCCAAGAAGTTCAGCGATTGGAGCCAAAATTGGTACCACGATAAAGGAGATTTCAACGAAGTCGATGAAGAAGCCAGAATCAGGATGATGAGCATCGTCAGTATCAGAAAGCCCCATTTTTCACCCGGCAGTTGTAGCATCCACTCTTCCAGCAAATAGTCTCCACCGGTATAGCTGAATACCATTGAAAAAGCGGTAGCCCCAACCAGAATGGCGAATACCATGGCGGTCACCTTGACAGTATCCAGAGCACTGTTCCACATCATCGTCCAGGAGAACTGCCGATAGGCCGTTGCCAGGATCAAAGCACCCACGGCACCCAGAGCAGAAGACTCGGTCGGTGTTGCGATGCCCGCAAAAATAGAGCCAAGCACCACCACTATTAGCGCCAGTGGCGGGATGATGGCGATCAGCGCTTTACCGATTTCCTGAGCGCGGCTGTCCTCGCTGTCCTGTGGCATGGCCGGCGCAGAGTCAGGAGACTTCCAGCTCACAAAGAGTATGTAGGCTACGTACAGACCGACCAACACAACACCTGGAACCACAGCCGCCCTGAACAGATCCCCCACAGGTAAGCCCAAAACATCGCCAAGGATAATGAGGATGATGGACGGTGGGACAATTTGCCCCAGGGTACCTGAAGCACAGATCGTACCGCAGGCGAGCTTCTTGTCGTATCCATTAGCCAGCATGACCGGCAATGAAATCAGACCCATGGCGACAACGCTGGCGCCCACCACACCGGTAGACGCGGCCAGCAAGGCACCAACCAGAATAGTGGAAATGGCCAGGCCACCGCGTAGCCGGCCAAACAACCGGCCCATCGCCTCCAGCAACTGTTCGGCCAACCGGGTACGTTGCAGCACAATGCCCATGTAGATAAACAGAGGTATCGCCATCAATACCGTGTTCTGCATGATGCTCATAATGCGGTAAGGCATAAACGCAAAGAGTTGCGGACCCTCGGCAATCAGACCAAAGATCAGGGCAACGCCGCCAAAGGTGAACGCAACCGGGAAGCCAAACAACAGCATGAGCAAACAGACCAAAAACATCACCATGCCAATCATGCCAGACCTCCGGCGCCTGTTTGGCCTTCATAGGTAGATTCCCGTGCAAGCACTCTCAGGGCGAAGGTCGCCATGCCCAGGCTGGAAATGGCCAGGAAGAAGGAGGAAGCGGGAATAAGCCCTTTGATGATAAACCGGTAAGGCAGGCCACCGGGGTCCGCACTGCCCTCGCCCATACGATAGGCATCAAGCATGTAGCTCCAACCCAACCAGGCAATGAGTGCTGCAATGGGAAGCGCAAATAAGAGCGCTCCGATGAGGTTGACCCAGGCCTTGCGTGCTTCGCTCCAACCAGAGTACAGAATATCCACACGTACATGACCATCTGTTCTCATCGCATAGGGTATAGCCATCAGGAAGACGAAAGCATACAGATGCCACTCCATTTCCTGCATGCCAATGGAGACTTCGTTAAACGCATAGCGGGCGAGCACATCGTAGAAGACATTCAACATCATCAGGATAAAGGCAATGCTTGCGAGAAACCCACATGCCTTCGAGATGGCCCCCAACCCGTTATCCACAGCAATTAACCAGCGCATAGTAATACCTCTTACCGGAGCACCCCTCCGGATCAGTCAGCTTTAATAGGAGGTTCGTTCTAGACACCACAGAGCCAGGCCTTCCGACGAAGGTCTGGCTCTCAAACGCTATCGTTCCAATTCAAACATGGTGTTCAGGTAGGCGCGCTCGGAGATGTTGGTATAAGCGCGTGTCTTTTCCAGGTACTCCTGCTGCGATCGAATAATACGCTGGCCCTGCTCGTTATCTCTGGAATACTCTTCCAGAACTTTCTCATTTGCCGCGACCATGGCTTCGAAGATGTCGTCCGGAAAAGTTCTGACTTGTACGTTAGGATAGTCTTCACTGATTGACGCCCAGGCTTCAGCGTTGGCATGCACAGATTGGGTTAGCATGTCATAAGAGGCAGTACGCATGGCGACGCGCAGAATTTCCTGCAGATCAGCAGGCAAGCTCTCCCATACCTCTTTATTGATCATGAACTGAAGTTCGGTGGCAGGCTCGTGCCAGCCTGTGTAGTAGTAATCGGCTATCTGCTGAAAACCAAGGCGAAGATCCAGCGCGGGGCCCACCCACTCCAGGGCGTCAATGGTATTACGCTCGAGTGCCGTGTAGAGCTCTCCCACGGGAATGTTGACCGGGCTAACACCCACTTCGGCGAAAACCTCGCCTGCAAACCCGGGAATCCGCATTTTCAAACCCTGAAGATCTTCCAGAGATTTGATCTCTTTACGAAACCAGCCACCCATCTGGTTACCCGTATTACCCCCCGGAAACGACAGCATGTTATGCGGCTCATACACTTCCTGCATCAGCTCCATACCGCCGCCATGATAAAACCAGGCCCACTGTTCCTGTGCATTCATACCAAATGGCATGCTGGTGAAGTAAAGGGTATTCGGAACCTTGCCTTTCCAGTAGTAGGACGCAGAGTGACCCATATCATACTGACCTGCTTTAACCATATCAAAAACACCCAAAGGTGCTTTATGGCGGTTGGCGGAATCAATGCGGATGGTGAGCCGGCCATTGGACATCTTCTCAACCATCTCAGCCATATTTCTGGAAGCATCACCAAAGATCGGGAAGTTCGGACCCCAGGTTTCAGCCAGCTTAAGGTTATAAACCTCTTCCTCAGCGTGTGAAAAAGAGGCGAAGAATAGTCCAGACACAGCTGCAGAGAGGGCAGCAGCCTTTACAAGTTTATTCATTGTCTTATTCCTGTTGTGTTTGTTTTGGGAACACCACCCATATTGGGCAGGAATAAAACAATGACAGATCAGTCGTTAGCTTTTTATCCGTTTAACTGACCAATTATGAAAGCAGTTATACGTAGGAAATCTGCGGTATATACTTACGGACTTAGGGACTTACGGACTTACGCACTTGAGTCACCAAACATTAACCCCCCATCAGGGCCAAGCAATTATTCGATCGTCGTCTACCGCCATCCTTACCCCGGCCCAGGCCCGGGTGTGCGTATCCTCGGTGTCGTCGGCAACGGTCATCGTTACGAATATGTCACTGCACTGCGTGCTGTGGAAACCATCTACATCCTCAACGGTATTTTTCATGATATTCATTGCGTGTAGCAAGGCAGAGATAGTTACTTACAGGGTCTCCAATGATCCCATGGGCACGAATAGCTTCATGGGGTTTTCTTTACCGATATAGGCTTCTAATGCCTCGGGCACATGTCGCACAGGGCCTGCTCCTTTAATGCACCTTCTTCTCTGCGCAATTGCATTGACCGGCATGATTGGTCAGGCGCTCCGCATAGATTTGCTGCCACTGCTGTTCCAGGCCCATAACAGTTTCCTGCAATTGTTGTCCAACATCAGGATGAGTCTTGACCCGCTCGAATTGCATCAGCAGGTTTTTCATGCGACCCGCACAAGGGCCCTCTGTCACGATTCGGGACAGCAAATACAGGGAGCGGGCAAGCGAAGCTTCCAGTTCAACGGGCAGTTCTTCGATTTTCCGAACCAGTGGGGTGGCTTTAGGCTGGCTCATACTGTCACCTCGATCTGTAGGTTCATTTCCATCACTACCACCCGCAACCATTCTTCCAGCCGTGCGTCAGTCAACTCACGCTGATTGTCCTGATCCAACACCAAGCCAACGAATTCACCATCTCGCTCGGCTGTTGATAGTGCAAAATCATAGCCATCTACTGGCCAGCTTCCCACCAGTTTGGCTCCTCTGGTCTGGAAGAAGTCATACAGAAAACCCAGGGCATCGACAAATTCATCCGGATAACCCACCTGATCACCCAGACCGAACAGGGCCAGGGTTTTTCCGGTGAAGTCTGCATCTTCAATCGAAGGAAGAAACTCTTCCCAGCTTGCTTCGGAACCACCCGCGGTCAAACCCGGTAATTCACCACTACCCAGGGTGGGTGTTCCCAGAATGAGCAGCTGATAAGACGCAAAGTCTGCCGCCGAAACACGATTAATATTCATAGGGTCTGCAACAGCATCGCCTAGTTTTTTCTTGATGAGTTTGGCAATTTTGCGTGTATTGCCAGTGTCAGTACCGAAAAAAAGACCCACTTGTGCCATTTGAGTTCTCCTGATCAAAATAACCATTTAATTAATACGACTACTATTAATGCAAATAATTATCATTCAGTCAAGTGTTTTTCAGTGCGATCCAACTCTGATCTATTTCACCACCAGCTCAACTGAACCTGATACACCCCGCCTATGACCAGATGCTCCTGTTCTCCTTGTAAAATGTCGGGCAAAAGGCCGGGAAAGTAGAGGAGTTTTGCGCCGGGTACCTGGGTTTCCAGAATGGCATCGCCGAAGGCGCTGGCGGTGTCTCGGTCACTGCTAAAAGAACTGAGATTATTCAGCACAAGCTGATAATGACCGGCTTCATTTCGGTTGAGCAGCTCGTGGGCTTCAATCCGATTTATGCCACGATAAAGCAGCCAGTGTTGCTGCGCTGGAAAACGCCGCTTCAGCTCGTATTGGCAGAAGCTGTAAAGCAGGTCCAGTTGTGCCTCCAGGGCATTGGCGTTGTAGAGCCCGCGCGACACATCAGCCAGATAGGCGGCATAACAGGGGCTGTTGATGTCTTTGAGTGATCCCCGATGGTTGCGTGGCAAGAGCCCAAAGCGTGATTCAACCCAGTGTTTCAGTACCGCCGCTTCCCTGCCATCGGCATTAAATAGCCAGCCGCGCAACAGTCTGAGGTAATCCGCCTTATGGCGCTTTACACGTTGTTGCGGATCGGCACCGGCATGCTCCACCTGATCCAGCAGGAAAGCCGAACACATGTACTGGCGAAAATGCAGCGCCCGTATGGTGGGTTCGGCTAACCCATCCATTGCTTGGAAAAAGTTCTGGTGCAAGGCATGCACCCCGTCAATCAACAGGGGAGCGGGTTGCTGCTGAAACGTCAGGCTGCCGAGAATCACTGGCGGCAGGTTGCAGCGGTTGATGGAGCGTCGTGCCCATGCGGGCAGGGTGGCCTCACCACTGGTTGATTTTGCCAGCTCAAGAGCTGAGGGGGCGGCAAAAAGGTGATTGCGGTAGGTCAAGATGGGTGTCACTCTATTAGCTAGATCCCGTACAGTATAAAGGGTTTTACGATAATCAGCAGGAGAAAAAACGATGTCTGACCGACAGCAACGCTATCGCGGCTCCCTGCTTGGGCTGGCGGTTGGAGATGCCATCGGCACCACCCTCGAGTTTTGTCAGCGCGGTAGTTTTGACCCCATCACCGATATGGTCGGTGGTGGGCCGTTTTTGCTCAAACCCGGCCAGTGGACGGATGACACCTCTATGGCACTGTGCCTGGCTCACTCTTTGTCGGACTGCCAAGGGTTTGATGCCGAAGACCAGATGCGTCGCTATTGTGACTGGCGATCTAATGGCTACATGAGCAGCAATGGTCGTTGCTTTGATATTGGGGCCACTGTTTCTGAATCCATCAGTTGTTATCGGCGCACGGGCAACCCGTTGGCGGGTTCTGGTGATCCTTTTTCGGCGGGCAATGGTTCGTTGATGCGCCTGGCGCCGGTGGTGATGTACTTCAGCCCCGATGCGGAGCAAGTGCTGTATTTTGCGGGCGAAAGCTCGCGCACCACGCATGGTGCTAAAGAGTGCATCGATGCCTGTCGTTACTTTGCTGCCCTGCTTCACCAGGCCTATGCGGGTACCAGCGAAGTTCGTGAGTCTCTGCTGAGTTGCGATTTATACCACCCCGAAACCGTCAAGGTTAAGGCCATACAACAAGGGCATTACCGGCATAAAAGCCGCAACGAGATTAAAGGCAGCGGTTACGTTATCGATTGCCTGGAGGCCGCCCTCTGGTGTTTTTATCACACGGATAGCTTCAGTGAAGCGGTGCTGGCCGCGTCCAATCTGGGCGATGATGCCGACACCACGGCCGCCGTTTGTGGACAGATCGCCGGTGCCTGGTACGGACTGGACGGTATTCCTACCCGCTGGCAAGAGCGCGTGGTGATGGGGCCGGAAATTATTGAACTGGCGGATAGGTTAATGGGTAATCCTCCTGGATAACCCAACCTCATGGATCAGCCCCTTCGCAGGTGCAGTTTCATATACGGACTGGTAGAATCACGACTTTTTAATTCCCCACCGGATTACCGTTATGAAGCTTCTGAAAGAACTAATTCATCCTGAGCTTGCGACTCGTGAAGGGCGTATTTTCCGGCGTCATGCTGCCCGTGGCATAGTGCTGCGTGAAGATAAGATTCTTATGCTATTCACTGAGCGTTATAACGATTTCAGTTTGCCGGGTGGTGGTGTTGACCAGGACGAAGATATTCATATCGCCCTGAAGCGTGAATTAGAGGAAGAAACCGGCGCCCGCGATGTTCAGGTCAAGGCGCATTTTGGCTTTATTGAGGAATATCGCCCTCATTGGAAGCCGGAATATGATCTGATGCATATGACATCGCATTTCTTTGTCTGCGATGTAGCGCCAGAACTGGAAGGTGTACGCATGGAAAGTTATGAGATTGCTAATGGCATGAAGCCTGTGTGGGTCACTGTTGATGAGGCGATGAATCACAACCGTCGGGTTATGTCGTCCCAGGAGAAAACCATGGGGCAGTCGATTCAACGGGAAACCTTTATGCTGGAGAAAATTTCCCAAGAGCTTATTGCGCCGGCTATTTAAAATAGCTCTCTGCTTTAGCGCAGATCACTTTTCTGGCAGAAAAACAGAAACACTTGCATCAGATGCCGATATTAATAATAATGATAACTAATATCATTTAAGAAGGCCTATCGGAGCAATTGTTCATGACGGCTATTAGTACACAGCATGCGCAAGAAGTAGAGCAGCTGTATCTTGAAAACCGCACCTGGCTGTCCATCTTTATCCAGCGACGTCTTGGATGTCCGGATGACACGGCTGACCTCATACATGATACCTATATGCGTATTCTGACTTGTGGCTATCTACCTCAGAAACATGAGTCCAAACGCTTTTTAACCCATATCGCCAAAGGCTTGTTGGTCGATACGTATCGTCGTAAACAGGTTGAAAAAGCCTATGAGCAGTATCTGTTACAGCTGCCGGAGAGCTATGCACCATCGGCTGAAGAGCATGTGCTGATGATAGAGTCACTTGTCAGTATCGATGCGCTGCTGCACAGCTTACCTGATAAAATGCGTGAGGCATTGTTGCTAAGACAGTTAGATAATCTCAGCTATAAAGACATTGCAAAACGCTTGAATGTCTCGGTTTCATCTGTGGAAAAATATGTTGCCAAAGCACTTCAGGCCTGCATGGCGGATATCATTCAGGATTAATGACTTTCGTTTTAATTTTCATTGGGCAGGTTTTTGGCATTTCAGGTCGGCTAGCTAACCAAATCATCACCAACGCCATGAGGGTCGGTGCCGCACATTTAACCCATAAGGGTGCACTACTGGAAAACAGCAAAAATGTGCTGAGTAGCATACTCAGAGCAGCTATCCACTTGGCCCGACGAGGGATAGCCCGATGTGTTTGCCATTGGCTGATCAGAGGGCCAAATCGTGGATGCGCTAATAGCCAGGCGTGTAATCTTGGCCAGGCATTGGCTGAAGCCCAAACGGCTAATAGCACGAATATTGTGGTTGGAAAGCCGGGCAAGATGACACCGATAAAGGCCAATGCGATAAAAAACAATGCCAACAGGCGCCATAATGCTATTTTTAGCATTAGCCAGCCACTTCTTTTATGTTAATAGACATAATTTGATCGACTGACTTAGTAACAAAATGGAAAGCCTGTTTGGCCGCATCCAGCGCTTGCTTTTTTTGCGGGTCAGTCAGCATTAAATTATCAAGTAATGCCCTGAACTCACGCCAGTGCGCAGCCCGGCCATCAGCGTGAGCAGTCATATGTCTGGCACCAAAGGTCTCAGAAAAGCCCAGTGAATTTTTAACATGCTTGAGTAGAATAGCGGCACCCAAGTTCGATCCTTCGATAGTGTATAACCAACCCAGGCCAGCATAGACACCGTTAATACTCACCTCTTGTCCTTTTTTATGATCAATTTGTAGCAGATCAGTTGATATATTTAAATCCTTACAGTCCTGCAGAACAGCGTTCAGTCTGCTGCGTTGATGTGCTCCAGAGATAAGATTGTTTATCTGTTTGTCTTGGTAAACAGCTTCACTTGCTGAGTGCAGCCGCAGTTGCATACGTAAAAAACCTTGATAACTGGCAGTATCGGCAAATGGGTTAAGCTGCATAATGCTGTGATCCAGTTGATCATGTATTGCCTTGGTCCCTTCTTTCAGATACATCGAGAGCGCTTCAGATTCAGTTGTTTGGGTCATCATCATATCCATTAAATTATAGGGTGAAGATACCCTGTATACCGAATGAAATGATGATTTCCGTAAAAAATACTTCAGAATTATATTTATTTTGTTTTATTTCGTTTTATTTTTTACTGTTGTAGCCCGATTGCTATAAGGCCTTGCCTTGCCGGGTTTTCCCCAGGCAGTATAAAGGGCCGTAAGATTATCCAATGCCACCAACAGGCTGTCCTCATTCGCGGATGGGGTACTGTCCAGCAACGCCAAGGCTTTCAGAAACAGTGGCTCAGCTTGCGCATAGTGCCGCTGATTGTAATACAGTGTTGCCGTATAGCTGGCTATTTGTGATGCTTCCAGCGGACGCAGATTCAACTGATCATGCAGCAACAGGCTTTGCTCAAATAAGGCCAAGGCCGCGGCATTATCTTTCTGTGACAATTTCAGACTGGCCAGGTTACCCAGAATCAGTGCCTGCTCAATGGATTCACTTTTATTCAACTCAGACAGTAGCTCAAGTGCCTGTTGGTACAGACTGTCGGCTTGTTGGTAGTTGGTATTCAACTGATGGCGCAGTGCCAGTTCATTGAGATGCATAACACTGGCCAGGCTCGGTTCGCTGTATTGCTGGCGCAACAATAAGGCCTGTTCACGTATGGGGGTGGATTGGGTTTGTTGATTCGCATCATCATAGGCATTCGCCAGGTGTTCCAACACACTCAGCAGGCGTTCATTATCTGGCTGCGAGCTCTGCTGTAAGGCTTGACTGGCCTGTTCCAAGGCATTAATGGCTTGTTGCGGTTGCTGCTGCGCCGTGTGTGCCTGTGCCAGCAGTAATAGTAAATCCGCCGTGTCCGATGCGGAGCTGGGCTGAGGATGATAGTGCTCCGTCTCTGCAAAGCCTACTAAGGCATTGTTGATTAGATTTCCTGCCTCGGCATATTGATGTTCTTCCATTAGCATCTGCGCTTGTGCCAATACAGCCTGCCACAACTTGCCCTCGCCAGTATTCATTAGCGTGAGGTAACGCTCAATCGACTGCTGATAAACCTGCCTGGCCTGCTCAAAGCGGTTGGCCTGTTGCAATAGCTGCCCCTGGTTGAATAGTAACTGACCCAACTGCTCCTGATGTTCGCCAGACGCCTGATTACTCAGTTGCACGGCCTCGGAGATCGCCTCCAAAGCCTGATCAATTTGCCCTTGTGCAGCATAAATATAGGCGAGCATATTTAAACTACTGGCTTGGTAGCATCGCCATTATCAGCCTTTTCAGACACACGTATGGCTTGTTGTATCGCCTGTTGCGCCTGTTGATAGTCTCCGTGTTGATAGGCCTGAGTTGCCTGAGACTGCCAAGGCTTGCCAGTCTGTTGTACTGGCATGCGACTGCAGGCTTAAAAATAATAAGCTCAGGATCAATAAACTAAGATGACGTTGTCGCATAAAACTCTCACTTTTAGATCTAGTATTCAAAAACGTTTTTCCAGTTTCAAGCTGACACTGTTGCGGTCATAGGAGTACAGCCAGTCTATATTGCTATTTACTTTGCGGTGCTTGAAGGTCAGGTTGGGTTCCAAGCCATATACAGCAAGGCCAGGAAAACGCAGGATAGCGGTATAATTTTGTTCCACATCGTTTCGCTGCTCAGCAAATACCGCACTGAATGCATCATGTTCGCGCTCACGTACAGATGCAAAAAACACCGCATTGACGTGCTGATTAAAGGTCTTGGCAACTCCGGCTCTGAGGCCGATTTGTTCATAGGCATTTTGCTCTACTTCCGCCTGTTTACGAGTCCAGTCCAGGCCGCCAAACAGGGTCCAGTTGTTTGGTAGCGCGTACCAGGCGGTAGCATAGACTGATCCGGTATAACCATCATACTGAGATGCAAGGTTGTCTTTGCTGTATGCCTGATCTTTGTAGTCTGTTTCCAGCTTGAACATCACTTTGTCGGTCAGATAATGCAGCCATTCCCCATGCAGCCCCCAGGCGGTATAGAGGGACTCGTTACCATAACGTGAATATTCGAAGGAGGGTGCCAGTGACAACTGGTTGCGCAGCGTATGGTAACTGTAGCCGAACTGGGCGTTAAGTTGGCTTTCGTTGTAGGCTGAATGGTTTTTATAGCTTTGGCCGAAGAGTAATGAACGAAAATACAAGCCGTGATGCCCAGAAAGAGCAATGCGTTTGTTTAAAGTCATTTCATACTCGAGGCCTTCGGATCTGATAGCATCTGGCGTTTTACGTTCAAACAGGCATATGGAACTGTAATACATTAGGCAGGTATAGCTTTCCGATGATTGGTTAAGATTGTCTGACCAATTTGGGCCCAGGGATAGGGAACCTTGCCAGGATTGGCGTTTATCCACAGCTTGCAAAAAACTATCAATAGTTTTGAGTACACCTTGCTGGCGCTCATCGTCCGGGTTGAGGGTTTGAGCAATTTGCTGGAACATCCGCTTGGCTTCAGCATCTTTACGGTTTTCAAACAGCACCCGCGCCAGTTCCAACTGACCCAGCAAGAAGTCAGGATTAATCACCAATAGGATAGAAAACTCGGTTTCGGCCTGTCTCATATCCCCCGTAATCTGGCGAGTGAGCCTTGGGCATAGGCAATCAGCATGGGATCTGCTGCAGGAAACGTCCGATATTCTTCTAAAAAATATACCACGGCGGGCCACTGTTTTTGTTGAATCGATAAATACAAGGCACGGCCTACATCATTCACATCATGTTTGATGGTGTAGGTTTTACCGTCGAGAGTGAGTGTTGGGCGTTCACCCCTTAGGTAATCTTCATCCTCAAGGATTTGTCGTTCCTGCTGGAGTGACTGCAGATCAATACTTTGATTCAGGCGTAAAGAGGTATCCTGATTATCCGCCCAACTCTTCTGACCGATTGACAGGCTGATAAAAAATACAGCCACAATCGCCATTTTTCGTGACGAAACAAACAATAGATGTGATTCAGGTAACATAATCTGGCTTCGGTAGAGAAAGGGAAAGCAAGCGTCTGAAAACAGACGCTTGCTTGTTAAAACACTGTTTAATCAACTTCCATGTAGTTCAGGCAGTGCTTACTGTGCTTGACCACCAAAAGCGGTGTTGTAGTCTGATCCTGCACCGAAGTTCGCTATACCCGCTAGCGCATCCTGGTTGTTGAAAAAATGACCATTAACAGTACCTCCGGTAGCCACATCAACACCACTAACAGAGAAAACTGCTCCATTTCCTGAGACAGCTGCGGTGTTTAGCCCAATGTCCGCTGTCCCGATATCTAATTTGATGTTAGATGTAGTATTTTGTACATAGCCCGTGAGTTCCAAGGTACCGAAATCAGCAGTAAAGGTGCCTTGCATAACACCATTTTCTGTATATTTATTAATACCAGTAACGTTGTAATCGACTACAGAACCCAATAGGTTGTTTGTGGTTACGTTGCTGTCTGCGTCATCACCATGGTAGTAGACTTGGCGACCATTGTAGGTAGTGCCATCGACTACAGTCTCTCCATTTTCTGACCATTCACCAAACCAGACATCACCATCACCCGCTTGTGCAAAGCTGAATATGCCGAGCTCATCGTGAGTTTCTGGTGCCTCAGTAATTGGAAAATCCAGATGGTAGATTGGCCCCGTCAGGCCGTCAGTTAGCCCTTCAAAATCGACTTTTGCTGAGGTTCCCAGTAACGGGAAGTTGGAAATACCAATGCCAGCATTGTTCCAGGAGTGAGGTCCAAAAGGAACATTTGATACACCGACCTGTATATATTCATAGCCACTCACCGCGGCGCTCTGAGTGCCCGCCCAAGGGGCTGCCTGAACCTGGCTCCAGCCATGAACAGGGTGCTGCCCAGTGCGATACCGACTGTCAGTTTTCCTTTGTTGAACAGATGTTGCATTTTCATGATAAAGCTCCTTTCCAAGGTTAATTCAGATGGTCAGCAATTATTTATGGCCACCTGCTTATCAGAGCTATTGCTCTAATTCGTTAATTTTAAAATTCATGGTCAGGCTGAGCTTTAACACTCTGCCCGGCGCGGCCATCATTGAGCGGGTAATGGGGTCAACGTAATATTGATCGGTCAGGTTGGTACCTGTGAGCTCTATGTCGATGTTGTCGTTGACTTTGTAACTGGCATAGGCATCAACAATCATTAAGTTGTCCCAGGTAAAAGGCGAATTGAGGCCAAAATTACCGTAGTACTGGACATAGTCTTCAAGGTATTGATTGCTGTGAGCTTTGTAATAGGTTAGTCGGGTGCCTAGTTCCAGCTTTCTGTCCATAAACCGACCTCCCAGAGACAGGTTGCCGGACAGTTCAGGAATGGCTTGTGTCAACAGATAGCCGCCGATAAAACCATCCTGTACGCACCTTGGGGTAGACAGGCTGGCTGTTCCTCCTGGGCCCGTCTGCTGGTTAGCAGCTTCTGCGCTGGCTTTATCGCACACCTCGTTTTCCAGGATATAGGACAGGCCCAGGTTGGTGAAAAAACGTCCGTTGTCATAACGTGCCTGTATTTCGGCACCACGAATGGTCTGCTGTTCTATATTGCTAAAGCGCCACCAGCGATCACGTTCAATGACATTCTTTGTTTTGTGCTGGAAGTAGGCCAGCTTGAAATCGGCATATTCGGCATTTAACCAGGGAGTCAGATCCTGGATAAAGGCCAGTTCGTAGTTATAGGCATGTTCCGGCTCAATATCATAGTAGGGGCTTTGGTTGGAGGAAAAACCGATAGTGCTTTCAAACATACTGGGATAGCGTTTTGCTTCGCTGTAGCGGAAATAAATTCGGCTGGCATCTGTTAGTTGATAGGTGGTTGAGAAAAAGGGTGTCCAGGCGTGACTACGCTGCGTTTTGGCAGTGGTGTCAGCTTCATAGGTTAGCTCATCACGCAGAGCCGTAACTTCGGCTGATTCTCCTCCAGATTGTGTCTCTTCCCATGCTATACAGTCGTCGACATTGGATAACTCGCCATTTTCGCAGGGATTATCTGCCCTAAAGTAGTTACCTTTGCCGTCGTGATACCAGGCTGAGGTATATACTTTGTCGTATGTTTCACCCACCTGAACTTGTTGGTTGGCCCCTTGTGTAGCACTTTGATGTGCTCTAGTTGCTATTTGCTCTTCGGTCCATATCCCGCCAACAAGCTCATTAAGAAGTTCTATATTGTTTGCATAACTGGTTTGGTAAATAGCATCCCAGTCGTCCTGGGTATAGACAGCCTCGCCCGTCCAAGAAACCACTCGCCCCTGGTATGCTGTGGCTGTTGTTGCCATATTGCCGGCTTTCTGCTGCTCGTCCAGATAGTCGTCAAATGCCCAGTAGGATGAGTAGCGTGCGCCGGCTGTAAAGCTCAGTCGGTCAGTGGGTCGCCAGTCAAAGTTGAAGTTTGTTTCCCATTCTTGTCGACTGCCAGCCCGAGGAAGGCTCCAGCTGCCGTTCCAACTATCCGGGTTATACTCCAGCCCTTCGGAGCGCAGTTTTTCGTATTGCCAATTGCCACCCAGGGTGAGATCAAGAGAGTCCAGCAACGTCATTTTGTTGCTGAGGGTGATGCCGGTGCGTTCATTATCTTGACTACGCAGGGCGGTATTGAAGATATATGGATCGTCAGGACCAAAAGCAAAGTTTGGTGAACCACCGGCGGTGTAGGTATCACTGCCAGTATCGGTATGCCATAGGTTGGAGTAGAAATCGATCCAGCGGTTGCTTTCAGGATTCAGTGTATATTCCATGCTGTAAGCTTTGGCATCAACGTGGCTGAGTGGCCACTGAATTGTGCCTGAACACTGGCATAACCCGAACTGCGGATGCGGGAGGGCATAACTTCACCATAGAGGGTATCGGTATCACGAGCCGTAAAGGTGAGCTGCTGCTCATCGTTGAATTTCCATGTCAGTTTACCTAGCCAGGACTCCATGGTGCTGGAGGTATTCATCACTTCCGTTCCGGGTGGGAACCCTATTGCTAAACCACGCAGCGGATTGAGTTCAGCCAGTGTTGTTCCGCTTGAGTTATGGGGAGTTGAGTAGAAACCGGCATTGTTTTCACCGGAATAATGGTTGCCCTTTTCCCGATAGGCATAGGCCAGCATGGCGTCAAAATTTTCATGCCGTTTGCCAAAAGCCAGACGGTAGGCATAGTCCTCGCCGGAAAATGGGTTGTAATCGCGGCTGGTTTTCGGTTCGACACGCAGTGTCGGATCACCCAGGGAACCAATTGCGCCCGGTGAGAATCCTGAAATATCCCGATAGTCCATGCCAGTAGACAAGCCTGGCACGCGCGGACTTACCGAGCCACTACTGCCTTCTATCTTCAGTTCCGCACCAAAGTCTTCGCCTGGTTTGACAATATCATCAACACCAATGGTCTTTGCGACTATGGCACCACCCACACCACTGTAGACATTGCGCTCAAGATTCGGTCCCTTGATAATCTGAATGCTGCCAAGCAAATTCGGATCAATATAATTGCGGTTGGTAGCCCCGTTGTAGCCACGCCATACCGTGATGGCTTGTTCAGTACCATCGATGGTCAACGGCACCCGTCCGGGACCTTGAATCCCACGGATGTTCGGATCTATCGCACCACTGTTACGCGCATCGCCACTGAAAACCCCAGCAATACCATTCAGCAAGTCGGCCGGGTTGGCACCTTTATAGCGTTCAATCTCTGTTTTGCCGATATAGCTGGTTGAGATATCCCGATCAAATACTTCGTTGTATCCCTGCTCATCTCGCGTGAAAGTAAAACCGCTTCCATACACATTGAGGGCATCCAGCTGTACCGAGTCTGCGAGGCTGCTTTCCTGCTGCACGGCTGTGGCTGAACCAATCCGGTAAGCACCATCGGCTTGTTGGATGGCGACAAGTCCTGTATCAGTTAATAGTTGGCGCAACCCTTCATGCGCGGTGTATCGCCCCTGAAGCCCCTGGCTGGTTTGTCCTTGTAGTAATGCACCATTCAGATAAAGCTCCAGGCCCGCCTCTAATCCAAAACGATTCAGTACCTGGTCGAAGTCACCGGCCGGAATATTGAATTCACGAATATCGGATACCGTGGTTTGTGCTGCAAGTGGTAAGGCATAAAATGGGGTGATTCCTGCCAGAGACAGGCCGATCAAGATGACGTTCAGTCGTGAAAAGGGTTGCGACAACATATGGACTCCTGCTGTTTCTCATCAAGTTGTAATCTATACACCGGATGAGGAGCCTAAATCCGTAAACAAAAACTAAATGATTTATATTCGTATCCTTTGTTTGTTAATAAGCCTGTGATAGAGGATGGAATCAACTATCAGTGTCAACCTGTATAGTGAAGAAGAAGCCTGAATCTGTAAGCTAGGAGCTGTCCGAGAATAGTGACCAAAACGGCTTTTCCGCATATTCTCGGACAGCCTCCTAAGTAGTCTTGATAAGACGCTAAGCAACTGACTATCTCAGTGCTTTTATCTCGGTTATAAAGATTACGCCGGTAGCAGGGTGATCCAGTAGGGGGTAAAGGCTTGCAGTCTGACCGGAAGAATTTCTGTTAATTGCTGGAGTATGCGTTCTGTGTCTTGCAGCGAAAATATGCCGGTTACCCTGAGCGATGATACGTCCGGGCTCACGCGTAGCTTGCCGGTATGATAACGTGATAACTCCTCGGCAAACTCTAGCAATGGCATGTTGGCCACCGCCAGTTTTCGCCTGGTCCATGCCATATTAGCAGCCTCTACAGCCTGGCGTTTGATCAGCCGAAAACGGGTGAAATCAGCACCCAGTCCGGATTCTATGATGCTGATGTCATCAGACTCGGCGGGTTGAATTTCTACCCGGCCTTCGTAAACGGCTAATCGAGCTTGTTTGTCCATAAGTCTTACTGAAAAGCGCGTACCCAGTGGACGTAGACTACCCTCTCGTGAAACTACGGATAGGGGGAGTTGGTGGGGCGCCGTTTCGATATAGACTTCGCCCTCATACAGGCGTATTTCGCGTTTTCGCGGGGTAAAGTTTATATCGATCCGAGTTGCTGTGTTAATAAACAGATGGGTACCGTCAGCCAGGATTATGTCCTGTATTTCACCCTTATTGGTGGCATAGTCAGTTGAGTTGAAAAGGTTGGTACGGAAGTGTTCTGTGGCCAGTAGCCCAGCGCCAGCGGTAACACTCGCATAGGTTAAAAACTGGCGGCGAGAAATGGATTTTGTCTGTCTTAATAATTTGCTGCCAACTTCGGGGTCGGGTACGACACGAAAACGCTGTTGTAACTTTTGTACCTGTTGCCAGGCCTGTTCATTTTCAGGTGCTGACTGACGCCAGGATAAACAGGCAGCATGATCTTGTTCTGTGACATCATCCGCCATAGTCGTGCCAGCCAGTTACAGGCCTGATTGATGGATTCCTTTGATGTTGCCGGCCGATCCAGTGTGTTGCGCCGCATGTTAATTTCCCAGTTTATCTGAGCATCTGCCGGTATTTTTACATAGAACTGAGCGGGATAACAAATGATTATTATTACTATTTGTAGTCTGGCCCTTATTGTTAGGGGGGAGGGCGCAGGCTTCAGCTGTGACTGATACAGATGTGTAACTCTGCTATTATCTTGGCTGTTTGACAACTGAATGGGAGCGACACAGCTTGTGACGGATCAGGTAGATATCGACTGGATGAAGCGGGCACTTGCGCTGGCACAACAGGCGGCAGATCTAGGTGAGGTGCCGGTGGGTGCGTTGGTGGTGTTGGACGGACAGGTGATAGGTACTGGGTTTAACCAGCCGATTGGTGCACATGATCCCTGTGCCCATGCTGAAATTATTGCCCTGCGCGAAGCGGCCTTGCGGCTGGGTAATTACCGTTTACCCGGTGCGCAGCTCTACGTCACACTGGAGCCCTGCATGATGTGTGCGGGAGCGATGATCCATGCACGTATAGAGCGGCTCATTTTTGCTGCAACTGAACCTAAAGCGGGGGCTATAGTCAGCCAGCTCAACAGTTTTGAGCTGGCGCATGTAAATCATCGTCCGGCCGTGACGTCAGGTGTACTGGCGGCTGAATGCAGTGCACAGCTGAGTGGTTTTTTTAGGGCGCGGCGAGCGGCCAAGCGCGGATCATAAGCTGGGAGCAAAATTCCTTAACACCTTTTCGCTGATGTCGCGGAAATCCTCTGGCGTGTTGCCATTGGGTATCCCTTCCTCGTCATCGGGTTGCTGGTTTTCGCGAGTCAGCAGCTGATATTCCCACTCAAACACATCGATATAGCGCCGGACGTTATCGACATAACGGACGGGTTCATGGCCTCGGGCGTAGCCATAGCGCAGTTGTGAGTAATAACGTTCCTGAGCCAGTTTGGGCAGGTGTGAACGCACATCGGCCCAGCGATCCGGGTCATCACCCAACTGCTGAGTCAATCGCCGGGCATCTTCCAAGTGGCCATAGCCTACATTGTAGGCGGCCAGCGCGAACCAGGTATGGTCTGGTTCGGGAATCCGAGCAGGAATGCGTTGTTTTACATTCAGCAGGTACTGTGCCCCACCCAGAATGCTTTGTTCTGCATCGGTGCGATCTTCAACATTAACCTCACTGGCAGCGGCATTGGTTAGCATCATTACACCTCTGACGCCTGTTGGCGAAACAGCATCAGCATTCCAGTGTGACTCCTGATAAGCAATGGCGGCCAGTAGTGACAATCCAAAACCGGTGCTTTCGGCTGCTTGTGAAAAATACGGTTTGAGCGGTATAAAGCGTTCGGTCAGATGACTGCGGAAAGAAACCGTATCAAAAAAATTCAACGGATTTTCCTGGGTGAAGTAGCGAGCTTCCAGATCGGTGATCAGTGCTTGAGTGTCAGGCGCTGCAAAAAAATCATTGAGCGCATTGATGAAGGACTGGTCTCTTTGCAGGGGCAGTAGCCAACTCACCGCAATGGGCTCGCCTAATGCTGAAGCTTCCTGTAAGCCTGGAAAAAAAGAGCGCTGGGTGCCAAAAAAGAAAGTATCTGTGACGGTATAATCTAATTCGCCTTCATGCACGGCCCTCAGCAGGTCAATACTGTCGGCATCGGCGGGTGTGATTATCTCTATTGAGTCTAGTGAGTCGATGCCTGCGAGGTAGTTGTGCAGGCTGGCTTCATGGCTGGTGCCTGGCAGTACGCCGATTCGGCTGTCGACCAAGTCTTCTGCGGTTTGCGGGGCGGGGCGCCCCTGGCGTTGCCTGTAGATGAGTACTGAATTACTTTCGCGGTAGACAGGACCGGCTTTGAATAGCAGGCGGCGCTCATCGGTGGTAAGCAGATTGGCCGCCAGAAAATGCACGCTGCGGCCTTGCAGGCTCCGAAACAGTTCGTTGTAATCGTTAGTAACGGTAAGTTCCAGTTCCACGCCCAGGTAGTCGGCAAAGGCTTTGCTGAGCTCATACTCAAATCCGGCGGGGTCTCCCCGCTGCAGGTACCAGGTCATTGGGCTGTTGACAGTACCAACACGTAGTTTGCCCTGGTTTTGAATCAGCTTGAGTTGGGTGGCATTGTTCAGGCTGATAAACACCACAGCAAAGGTCAGACCAAGCACCAGCAGGGTCAGTAACAGTTCGCGCAGGTAATTAGATTTTTGTGTTGGTATCATGTCTTGGCTTTTCTGGTATCGGATACCCCTGTTCGGGTAAACTATACACTTAATTTCCCGCTGTTAATGCCTGGCGTTACAGGTACCAAAAGAGGCTCGAAATCGACATGCTCGTTCTGCGTGGAGCACCCGCTCTCTCGGCTTTCCGTCGTGATAAGTTATTATCACTCCTTCAGACTCAAACCGATTCAGTAACCGGTCTGTATGCTGAGTTCATTCATTTTGCCGATACACCGGCTCCGCTGAAGGGCGAGGAGCAAGGCGTGCTCGACCGGATTCTGAGCTATGGCCCCACAGGGATGGCTGAAAATCCTGAGGGCGAGCTGTTTCTGGTTATTCCCCGACCTGGAACAATTTCGCCCTGGTCCAGCAAGGCTACAGATATCGCACAAAACTGTGGTCTAACGCAAATAAATCGGTTGGAGCGTGGGTTAGCCTACTATATTCACAGCCGGACTGCACTGAGTGATGCTGAGCGCAGCTTCATTCAGGCCCAACTGCATGATCGTATGACGCAGTCGGTGGTTGATACGCTGGAGGCGGCTGCCAGCTTGTTTAGGCATGAAGCACCTCGTCCGCTTGCTCTGGTTGATGTGTTAACAGAGGGGCGGGCAGCCCTTGAATCTGCTAACACGACCTTAGGGCTGGCGCTGGCAGAGGATGAAATCGATTATCTGCTGCAAAGCTTTACCGATCTGCAACGTAATCCCACCGATGTAGAGCTGATGATGTTTGCGCAGGCTAATTCTGAGCACTGCCGCCACAAAATATTCAATGCCAGTTGGGATATTGATGGTGAAACACAGGATAAGTCCCTGTTTGCGATGATCCGTAACACCAATGAGCTGGGTGGTGAGAATGTCCTTTCGGCTTATAAAGACAATGCTGCAGTTATAAGCGGTTCGGTTGCCGGGCGGTTTTACCCAGACCCAGATTCTGCGGCATACGGCTTTCATCAGGAACCCATTCATATCCTGATGAAAGTTGAAACACACAACCACCCGACGGCTATAGCGCCGCATCCAGGTGCGGCAACCGGGTCGGGTGGTGAAATTCGTGACGAAGGTGCCACAGGTAAGGGCGCCAAGCCGAAAGCCGGTTTGAACGGGTTTACCGTATCAGATTTGAATATCCCTGGTTTTGAACAGCCTGGGAATCGGATTACGGTAAGCCGGAACGCATCGTGACCGCATTGGATATTATGCTGGAAGGTCCTATAGGGGCGGCGGCGTTTAATAATGAATTCGGTCGGCCAAATCTCACCGGCTATTTCCGTACCTTCGAACAGCAAGTGCCTGGTGCGGCGGGTGATGAAGTGCGCGGCTATCACAAGCCGATCATGATTGCCGGTGGCTTGGGAAATATTCGTGAAGATCACGTTGATAAGGGCGAGATTCCGGTAGGGGCCAAACTGATCTGTCTGGGTGGTCCGGCGATGCTGATCGGTCTGGGTGGTGGCGCCGCTTCTTCAATGACATCGGGTAGCTCGGCGGCTGATCTGGATTTCGCTTCAGTACAGCGCGAAAACCCTGAACTGGAACGCCGTTGTCAGGAGGTGATCGATCGCTGCTGGCAGTTAGCGGATCGGAACCCCATCGCGTTTATCCACGATGTTGGCGCGGGTGGTTTATCCAATGCTTTCCCTGAGCTGGTTAAAGATGGCGGTTGCGGCGGGCATTTTGAACTGCGTAATATCAATAATGATGAACCCGGTCTGTCACCACTGGAGATCTGGTGTAATGAAGCCCAGGAACGTTATGTGCTGGCGGTCAGCCGCAGGATATGCCACGTTTTGAAGCCATTTGTGAACGTGAGCGCTGCCCTTACGCGGTGGTGGGTGAGGCGACTGATGCGCATCACCTGACCTTAAATGACACCCATTTTGAAGCTAAACCGGTTGATTTGCCAATGTCAGTGTTATTTGGCAAACCACCGAAAATGCATCGCAGTGTTACACGCATTAACTATGACCTGCCAGAGTTTGATGCTAGCAATATTGATCTGGAAGACGCGGTTGAGCGAGTGCTTAAACTGCCGGCGGTAGCTTCCAAATCCTTCCTGATCACCATTGGTGACCGGACCATTACCGGGCTGGTTGCACGTGATCAGATGGTCGGTCCCTGGCAGGTGCCGGTGGCTGACTGTGCTGTGACAGCGGCCTCCTTTGATACCTATGCTGGCGAAGCCATGGCTATGGGGGAGCGGACTCCCCTGGCATTAATTGACTCTCCGGCCTCAGGGCGTATTGCCGTTGGTGAAACCCTGACCAATCTGGCGGCGGCACGGATTGCTGATATCGCTGATGTTAAGCTCTCAGCCAACTGGATGTGTGCCGCGGGCCATCCTGGAGAAGATGAAAAGCTCTATGACACGGTCAAAGCCGTGGGCATGGAGTTGTGTCCTGAGCTGGGTATTACCATTCCTGTCGGCAAGGACTCCATGTCGATGCGTACGGTATGGAGCGAGGAGGGTCAGGCTAAAAGTGTCACCGCGCCTATGTCGTTAGTCGTGTCGGGCTTTGCACCGGTGGTAGATATACGCAAAACGCTGACACCGCAGCTACTCACAGATCAGGGTGAAACCGATCTGCTGTTGATAGATCTGGGTGCTGGCCAGAATCGACTCGGCTTATCAGCCTGGCGCAGGTCTATAATCAGGTCGGACAGCAGGCTCCTGATCTGGATGATGCGGGGTTAATGCGTGCATTCTTTGCTGCAATTCAAGAACTCAACGCCCAGGGTAGGCTGCTGTCCTATCATGACCGCTCTGATGGTGGTTTATTTGTTACCCTGGCAGAAATGGCCTTTGCCGGCCACTGTGGTATCGATATTAATCTGGATATGCTCGCGGCGGGCCAGGATGAGATTGCAGCGGCCCTGTTTGCAGAAGAGTTGGGCGCTGTGATTCAGGTGCGCCGCGAACACACGGCTGAAGTGTTAACGGAGCTGAATGCGGCAGGTCTCGGTGATCTGGTCAGTGTGATTGGTACGATCAATGAGGATGACTCGGTTAACCTCTACTTTGATGAAGAAGAGATCTTCAGTGAAAGTCGCTCGTTATTGCAAAGCTATTGGGCGGAAACCTCTTATCAGTTACAGTCGATGCGTGATAATCCTGAGTGCGCGCAGCAGGAGTTTGAGCAGATTCAGGATCGCAATGATCCGGGCCTGCATGTGGCACTGAGTTATGCTGTAAACGAAGATGTAGCGGCGCCCTATATCGCCTCAGGAATGCGGCCACAGGTGGCTGTTTTGCGCGAGCAGGGAGTGAACGGTCAGGTTGAAATGGCCGCGGCCTTTGATCGCGCCGGATTCACCGCTGTGGATGTGCATATGAGCGATATTCTGTCTGGGCGTGTTTCGCTGGACGTTTTCCAGGGTTTGGTGGCCTGTGGTGGCTTCTCGTACGGTGATGTATTGGGTGCCGGTGAAGGTTGGGCGAAATCAGTATTGTTTAATAGTCGCGCTCGCGATGAATTTGCCGCTTTCTTTGCCCGTCAGAGCAGTTTTGCATTGGGTGTGTGTAATGGCTGTCAGATGATGTCTAATCTGCATGAGTTGATTCCCGGTGCCGAGCGTTGGCCGCACTTTGTGCGTAATAGTTCTGAGCAGTTTGAAGCACGTCAGGCGATGGTAGAAGTTCAGCAGACGCCTTCAATCTTCCTGCAGGGGATGGCCGGATCACGCATGCCTATTGCGATTGCACATGGTGAAGGGCGCGCTGAGTTCAGTGATGCTGATCATCTGCAACGTTTGCAGCAATCCTCGGATATCGCGCTGCGCTATGTGGATAACTATGGCAAGGTAACGGAACGTTATCCCGCTAATCCCAATGGCTCACCAGCCGGGATTGCGGGTATTACAACGCCGGATGGTCGCGTAACGATTATGATGCCACATCCGGAGCGCATGTTTCGTGCTGTACAGCATTCATGGAGTCCGGAAGACTGGTCTGAGGATGGTAGTTGGATGCGTATGTTCAGAAATGCGCGTGCCTGGCTGAAGTAATCCGCTAAAGCAGTTACCTGTCTGTTGGGATGGGTGACTGCTTAACGAGGTTCAGGCGAAAAAAAAACCAACCCGAGGGTTGGTTTTTTTGTCTCTTGCCGGTCAGTTATTACTGAGCGCGACGAGTGCCTTTGATTTCAACGTCTACACGACGATCAGGACGCAAGCAAGCAATCAGCTCAGCACCACGACCAGAACAGTTAGCTACAGGTGAACGGCTACCCATTGAGCTAGTGCTCATCAAGTTACGATCAACGCCAGCATTTGCCAGTGCAACAGCAACAGCATCTGCACGACGCTGTGATAGGCGATCATTGTAAGTCATGTTACCAATACGGTCAGCATGACCAGTCAGTTCGATGCTATCAACGCTAGCCAGTGAACCAATATGGTTAACAATGGTAGAGATATCGCCAACATCAGTTTTGTCAAAGTCGAAGTAGAGTGCAAATTTGCGCTCAAGATCAGCAACTTCAGGAGCTGGAGCTGGAGCTGGAGCGGGTGCATCAGCCTGAGCGACGTAGCCAGCGCAACCTGGAACCGCTTTATCAACGCTCCAAGAACTTGTCTGCCAGCATTCACCGAAGCTGGTGCGCCATACAGTGTCGCTTGAATTTGCGGCGTAGCCTGAAACCTGAGCCTGAGCGGCTGAGAAGCCGAGAGTCAGGGCCAGGCCGGCAGCTATAGCAATTTTCTTCATCATCATTTCCTTGTGCCAGGTTGGATGTAGGTCTTTTAGTTAATTTCTCAGCTTAATTTAAGCATACTAAAGCTTAACCCAAGATAAACGCACTTCATAGATAAGTGTCGCTTTTTTGGTCAAGTTCTACACAGGAGAGTATAGCAGAAACTACTAAGGTCAGGGCAATACCTTCTTGAAGGGTTTGATGCTAATTCTTTTGTATACACCCGCGATGCGGTAAGGATCCTGATCAGCCCATAACTGCGCCTCAGTCAGGATGGGAATTCAGCTACAATAAGGCTTCCGCTAAAGCCTGCATCTCCAGGGTCTTCATTATCAATCGCAGGGTGTGGTCCTGCTATAAGTAAACGACCTTCAGAGCTGAGTTGTTTTAGACGTTCGAGATGCGCCGGACGTACTTCAAGACGTTTTTCCAGACTATCTTCGATATCTTCAGCAATAATGGCATAAAACATATTTTTCTCCGGCGTTTTTTTACTGATACAGTCAGTTGTATCTCATATTGGGCGGGTGTTTTTGTCATTATACTACTATAATAGGGCCCAGAATCCGCATTATTTTTGCCAGATATGGCTGCTGCAATTTGACTGGCCGGTGTCGGCCGTCATGCTTATTCATGTCCTGAATCCGGAGATATAATTTGTTATATGATTTGCACATGCATAGTAGTGCCTCAGATGGCGTATTGGCCCCTGGCGCGCTGGTGGATCTGTGTGCAGATAAGGGTATACAGATTATGGCACTAACGGACCATGACACGATGGGGGGTATTGCTGAAGCTAAACAGGCTGCCGCTGCCCGGGGGGTGTGTTTGGTGCCGGGTGCTGAGTTCACCTGTATGTGGCGTAGGCAGTTTTGCATATATTAGGGTTGAATTTGGATGAGCAAAACCTGGATTTGCAAGCTTATGTTCTTGAGTTGATTGCAGTGCGTAATAAGCGCGCAGAAAAAATTGCAGAACGTCTGATAAAGAAAGGTATCTCAGCCGATATACTGGATCGGGCACGTGTTATAGCCGGTGATGCAAGTATTTGCCGGCCTCATTTTGCTAAGGCACTTATTCAGAGTGGTTATGTAAACTCTGCCAAGCAGGCTTTTGATACCTATCTTGGTCAGGGTAAAGCGGGAGATGTCAAAGCACAGTGGCCAGATCCAGAATGTATAATTAATATTATCCATCAGGCGGGTGGTTATGCTGTGCTGGCTCACCCAACGAAATATAATATGACGTTTACACGACTACGATTATTGCTGGGTGAGTTGAAAGATTGGGGTTGTGAGGCGGTTGAGGTGAGTTACCCGGGAATGAATCCTGATCAGGCGCGTGAGTTGTTAAAAGTAGTTAAGCAGTTCGGTTTTTTAGTTTCTGCAGGGAGCGACTTCCATTCGCCTGAATCTAGCTGGACGGCACCGGGGCGCTTTCCTGTTATTGATGTTGATAGCAGTCATTTGTTAAATAAATTTTTAGTAAATATTAATATAGAAGCTGGTTTGAGTTAGCCAGCGATGGAGGTAGTAGTGAGTCAGTTTTTCCAGATTCATCCTGAAAATCCTCAGAAGCGCCTGATTACTCAGGCTGTTGAAATATTAAGGCAAGGCGGTGTGATTGTTTACCCGACTGATTGTGCTTATGCGCTAGGTTGCTGCCTCGAAAATAAAAAAGCGGTTGATCGTATCCGTCAAATAAGGCGTCTGGATGACAAGCATAATTTCACGCTGGTTTGCGGCGACCTTTCGGTAATATCAACCTATGCTAAGGTAGATAACTCAGTATATAGGTTGCTGAAAGCACATACCCCTGGTGCTTTTACATTTATACTTAATGCTACCGGTGAAGTGCCACGCAGGTTGTTACATCCAAAGCGTCGTACTATCGGCATTCGTGTTCCTGATAACCCTATAGTTGCCGCATTGCTGGCGGAGTTGGGTGAACCTATTATGAGCACGTCACTTATCATGCCGGAAGAAACTGTGCCCTTGTCTGATCCGTACGATATTCGCGATACCTTGCAGCATCATGTTGATTTGGTGATAGATGGTGGTTTTTGTGGCATGGAAGCGACCAGTGTTATAAATCTAACTGGCGATGAACCTGAAATAGCGCGTGAGGGTGCGGGTAATATAAGTTCCTTTATGTAGTAAAATATTTTTATTAGCCTGTTATTGCAAAAGCTGTATTTCTGAAGATAATAGGCAGGTCAATAAATAAGGTGGGAATTAATCAAATGTCTGATTTTATCAAAATACTAATGCGTAAAAATTCTTTAAGAAAGCAATGCCAGGACTTGTCTGTCGGTGATGTGGAAAAGGTTCTTTCTGATTTAAGTGACATTCTTGCTGAGCGTAAGGAAGAGGAAGCGCTAAAAGCGGCAGAAGAAAGTAAGCGTATCGAAAAAATTGAGCAGATCCGCCAGGCAATGAAAGACGCTGGTCTGGATATTTCAGATTTATCGGATTTAGCTGAAGTCGCACCGAAAAAAACAGTTAAAGCAAAATATTATATTATCGATGCCGAAGGTGAGCGTCATGAGTGGTCAGGTCGTGGCAGGACACCTGTTGCGTTTGCGGACTATATGAAGCAGCGTGGTATCAGTAAGGATCAGTTGCCGAGTGTGGATTGATTTTAGTATTTTTTGGATGAATTATCAGGGTAGCGTCAATGGAAAGTGAAAAGCTTCAAAAAGTATTGGCGCGCTCCGGAGTTGGCTCACGTCGTGAGATGGAGCGTTGGATCGAAGCAGGTCGGGCATCAATCAATGGTAAACTTGCCGGTCTTGGTGATCGGGTTACTGAAAGTGATCAGGTTGTTGTTGATGGTCGTCCTGTGAAGTTGATTTTCGCATCAGAGTCACCCAGGCGCGTTGTTATCTATAATAAGCCGTTGGATGAAGTATGTACCCGCCATGATCCGGAAGGGCGGCCTACAGTTTTTGATAATCTGCCACCTTTGAAGCAGGGGCGCTGGATAGTCGTAGGGCGGCTGGATATCAATACTACTGGTCTGCTGATTTTTACCACGGATGGTGAGTTGGCGAATCGGTTAATGCACCCTTCAGCACAGATAGATCGTGAGTATGCGGTGCGTGTGTTGGGTGAGATAACTGAGGGTATGATTGAGCAGTTAACTAAAGGCGTGTTGCTTGAGGATGGTATGGCGCGCTTTACCGATGTGCGCTTTTTTGATGGAGAAGGTGCTAATAAGTGGTACCACTGTGTTCTGATGGAAGGGCGTAATCGTGAAGTACGTCGTTTATGGGAATCTCAGGGTATACAGGTTAACCGTCTGAAGCGTGTGCGCTTTGGGCCGGTATTTTTACCCAGTGATGTCAAAGTAGGTACCTGGCGTGAGCTGGGTCGTAAAGAGAGTAATATGCTGGCAGCTGAAGTGGGTCTTGATGCTGACAAAACCCCCTTTGATCGAACGCCAGCACAGTTGGATGCGGATGAGCGACGTTTTCGTAAGCAGCGCGTACGTCAGCATGCTGTGGCCGGAAAGGGCGATGTCAGGTCGGTAAAGGCGAAGCCTCGCGGGCGCTCAGTCGGCAAGCGCAATGCTCGCTAACGTTGGCGCTGCGCTTATTTAAGCCTGTGCATCGATTGACTGGCCTTGGGTATCTTTGCTATCCGGGCCCATCAAGTATAAATACACCGGCATGATATCGGCTGGTGTTGGTAGGGTAGCTGGGTTTTCTCCTGGGTAGGCGTAAGCGCGCATATTGGTGCGCGTGCCACCTGGGTTGATGGCGTTAACACGAATGTTAGGCGTGTTTTCCAGCTCATCAGCCAGTACTTGCATCAATCCTTCTGTGCCAAATTTAGACACAGCATAAGCGCCCCAGTAAGCTTTTCCTTTGCGCCCTACGCCTGATGAGGTGAAGATGATGGATGCGTCTTCTGATGCCTGCAACAAGGGCATGAGTGTTTGCGTCAGCATGAAGGGGGCGTTGAGGTTGACTTGCATGACTTGGTGCCAAATGACCGGGTCATAGTTTTCTATCGGGGTTCTAACGCCCAGAATGCCTGCATTGTGCAGGATGCCATCTAGTCGGCCAAATTCTTGGTGCAGGGTATTGCAGAGCTCAATATAGTCATGCTCCGTTGCCACCTCCAGGTTCATGGGTACAATGGCTGCCTGTGGATAGCCGGCCGCTTCTATTTCATCATAAACCCTGTCCAGCTTTTCCTGGGTTCTGCCTAATAAAATCACTGTGGCGCCGTGGGCGGCATAGTGTTTTGCTGCTTCACGGCCTATGCCCTCACCAGCGCCGGTAACGAGAAGGATTCTGTCTTTTAAAAGATCAGTCGGCGCGTTGTATGCAAACATAATCTTGGTGCTCCTATTAAGCTTAGATTGCTATTAATATGGATGTATAAGTGATTTTAGCAGAGGTAGTAGTTGGGTAGATTCCTGAATGCAAAAATCGCTGTGCCAGTGTTGGGGTTGATCATCAGGACTCAAGTAACCAAAAGCTGCAGCCAGGGTGCGCATACCTGCCGCCTGGCCTGCCTGAATGTCACGTAAATGATCGCCAATGTAGAGCGTGCTGGCTGGCGGTCGGTTAATACGCTTACAGGCCAGTAACAGTCCTTCTGGATCCGGTTTGCTGCGGCTAACATCATCGGGACAGATGGTTACGGCGCAGCGTGTATCCAGAATCAGTTGCTGGAGTAGTTTGTGGGTAAAGCGTGCGGGCTTGTTGGTTACTATGCCCCAGGGAATGTTCACCTCATCCAGCCACATTAGCATTTCATCGAAGCCAGCAAAAAGTCGACTGTCCTGAGCGGGAGATGCTTCATAAAGAGCCAGCATCTGCTCAAGTAGGCGCTCAAAGTCCGGGTGGTCGTCTTTAAAGCCAAATGCCTCTTCAATAACGGCCCGTCCGCCATTGGAAACAGATAAGCGCAGTTGAGTATAGTCAACCGCTGGGCGGCCTTCAGCCAGAAGTAACTGGTTGCAGATACGGTGGAAGTCGGGTGCAGTATCAACCAGGGTGCCGTCAAGATCAAACAACACAGCTTGAATCGGTGTCATGCCAGGTTCGCCTTTTGAGTGGCGAGCATGTAGTTCACATCCACATCATTCGGGTCGAGACGATACTGGCGGGTCAGGGGGTTGTAGGTCAGGCCGGTCATTTCAGTGATATTCAATCCATTTTCACGCGCCCAGCCAGCGAGTTCGGCGGGTCGGACAAATTTATTGAAATCATGGGTGCCTGCAGGGACTAGTCTGAGCAAGCGTTCGGCACCGAGGATTGCAAACAAATAGCTTTTTGGATTGCGGTTAAGTGTTGATAAAAACACTTGTCCGCCGGGTTTAACCAGGCTGGCGCAGGCATTAATCACCGAAGCCGGATCGGGTACATGCTCAATCATCTCCATGCAGGTGACCACATCAAAGGCTTGTGGATGGGTAAGCGCCATCTCCTCGGCCGTAATGCGCTGGTAATCTACTTTGACGCCACTTTCCAGTCCGTGCAGTTTGGCGACCTTTAACGGTGCCTCACCCATATCAATGCCGGTTACTTCGGCACCTCGCCTGGCCATGGCTTCCGAGAGTATTCCGCCGCCGCAACCGATATCGATAACTCGCTTGCCTGCCAGTCCGGCGATACGGTCAATAAAACCGACTCTGAGCGGGTTTATATCGTGTAACGGTTTAAATTCACTGTTTTTGTCCCACCAGCGGCTGGCCAGTTCTTCAAATTTTGCTATCTCGGCAGGGTCAAGGTTCAGTGCTCGGGAGTTGCTCATGGTCAATTAATTTCCAATTGGTCAGTTCAAGTTGATTCTAACACTCATAGCAGAGGTGAGTCAGCGTGTGTTTATGGTATAATAGCGCGTTAATAAACTGCCGTATCAACGGCGTGTAAGCATACCGAATCAAGGAACGCTGAGCGAATGGGTGATCTAGCCAAAGAAGTCCTGCCAGTCAATATTGAGGATGAGCTTAAACAGTCCTATCTCGACTACGCCATGAGCGTCATTGTAGGTCGAGCTTTACCTGATGTGCGTGATGGTTTGAAGCCGGTGCATCGCCGGGTTCTGTTTGCCATGCACGAACTTGGGAATGACTGGAACAAACCATACAAGAAATCGGCACGTGTTGTCGGTGACGTCATCGGTAAATACCATCCGCATGGTGACAGCGCTGTTTACGATACCATCGTCAGGATGGCACAGAGCTTTTCCATGCGTGCGCCGCTGGTCGACGGCCAGGGTAACTTTGGTTCCGTAGATGGTGACAGTGCCGCTGCCATGCGTTACACCGAAATCCGCATGGCCAAGATCGCCCATGATCTGCTGGCTGACCTGGATAAAGAAACGGTCGATTTCGTTGATAACTATGACGGCACTGAACGTATTCCAGCGGTGTTGCCGACACGTGTACCCAATCTGTTGGTGAATGGTTCGTCAGGGATCGCCGTGGGTATGGCGACCAATATTCCGCCGCATAACCTCAGTGAAGTGGTAAAAGGGTGCCTGGCGCTGATTGATGACCCGGAGCTCACAGTTGATGAGTTGATGGAGTTTATTCCTGGTCCGGATTTCCCCACCGGTGCGATTATTAATGGTCGTGCAGGTATTTTACAGGCTTACCGTACCGGACGTGGGCGCATTTATGTGCGTGCGCGTCACCATGTTGAAGATAATCCACGTAATGGCCGGCCAATGCTGGTGATTACTGAGATTCCTTATCAGCTTAACAAAGCCCGTACTATTGAAAAAATTGCTGATCTGGTTAAAGAGAAAAAGCTGGAAGGTATCAGCGAACTGCGTGACGAGTCTGATAAAGACGGTATGCGCATTGTCATTGAGCTGCGTCGCGGTGAAGTGCCTGAGGTGATTATCAATAACCTGTTTATCCAAACACAGCTGCAAAGCGTATTTGGAATCAACATGGTGTCACTGGTGGATGGGCAGCCACGTATTCTTGATCTGAAAACCATGCTGGAGTGCTTTATCCTGCACCGCCGCGAGGTGGTTACACGACGTACTGTGTATGAGCTGCGTAAAGCACGTGAACGTGGTCATGTTCTGGAAGGGCTGGCGATAGCGCTGGCTAATATTGATCCGATCATTCAACTGATCAAAGAATCCCCAACCCCGGCTGATGCGCGTGAGCGTCTGATTGCTTCGCCTTGGCAGCCGGGCAATGTGGTGGAGATGCTGGAGCGTGCCGGTGAAGATGCCTGCCGTCCTGAGGATCTGGAGCCGCAGTTCGGTTTGCGCGATGGTCAGTATTATCTGTCACCGGTTCAGGCACAGGCTATTCTGGATCTGCGTTTACACCGATTGACCGGGTTGGAGCACGAAAAACTGATTGGCGAATACCGCAATCTGGTGGAGAAAATCGCCGAGCTGCTGTATATCCTGTCATCACGTGAACGCTTGATGGAAGTTATTCGTGAAGAGCTGGCCGCTGTCGTTGATGAGTACGCTGATCCACGTCGTACTGAAATCATGTCTTCGCAACAGGATCTCACCGTTGCCGATCTGATCACTGAAGAAGATATGGTACTGACTATCTCACACAGTGGTTATGCCAAGACACAGCCTCTGGACGCTTATCAGGCTCAGAAGCGTGGTGGTAAGGGTAAGTCATCAACAGCAATGAAAGATGAAGACTTTATCGAGCATCTGCTGATTGCCAACACGCATGATACCGTGCTTTGTTTCACCAGTCGTGGCAAGGTTTACTGGTTGAAAGTCTATGAAATTCCACCAGCCAGTCGCGCTGCACGTGGGCGTCCATTGGTGAATATATTGCCGTTGGAAGAAGGCGAGCGGATCAACACCATTCTGCCTGTCAAAGAGTTTGATGAAAATCGCTTTGTGTTCATGGCAACCGCCAAGGGCACGGTGAAAAAAACGCCATTGCAGAGTTTTGCCCGGCCTCGTAGTACCGGCCTGATTGCACTGGATATCGTCGAAGGCGATCACTTGATCGGTGCCGCTATTACCAATGGTAATGACGATGTGATGTTGGTAACCAGTGCTGGAAAAGCGGTGCGCTTTAATGAACAGGATGTTCGCTCCATGGGCCGGACAGCCCGCGGTGTGCGCGGTGTCAGAATGCCAGAAGAGGCCAGTGTTATCTCCTTGATGATTCCACAGGCGGGCGGCAAAGTACTTACCGCGTCTGAAAAAGGCTTTGGTAAGCAAACGGCCGTGGAAGACTTCCCACTCAGAGGCCGTGGCGGTCAAGGGGTTATCGCCATGCAGTGTACTGAGCGTAACGGATCCCTGGCTGGCGCAGTGCAGGTCTTCAGCGGCGATGGCGTGATGCTCATCAGTAACCGCGGCACCCTGGTACGCACACGTACAGAAGAAATATCTGTCTTGGGTCGTAATACCCAGGGGGTTATGTTGATTCGCGTGAGTGAAGACGAAAAACTGGTTGGTCTGGCGCGTATTGAAGAGCCGGAAGATGACGAAGTTGAGCTGGGCGCGCAAGCGTTGCAGCCACAAGCGGATGATTCCTCAGCTTCTGACGTAGCTTCTGATACAGCCGCAGACGAGTAAAACACCATCAACTTAGGTGGGAGGGATTTCTCCCACCAGAGCAACCGGACTGATAGACGTAATGACACGTAAATATAATTTCAGTGCAGGGCCGGCCGCGTTGCCGGATGAAGTGTTACAACAGGCACAGCGGGATTTGTGTGATTGGCAAGGAAAAGGCCTGTCGATCATGGAGATGAGCCATCGCAGTGATGAGTTCGTTTCGGTTGCACAACAGGCAGAGCAAGATCTGCGTGAGCTGATGTCGATTCCGGATCATTACAAGGTGCTCTTTCTGCAAGGCGGTGCCAGCAGTCAATTTGCTATGTTGCCGATGAACCTGTTGCGCGGCAAGCAAACGGCTGATTACATCAATACTGGTATCTGGTCAAAGAAGGCTATTGCCGAAGCGTCTCGCTACTGTACTGTTAACCTTGCTGCCTCGACAGCAGCTGACGATTTTCGACGTGCACCAGCCCCGAACGAAATACAGTTGAGTCCGGAGGCGGCTTACCTGCACTACACCAGCAATGAAACCATTGGTGGTGTGGAGTTCAACTATATTCCGATAGTGGCTCTGTGCCTCTGGTCGTCGATATGTCATCGGATATTCTCTCTGCTCCCGTGGATGTCAGCCGTTTTGGAGTGATCTATGCGGGTGCCCAGAAAAATATCGGCCCTGCCGGTTTGACCGTTGTGATCGTACGTGAGGATCTGCTTGGCCAGACCCTGGCAGGAACCCCCACCATGTATGACTACAAAGTACATGCTGAGGGTGAGTCTATGCATAATACCCCGCCGACTTTCGCCTGGTACCTGTCAGGTCTGGTGTTCGATTGGCTGAAACGCCAGGGAGGAGTGGCTGCGATGGCTGAGGTTAATCAGCGTAAGGCTGCCAAGCTTTATGCTGCTATAGATCAAAGCGATTTCTATGCCAATCCTGTAGCAATTGATAGCCGTTCCGGTATGAATGTGCCCTTTACGCTGGCTGATGCTGCTCTGGATAAGCTGTTTTTGCAGCAGGCTGAAGCGGCGGGGCTATTGAACCTCAAAGGACATCGATCTGTTGGTGGAATGCGCGCCAGTATCTATAACGCGGTACCCGAAGCCGCTGTCGATGCGCTACTGGTATTTATGGCCGAGTTTGAGACGCAGCATGGCTGATCAAATACCGGATGCGCCATCTGCCAGCGATGAAACTGAACTCAGGGCACTGCGTGATCAGATTGATGCTATAGACCAGCAATTACAGACATTGATTAATCAACGGGCGTCCTGTGCTCAGCAAGTTGCTGAGGTGAAGCAGCGTTTTAATCAGGCATTACCCGCTGTATTCTACCGACCAGAGCGTGAAGCACAGGTGTTGCGACGAGTTATGGAACGCAACACCGGACCGCTGCCTGATCAGGCTATGGCGCGCTTGTTTCGTGAAGTGATGTCGGTATGTTTGGCACTGGAACAGCCACTCAGCGTGGCTTACCCTGGGCCTGAAGGCGGCTATGCTGAGCAAGCGGTACGCAAGCACTTTGGCCTTTCTGTCAGGGGAGCCGCTATGACCGATGCTGAACAGGCACTCAAGGCCGTAGAGCAGGGACACTGTCACTATGCTGTCACTCCAATAGAAAGTGCTCATGAGGGTCTGGTCAGTCACACGCTGGACCTGTTTCGCCGCTATGATCTGCGCATCTGCGGAGAAGTAGAGTTGTTGCTTGACCCTGCCGATGATAAAACGCTGGCAGCTGATACCCGTTATCTTGTGCTGGGTAAACAGTATGTAGAGCCTAGCGGCCATGACAAAACCTCGATACTGCTGTCAGTCAAAGACCAGCCTGGTGTACTTCATGATGTGCTGGGCGCATTCCGGCAGCGCGATATCAGTCTAACACGTCTGGAGAGTCGGACAGTACATCAAGGCGGAGATGCTTACTCTTTGTTTTACATAGATTTTGAAGGGCATCAGGAAGATGCGCCAGTAATGGATTTGCTGAGTGAGCTAGACAGAGGTCCTGATACACTTAAAGTGCTGGGATCTTATCCCAGAGCTGTACTCTAATAACAATAGGAAGCCAACTATGAGCTGTGATTTTGTAGCTCTGTCCAACCCTGGTGTGCAGGCGCTGCAGCCTTACCAGGCCGGCAAGCCCGCTGAAGAACTGGAGCGGGAGCTGGGCATTCGCAATATTGTTAAACTAGCCAGTAACGAGAACCCCCTGGGCCCATCTCCTGCTGCTGTCGCTGCGGTTGAATCAGCCTTGGCGGGTTTGACTCGCTATCCGGACAGCAATGGCTATTATCTTAAACAAGCATTGAGTCAGCGTTTCAATCTGGCTACTGAACAACTCACGCTTGGTAATGGTTCTAATGATCTGCTGGAGCTGGTTGCACGTGCCTTTTTGCGTGAAGGTGTCGAAGCGATCTATTCGGAGTATGCCTTTGTTGTCTATCCGCTGGTAGTCAAAGCCTGTGGCGCTACAGGTATTAGCGTAGCTGCGCGGGATTATGGCCATGATCTTGATGCCATGGCAGAGGCTGTGACTGAACGCACCCGGGTTATCTTTATTGCCAACCCCAATAATCCGACCGGTACCTGTCTGTCCGACCAGGCGTTTAAGCAGTTTATGGCACGTATACCTGAGCGGGTGCTGGTGGTGCTGGATGAGGCCTACAGTGAGTACACCGAACAGGCCGATACGCCTGATGGGTTAGCGCTCACCGCAACCTACAGTAATTTGATCGTCACCCGTACTTTTTCCAAAGCTTACGGTTTGGCTGCACTGCGCGTTGGTTTTGCTATTGCCAATCCGGTTGTTACGGATCTGTTAAACCGCGTTCGTCAGCCGTTTAATGTCAGTTCAGTTGCTCAGGCAGCGGCAATGGCTGCATTGACTGATCAGGCGTATCTGGCGCGTACAGTCAGTTTGAATCAGCAGGGACGACTGCAGGTGCAGGCCGGGTTGGCGGCGCTTGGAATTAGGTATATTCCATCATCGGCTAATTTCATCACCTTTGATTGTGAAAAAGACGCCTTGCCTGTTTATCAGGCTCTGCTTGAGCAAGGCGTCATTGTCAGACCGCTGGGTGTCTACGCCATGTCGCAACATTTGCGTGTTACGCTGGGTACAGAAACGGAAAATCAACGCTTCCTGGATGCGTTGAAAAAGGTGATAGTGTGAAACGGACCCTGAATAAGGTGTTGGTGATTGGTCTGGGCCTGATTGGTGGATCTTTTGCTAAAGCTCTTAAAGCGCGTCATCTGGTGGATGAAGTGATCGGCTACGACCTGCATCCGGCGGAATGCGAGCTAGGACTTCAGCTTGGTGTTATCGATAAACAAGCGACATCTTTGCTTGATGCCGTAGCCGAAGCTGATTTAGTCATGTTGGCTGTGCCGGTCAAGGCGATGGAGTCTCTACTGGAAACGATTGCACCTGCACTGCGGTCTGACACCTTGTTGACCGATGCTGGCAGCACGAAAATGAATATTATTGAGGCCGCTCAGCGTGTATTTTCAGTTGTTCCGGGAAATTTTGTTCCCGGGCATCCGATTGCGGGTGCAGAAAAAAGTGGTGTAAGCGCTGCTAATGCAGATTTGTTTGAACGTCATAAAGTAATACTGACTCCTTTACCTGATACTTCGTCCCTGGCCGTCACTTTGATTTCAGAGTTGTGGCAGTCTCTGGGAGCTGAGGTATTGCAAATGGAACCTCAGCGTCACGATGAAGTGCTGGCTGCGACCAGTCATCTGCCACATCTTTTGGCTTTTTCGCTGGTGGATACGTTGGCGCATGAAGAGGAAAATAAAGATATTTTTCGCTACGCTGCGGGTGGTTTCCGGGATTTTACCCGAATTGCCGCAAGTGATCCGGTGATGTGGCACGATATCTGTCAGGCTAACCGGGATGCACTGTTAGATCAGATAGATCAATTTACCACCGGTCTATCTCGTCTGCGTCAGGCGATAGATACAGAAGATGGTCAGACATTACTGGGTATTTTTACTCGTGCACGCATTGCGCGTGAATATTTCAGTACATTACTGACGGGAACGGCTTATGAGTTGCCATCTCCTAACTCTCCGTCTATTGCACCCGTAAAAGGTGAAGATAATCCGGGAGAATGACGGGTGGCTGATACAGTTATAAGCGTTAACCAGTTCGATTCTGTGCTATGCAGTAGTGCAGGACACTAATCCAGAAAGGAGGCGGACTTATGTCCACCAGAGCTTCAATACCTATCATTACTGTTGATGGTCCGAGCGGTTCCGGTAAAGGAACGATCTGTCGTCTGTTAGCGCAGAAGCTAAACTGGCACTTGCTGGATAGTGGAGCTTTGTATCGTTTGACAGCTGTAGCTGCCCGGCATCATGGTATCTCCCTGGATGATGAAGAGTCCATACAAGTCGTTGCTGCCCATCTGGATGTGCAATTTCTGGCTGGATCCGCAGATGATGTTAAAATTGTACTTGAGGGCGAAGAAGTTACTGATACGATTCGGACTGAAGCTGTCGGTGCGGATGCATCGGTTGTGGCGGCCATGCCCCCGGTCCGTAAGGCTTTACTGCAGCGACAGCGTGATTTTGCCGTTGCGCCTGGCCTGATCGCCGATGGCCGGGATATGGGAACTGTGATCTTTCCGGAGGCCTGTTTAAAGGTCTATTTGGATGCCAGTGCAGAGGAGCGTGGTAACCGCCGTTATAAGCAGTTGATTAGCAAGGGCCTGAGTGCTAGCCTTGAAGATATAGTATTGGATTTAAAAGCGCGGGATGCGCGGGACATGAACCGCAGCGTTTCGCCACTGAAACCGGCGCCTGATGCGGTGATTCTGGACACCACCAAAATGACAATTGAGGAGGTGTTGGAGGTGGTGCTGGATGAAGCAAAACATAAAGGGCTGCGCTAGGCAGTTTCAGTCTGAGGATGCGGGTAATGAGCGAGAGTTTTGCAGAGCTGTTTGAAGAAAGTCTGAAAGAGCTTGAAATGGCTCCAGGCTCTATAGTCACCGGTTTGGTGGTTGCCGTCGAGAATGACTTCGTCATCGTCAACGCTGGCCTGAAATCAGAAGGTGCAATTCCACTTGATCAATTTAAGGATGATAAGGGACAGTTGACCGTTGCCGTAGGTGACAAAGTCAAAGTAGCACTTGAAGCTCTCGAGGATGGCTTTGGTACAACCCTGCTTTCACGTGAAAAAGCTCGCCGTGCTGAATCCTGGGGTGTGTTGGAAACTGCCTATGAAGCGAATGCAACTGTCACAGGCTATATCACCGGTAAAGTGCGGGGTGGTTTAACAGTAGATGTTAATGGGATCAGCGCTTTCCTGCCGGGTTCGCTGGTTGATGTACGCCCTGTTCGTGATACCGCTTATCTGGAAGGTCAGGAGCTGGAGCTCAAGTTGGTCAAGCTGGATGCTCGTACCAATAATATTGTCGTTTCCCGCCGGGCAGTGCTTGAAGCGGCTTACACTGAAGAGCGCGAAAAGCTGTTAGAAAAAATGGAAGAAGGCCTGGTAATCAAAGGCGTGGTGAAAAATCTGACTGATTACGGTGCCTTTATCGAGTTGGGTGGTATTGATGGCTTACTGCATATCACTGACATGGCTTGGAAACGTGTTAAACATCCGAGTGAGTTGCTGACTATTGGTCAGGAAATCGATGTTAAGGTGCTCAAGTTTGATAAAGAGCGCAGCCGTGTTTCTCTGGGGCTTAAACAGTTGCAAGCGGATCCCTGGGATCAACTGGTGAGTAAAAATAATGTCGGTGATAAGGTCAGGGCGCGTGTTACTAATCTGACTGACTATGGTTGCTTTGCTGAAATAGGTGAAGGCGTTGAAGGTTTGGTGCATGTATCTGAAATGGACTGGACCAACCGTAATATTCACCCCTCGAAAGTTGTACAGGTGGGGGACGAAGTCGATGTTATGATTCTGGATATTGATCAGCAGCGTCGTCGAATTTCGCTCGGCATGAAGCAGTGTCAGGAAAATCCATGGGAAGGTTTTTCAAGTCGATGCAATAAAGGCGATCGCGTCTCTGGAGTGATTAAATCCATCACCGATTTTGGTATTTTTATCGGATTGGAAGGCGGTATCGACGGACTAGTTCACTTGTCTGATCTCTCCTGGGATGATCCGGGAGAAGAAGCGGTAAAGGCGTACAGCAAGGGACAAGAAGTCGAGGCTGTCGTGCTGTCTGTGGATCCTGAACGTGAGCGTATTGCACTGGGTATTAAACAGGCCAGCTCGGATCCGTTTGCCAATTATGCTGATCTGAATCCGAAAGGGGCACAGGTTCAGGGTAAAGTGATTAGTTGTGACGATCGCCAGGCCATTGTTGAATTGGCTGAAGGTGTAGAGGGTGTTCTAAAAGTCTCAGAAGTGTCGCGTGATCGTGTGGACAATCTTTCTGGGTTGTATCCGGTTGGTACGCTGGTGGATGCTATTATTATCAGTCTGGACCGCCGTAATCGCAGTGTGAACCTGTCAGTGAAGCAATTGACCGAGCAGGTTGAAAAGGATGCTATTAAAGCGGTAAAAGAACAGGCTCCTGTTGAAGCAGCCGGTCCGACGACGATCGGAGAGTTGATTAAGGCGCAGATGAAAAAAGATAGTCGATAACGGTTGCTACTGCCTGACTTAAGGTAGTTTTGTGTCCGTGTCGGCAGAGCGATGAGCATTCATCGATTTGAGTGGAGGGAGAAAACCATGACAAAATCAGAGCTTATTGAACGCCTGATAGAGCAGCACCCGCAGTTATCAGTCAAGGATGTGGAATTGGCAGTGAAGACAATGCTCGATCATATGACCGAATCTCTGTCTGACGGCGATCGTATTGAGATACGCGGTTTTGGTAGTTTTTCGCTGCATTATCGCGCGCCCCGTATCGGGCGTAACCCTAAAACAGGTGACGCTGTGTCGTTGGATGCCAAATACGTGCCGCATTTTAAACCTGGTAAAGAGATGCGCGATCAGGTAAATAATAGTATGAATGGTAGCTGATAAAGCCAGTCTGACGGAGGTTTAAACGTGCGTTTTCTGAAGCGTTTGATTGTTGTGGTTCTGGTGTTGTTGGTATTACTTGTAGGGATTCTTTTCACCCTGCATAACATGACACCAGTGCAAATTGATCTGATTTTCTTCACGCTACCTGAAGCCAGTCTCTCTATGTGGTTGCTTGGGGCTTTTGCTGTTGGTGGGCTTCTGGGTGTGTTAATAAGCTCAGTGGTCGTAGTTTCACTGAAAACCCGGCTCTACTACCTGAATAAAAAAGTGGTTTCAGCACGACAGGAAATTAATAAATTGAGAACATCAGGTCTGAAAGATCCAGCCTGATATGTCAGAGTATGCTCTGCTAATTCCTATGCTGATGGCTGCTATAGCAGCGGGTTGGCTATTGGGGCGTTACCGACGACCTGGCAATTCGTTGCAGGCGATGCCAGGCCGCGATTACTATCATGGCCTTAACTACCTTATTCACAATAAAACCGATGAAGCTGTAGAGCGTTTTATTCGTGTACTGGAAATCAATTCTGATACGGTGCCAGCCTACCTGGCTTTGGCTGATCTGTTCCGCAAAAAGGGTGAGTATGAGAAAGCAATTGAGTTGCATCAGACTTTATTGGCTCGTAGCGACCTGTTGCATGAAGACTTTCTCAACATTCAATTATCCTTAGCCAAAGACTACAATGCCGTGGGTTTGCTGGACAGAGCTGAGGCTTTATTGCAGTCGGTGATAAGTGATAATCCGCGTGACGAGTTGCGCCATAGCGCTCGACGGCTTCTGGCAAAACTGTATGAAAAACAGTTGGAGTGGGACAAGGCGCTGAATACCGCGTTGAAATTACCTGATTCCAAGCGCACAGCGGTTGCTCATGAAATGGCGCATTATGCCTGTCAGCTCGCCGAGGGCCGACTCGGTGAGCCAGGTACAGCTACAGAAAATCGACTTAAACAAGCGCTAAAGTTGGATCCCGCCTGTGTGCGCGCAAACTTGATGTTGGCTGAGCATAAAATGCAGCGCTATGCCTGGCGTGGTGCGATCAAGCATTTAAAAGAGGTGGCTGATCAAGACCCTTTGATGATACCTGAAACGCTTGGGTTGCTGTATCAGTGTTACACTGAACTGGATAACATCAAGGTTTATCTGAGCTATCTGGAGCAGTGTCTGGCGCAGTATCCGTCTACTACATTGATTGTTGCAAAAGCGCAATTGCTACAGGCGAGTTATGGCGATCAAGCAGCGGCAGAGTATATTGTCGATGCGTTAAAAAAGCACCCATCCTTGCGCGGGTTTAATTATCTGATTGACCTGCAGTTACAGCAGAGCGATATTGCTGTGAAAGGCAGTCTGAGTACGCTGCGTGAACTTACCGAGCAGTTGGCACAAAGCAAGCCCCGCTACCGCTGTGGTCAGTGTGGCTATGACAGCAAAACACTTTACTGGCAGTGTCCTTCCTGTAAAACCTGGGACAGTACACGTCCGGTCCAAGGGTTGGAAGGCGAATGAAACAGGATATACAAATGACTGATGCGTTAAAACCGATCATCGTTGCTCTGGATTTTCCGGATCAGCAAGCAGCACTGCACATGCTGATCGCCTGGATCCGGATACTTGCCGTGTTAAAGTGGTAARGAGCT
>NZ_JRLB01000102.1 GCF_000764495.1 Nitrincola sp. A-D6
ACTTAAGCTTAAAATGCTTAGGCTTAATACACTCAGGTGATCATATGGCAACATCAGTAAAGCTTGATGACGATATGAAAAGTCGTATACAGCACCTGGCCGAAGTGCGGCATCGTTCATCACACTGGATAATGCGTGAAGCGATCCGTGATTATGTCGAGCGTGAAGAAAAACGCGAAGCTTTCAAACAGGATGCACTAAATGCTTGGGAAGCCTACCAGGAAAATGGCTTGCACTTGACGCTTGAAGAAGCTGACGCCTGGATGGAGAAGCTTGAAGCGGGTGAAGATGCGGAGCTGCCTAAGTGTCACGTCTGATTTGGTCACCACCAGCTCTCGCTGACGTACAACGACTCTATCGCTTCCTTGCCATGAAAGACAAAGATGCAGCTCGACGCGCCATCAAAACCATACGAGCAGGCGTGAAAATACTTGCACACCAGCCGGAGGTAGGCAGACCTATTGCCGATATGGATCCGGAGTTTCGGGAATGGCTGATTGACTTTGGCAGTAGCGGCTATATCGCGCTGTATCGCTTTGATGGTGAAACGGCAAGCATTCTTGCTGTGCGACATCAGAAAGAAGCCGGATATTAAGACATTAAATTTACACAGGCAGCATTTACGGTTTGTTAAAAACCACCAAGAATTTGTTAACTTTATCATTAAGAGTATTAAAATATGGCCAAAGGCGACAAAACAGGACAAACAGGATCTTACGTATACAGCATGAACCGGGTTGGCAAAATCGTGCCACCCAAACGCGAAATTCTGAAAGATATCTCGCTCTCCTTTTTCCCTGGCGCCAAGATCGGTGTACTTGGCTTGAATGGTTCGGGTAAATCATCCCTGTTAAAAATCATGGCAGGCCTTGACAGGAGTACATAGGTGAAGCTGTACCCATGCCGGGTATCAAAGTGGGCTATCTGCCACAGGAACCTGAGCTGGATGACAGTAAAACCGTGCGCGAAGTGGTTGAAGAAGCTGTTGCCGATGTCAAAGATGCATTAGCCGGATTAGACGCCATATACGCAGCCTACGCCGATCCTGATGCGGACTTTGATGCACTGGCGAAAAAGCAGGCCGAACTGGAAAACCTGATACAGGCCAAAGACGGTCACAACCTCGACAACGCCCTGGAGCGTGCCGCCGACGCCCTGCGTCTGCCACCCTGGGATACTCAGGTTGCGGTGCTCTCCGGTGGTGAACGTCGCCGTGTAGCCTTGTGCCGTCTGTTACTGGACCATCCGGATATGTTGCTGCTGGACGAGCCCACCAACCACCTGGATGCCGAGTCTATCGCCTGGATCGAGCGCTTCCTGCAAGAGTACCCTGGTACTGTCGTAGCTATCACCCATGACCGTTACTTCCTGGATAACGCCGCAGGCTGGATTCTGGAACTGGACCGTGGACGCGGCATACCTTACGAGGGTAACTACTCATCCTGGCTAGAGCAGAAGGACCAGCGTCTCGCGGCCGAAGCCAAACAGGAAGCCTCGCATCGCAAAGCGATTCAGGCTGAGCTGGAATGGGTCCGCCAGGGTGCCAAAGGGCGTCAGGCCAAGTCCAAATCACGTATCAAGCAGTTTGAAGAGATGAACTCCCGCGAGTTCCAGCAGCGCAACGAAACCCAAGAGATCTACATTCCACCCGGACCGCGCCTGGGCGACAAGGTCATAGATCTGCATAATGTCACCAAGTCCTATGATGACAAGCTGTTATTTGAGAATGTCAGCCTGTCGATTCCACCGGGTGCCATCGTCGGCATCATCGGCCCTAACGGTGCGGGTAAATCCACGCTGTTCCGCATGATCAGTGGTGAAGAGCAACCTGACTCCGGTGAAATTGAGATCGGCAGCACGGTGAAACTGTCTTATGTGAACCAGTCACGCGAACTGGAAGGCAACAAGACTGTTTTTGAAGAGATCTCCGGCGGTCAGGACATCATTACGGTTGGCACCTATCAAACACCGGCACGCGCTTACTGCGGACGCTTTAACTTCAAAGGCGCTGATCAGCAAAAGTTCGTCAAGGACCTGTCCGGTGGTGAGCGCAATCGCCTGCATATGGCCAAGCTGCTGAAAGAGGGTGGCAACGTGCTGTTACTGGATGAGCCTACCAACGATCTGGACGTGGAAACCTGCGCGCACTGGAAGAAGCCATTCTGGCTTTCCCAGGTTCAGCTGTGGTGATTTCGCATGACCGTTGGTTCCTCGACCGCGTGTGTACACACATGATCGCCTATGAAGGGGATTCCAGCGTAGCCTTCTTCGAAGGCAACTACACTGAGTATGCCGAAGACTACCGCAAGCGCCACGGCAAAGACCACCAGCCAGAGCGCATCAAATACAAGCGGATGACTTAATCCGCCAATTTGAACTGATCCCGGCCGCCGTCCTTGGCTTGATACAGGGCCTCGTCAGCGCGCCGGATCAACTCAGACTGAGACTCACCTTTTTTCAATACAGCGATCCCTATACTTGTGGTAAAGCCAACCTTTTCACCACTGGGTACCTGCACGCTGACTTCACGGCAAGCCTTGCTATAGCGTCGGCCACAACTGAAGCATCAGCCCCACTCATCCCCGGCAAGACCATCAAGAACTCTTCACCACCAAAACGACCGGCCAGGTCCAACTTCTTGCGTGTATGTTTTTTCAAGATACCGGCAAAATACTTAAGCACTATGTCACCTGCAGCATGACCGTAAGTGTCATTAAAGCCCTTGAACTTATCCAGGTCGAACAACAATACGGCCAGCGGCTTCCCGGCATCCTGAGACGCAGCCATATCCGTATCCAATTGCTCCAGAATCAGGCGTCGGTTGGCCAGTCCAGTCAGCGCATCACGGGTTGCCTGTCGATACAGCACCAACAGCATATTCAGCTGATTCACAGCCGCCCATCCAGCCACTACCGCCAAGACTAACAATAACCAGAGATTATTGACTGCAGCCACCTCACCCAGGGTACCTCGGGAAAGCTGAGTGACCAGTTCCACCAGCATTAGCAGCAAGGTCAATCCCAGCACTTCGGCTATAGCCAACGGGAAAATAGCCATCATACTGATAATCATAAACGGAAAAAATTGATACCCAGCCACACTTTGCTCATGGCCATAAATCATTAATAGCGCCGCACTAAACGAATGAAACGCGGTTAGTATCAAAAATAACAGCAACTGCCGAAGCAGAGCCAAGCGCGGGCTATAAGGACGCTGCCCCCAGAAAAACAACCCGAGAAAGAACACACTGCTTACTACACGCGCTATGGCAATAGGCATCTGCACGTTGGCTGGCAACAACCACTGATCTACCAAAATCCAGCCACTTTGCATAATCGCCAGAATCAGCGCAATAATCCGTACACGGCGATAGGTATAAAAGCTACGCGTATGTTGAAAATAATGTGTATGGCTTCGGGCCGAAAACAATTCCAGGATCGGATACATCAATTCACCCCTTTCTTCGCGCCCGATGACAGCAGACAGCGCTGGATAGTATATGTTAATTTATCAGAAGGATAACTGACTCTTGGATCAGACTCCACAAACAAAGCAAGTGATTAACGCTGTTGTGCAAGTTGTACTAAAATGGAATCATTCTCCTGGCTATTCCAGCCTTAGGCGGGAGACATCTTACGAGGAAAGACACAGTGAACACTAACGAACAAGACCGCCGCCGCTTCACCCGGATCAACTTTGATGCCGAGTGCGAAGTGCATTACAGTGGTGGTGCTATTGTCATGCAACTGATCGATATTTCACTGCGCGGTGTGTTGATGCAATTTAACCACCCACTCCCACTGGAGATCGGCGGTGAAGCGGAAATCAATATCTACCTCGCCAACGATGTATTGATTCGCATGAAAACCCAGCTAAATTATGCTGAACCTCCAAATTATGGCTTTTTTGTCAAAGAAATAGACCTGGACAGCATGTCCCATCTGCGCCGCCTGCTTGAACTGAACCTGGGAGATGAAGCCTTACTGGAACGCGAACTGGAACAGATGGTGCTGGATTAAGCACCTAGATGTGATCCAGCGCATCGGCCAATATACTCACACCTATTACCTGAATTCCCGGCACTGGCTCCTTGGGGACATTGGCCTTAGGTACTATCGCTTTTTTGAACCCGTGCTTGGCGGCTTCACGAATACGCTCCTGACCATTAGGTACGGGGCGAATCTCACCCGATAACCCCACCTCACCAAACACAATCAATTCATGCGGCAAAACCTGATCACGGAAACTTGAAACAACCGCTAGTAATAATGCCAAGTCCGCACTGGTTTCCAGTACCCGCACACCACCCACGACATTGACGAACACATCCCGATCGCCCGTCATCAACCCGCCATGACGGTTCAGTACCGCCAGCAACATCGCCAGACGATTCTGATCCAGCCCCACCGCAACACGCCGAGGATTAGACAGGTGCGACTCATCTACCAACGCCTGCAACTCCACCAATAAAGGCCGTGTACCTTCCCAAACCACCATCACCACACTGCCAGCACTGGGTTCATCTCCCCGGGTCAGGAAAATAGAGCTGGGGTTGCGTACTTCTTTCAATCCGCTTTCCAGCATGGCAAACACACCCAGCTCATTCACGGCGCCAAAGCGGTTTTTATGACTACGCAGAGTACGGAAACGACTATCAGATGAGCCTTCCAGCTGCAACGAGCAGTCAATCATATGCTCCAATACTTTAGGTCCCGCCAGTGAGCCATCCTTGGTCACATGGCCGACCAGAAACAGCACCGTACCAGTCTGCTTGGCATAGCGGGTCAGATAGGCGGCTGATTCACGCACCTGTGACACAGAACCCGGCGCTGACTGGACATCGGCCACATGCATAACCTGAATGGAATCGATCACGATCACCTTCGGCTTCAGCTCCTGTGCCACATCACAGATAGTCTCTACGGAGGTTTCTGACAGCATTTTCAGATGGTCTGCTTTCAATCCCAGGCGTGAGGCACGCAATGCCACCTGCTGCAAGGACTCCTCACCGGTTACATACAGCGCAGGGTAGCGCCCGGCCAGATGACACAGGGTTTGCAATAACAAGGTACTTTTACCGGCTCCCGGATGCCCGCCAATCAACACGGCAGAGCCAGGTACCAAACCACCGCCGAGCACACGATCCAGCTCACCCGTGCCGGTCGGAATACGCGGCATGGCTTCAAGATCCACCTCACCCAGCTAACCACACGCTTATGCGCACTCAGGCCCGCATCCCCGGCATAGCCGTCAAAGCGTGCTCCTCGGGCTGAGCCTGCGGTTGAGGCACTACTGAGTCGCACTTCGGTCAGGGTATTCCAGGCACCGCAGGCACTACATTGCCCCTGCCACTTGGTATAATCAGCACCACAGTCGTTACAGACATACGCGGATTTTGCTTTAGCCATGTCCACTCCCGGACTGAAGAAAATTAACTGGCCGGATTGTAACGTGATGGCCAGACAAAGCCAAAATCTGCTACCTTAAATACCACCAGCCACTGGCTGACATAACACTAACAAAACAGAGACACGCTAATGAAACTTGAAACCCTAGCACTGCATGCCGGCTATAGCCTGATCCAACCACCAAGGCGGCTGCAGTCCCCATTTACCAAACCACCTCCTACGCCTTCGATGATGCTCAACACGGTGCCGACCTGTTTGATCTGAAAGTACCCGGCAACATTTACACCCGCATCATGAACCCCACCAACGATGTGCTGGAACAGCGCGTTGCGGCACTCGAAGGCGGGATTGCCGGCCTGGCCGTAGCTTCCGGCATGGCAGCAATTACATACACCATCCAGACGCTGGCGGAAACCGGTGACAATATCGTTTCTACCAGCGAACTGTATGGCGGGACTTACAACCTGTTCGCCCATACCCTGCCACGCCAGGGTATTAATGTACGCTTTGTGAATAAAGATGACTTTGCCGCTATCGAAGCACAGATCGACGCCCGCACCAAAATGCTCTATTGCGAATCCGTAGGTAACCCCTCAGGTGGCATTTCTGATATAGAAACACTGGCAGAGATCGCTCACCGTCATGGCATCCCGTTGGTTGTAGACAACACCGTACCCAGCCCGGCACTTTGGCGGCCGATTGAACAGGGCGCCGACATTATTGTGACGGCCGCAACCAAGTATATTGGCGGGCATGGCAACTCCATTGGTGGTGTAATTGTCGACTCGGGCAAATTCCCCTGGGCCGAGCACAAAGAACGCTTCCCGCTGCTAAATACGCCGGATGTGTCCTACCATGGCGTGGTGTACACCGACGCTTTCGGACCAGCGGCCTTTATCGGACGCTGCCGGGTCGTACCGCTGCGTAATATGGGTGCTGCCCTGTCTCCTATGAATGCTTTCCTGCTGCTTCAAGGTCTGGAAACCCTCAGCCTGCGCATGGAACGCATCTGTGAAAACACCGCCAAGGTCGCCGCTTTCCTGCAGCAACACGATGCCGTTTCCTGGGTGAATTATGCGGGTCTGCCAGAGCACAAAGATCATGCCCTGGCACAGAAATATATGCAGGGGAAGGCTTCTGGCATCCTGAGCTTTGGCCTGAAAGCCGGACGTGACGCCACGCGCCGCTTCTATGACGCACTGGAAATCTTCCTGCGCCTGGTGAATATCGGCGACTGCAAGTCACTGGCATCCATCCCTGCCGAGACCACTCACCGTCAGTTGAACGATGAAGAACTCAAATCCGCAGGTGTCTCACCGGAAATGGTACGCCTGTCGATTGGTATCGAACATATCGATGATCTGCTGGCTGATCTGGAACAGGCACTGAGCAAAGTCTGACAACATCAGTAGCATACAAGGACTTTATGCTACTACGGACATCGCAGAGGGTGGATAAGGTCGAGCCTGGCTGACCATCTGCCGCCAGGACGGCGGCAGCTGAGCCCCCATGGACGGGTTTACGGCGCG
>NZ_JRLB01000103.1 GCF_000764495.1 Nitrincola sp. A-D6
TGGCTGAGGTGGTCAGTCACTTTGATCAGCTGCGTCATGGGTGGACACCGGTTGAAGCGAGCATCCCGCTGCACGATCAGATGGATTGCAATGGCTACTGGTTTGGTCGTCCGGGTATGGAGCAGGTTGACTCCGGCAGCTAAGCATTACAGCCTGATGGGATATCAGGCTGTACCAAACCAGCGCTCTGCGCCTGGAAGTCTCTGGCGCAGCAGTACCTCAAGGCGCAAGGCTATCGCCCCTAAACGCGAATCCTGAATCGACCATTCCAGGCTGTCGAGCAGATTACGTACGCCCAATCCGAGTTCGGTATCACCTTCCAGCAGCAGCTTACGCTGAAAGAATAACCCGTCCGCATCGGCTTCCTGGCGCGCCAGCTGTAAAAAGGTGGGCAGATCACCGCTGATCTCAACTTCGCCCGGCAACTGACTTAACTGCAGTCGTTCATTTGCCAGTGTCAGGGTGATGCTGATATCCAGATCACGTAGTCTCAGGCTGATAAAGCGCCCCTCGAGCAGATCAAATTCACCCGCCGCAATATAGTCCCCGAACAACTGATTAAGCTGAGGCTCCAGCAGTTGCCGCTTGAGGCGCAGTGGTGTCCAGCGGTCCAGATGATGAATCATACGGACAGGCGTCGGCAGGCGACGCGGAAGCGCAATAAACATGGAGTCTCCTTAATAAGCCGTTGCTGAGCATAGTAATCGGATTTAACGCCAGGCTTGTTGATGTTAATCAAGCCAGCGTTATTTCGAGGCTTTACTCAGCATCATCATAATGAATGATAGAGAGTAGCCGGATAGGTACCTGAATCAGCTGTTCAGGACCGTGAGGTACTTCAGCATCAAATGACAGGCTGTCACCTGGGCCCATCTCATACAGATGGTTACCGTGGCGGTAGAGGATGGCCCCCTCCAGCAGGTAGATAAACTCCTGACCTGGATGAGAGAAGGTCGGGAAGACCTCGGCGGCATCGTCCATGGTGATCAGAAACGGCTCGTAGCTTTTCTTGTTGCCGCGCTGGTAGCTGAGCAATTGGTAGGTGTGGCCTTTCTCCGTACCACGACGAACCACCTCCATGCCCTCGCCTGAACGGGTCAGCTGTGCGCCACCTTCAGGGCGATCATAGTCGCTGAACAGCGTAGAAATAGTCAGTCCTATGGCATCACAGAGACGGCTCAGAGTATCCAGACTGGTGGACACCTGGGCATTTTCGATTTTACTGACCATGCCCTGGCTCAAATTGGCGATACGCGCCACATCAATAATCTTCAGGCCCTGCTCAACGCGTTTACGTTTCACTTTCATGCCTATGTACTGTTCAAGCCTGAGTTTGGGATCTTGACGTGTCTGCATATCTGCCTTCCTTTGGTGCAAGCTGTTGTATTTATGCCCAATCCGGGTGCGATTAATCGCGTAAATGTTCTAATAATTCAGAGACTTTCTGGAATGCAAAGTTTCCTGAAAATATAATAAAGTTATCATAAGTAATATTTTCAGGTATTTATCCCCTTACATGTGCAATTTATGCGCATAGGCGTCAAAGCTGGCAAGCTTGTTGCTTTACTTAAAGGAAACTAATTTTCTTTAAAGTAAATAACAGGATTGCAGCAATGGAAAGAACCTACCGGGTGGTTATCTCCTGTCCTGATCAAGTGGGCATAGTGTCCAGTGTCAGTCGCTTCATAGCCGATCAAGGTGGCTGGATCACCGAAGCACACCAGTTTGCCGATGCCGAGCGTCAACAGTTCTTTATGCGCTACGAAATTCTGGCCAGCTCTTTGCCTTACGACCTTGAGGGCTTTAAGCAAGAGTTTACACCGATTGCGCAACGTTTTGGTATGCATTGGTATGTTACCGATTCCGCTGTCGCCAAAAAAGTGGTGCTGATGGCGTCAAAACAGGCGCACTGTTTATCTGACATTCTTTACCGCTGGCGCAGTGGTGATCTGGCATTTGATATTCCCTGTGTCATCTCCAATCACGATGATCTGCGCAGTTATGTCGAGTGGCATGGCATTCCCTACCTGCATCTGCCGGTAGACCCGAACAACAAAGAACCCCACTTTGAAGCGGTGCGTGAACAGGTTGCGGCAGTTGATGCGGATGCGGTGGTGCTGGCGCGTTATATGCAGATTTTACCGCCACAGCTTTGCCAAGACTATCCGGGTCGCATCATCAATATCCATCACAGTTTCCTGCCCTCGTTTGTTGGCGCGCGCCCTTATCATCAGGCCGCCGAACGGGGAGTGAAACTCATCGGTGCTACCTGCCATTACGTGACCTCGGAGCTGGATGCCGGTCCGATCATCGAGCAGGACGTTGCCCGAGTCAATCATCACAACAGTACCGAGGATATGGTTCGCATTGGCAAGGACGTGGAAAAAAACGTGCTTGCGCGTGGGTTGCGCTATCACCTGGAAGACCGGGTGCTGGTGTATGGCAATAAAACCGTTGTGTTTGCCTAGGAGAGCACTATGCCCTGGCGTTTACTTAAATATGGCTTCAGCCAATCGCATAATGAGCCGCGTTTTTTTCCGGATACTCAGCCGCTTAAACCACACTACGATGTGGTCATTATCGGTGGTGGCGGGCATGGGATGGCCTGTGCCTATTACCTGGCCAAGGAGCATGGCATTACCAATGTGGCGGTGCTGGAGCAAGGCTATATCGGCGGTGGTAACACCGGCCGTAATACCACCATTGTGCGTTCCAATTACCTCACTCCGGAAGGGGTTAGGTTCTACGACACCAGTGTAAAACTCTTCGAAGATCTGGCCGATGATTTCGATCTGAATATCTTCTACTCCACCCGCGGTCATTTCACTCTGGCGCATACCGATAGCGCGCTGCGCACCATGCGTTGGCGTGCTGAGGTGAACAAGCATATGGGCATTGCCAGTGAAGTGGTGGATCGCCAGCTGATCGCCTCGGAAGTACCCTATATGGATCTGGATTGTGCCGGTCACAGCCCGGTGATGGGAGCGCTGTACCATGCCCCCGGTGCTGTAGCCCGCCATGATGCGGTGGCCTGGGGTTATGCCCGGGGTGCCTATAACCGCGGTGTGGAAATCCATCAGAAAACCCGGGTGACCGCTATTCGTACCCAGGGTAACAAGGTCTGTGGTGTGGATACCGACCGTGGCAGCATCAGCTGTAACAAAGTGGTGTCAATGGTGGCCGGGTCCACGCCCCGTATCACCGAGATGGTGGGTATCCGCACACCTATCGAGATCTTTCCATTGCAAGCCTGTGTCACCGAGCCGGTGAAGCCGTTTATGGACACCATTGTAGTGTCTGGCAGCTTGCATGTGTATGTCAGCCAGTCGTCACGTGGTGAACTGGTTATGGGGGCGTCGGTAGACCCCTCTGTGCTGCATTCAACCCGCTCAAGTTTTGATTTCACTGAAGGCCTGGCCGACAAGATGCTGGACCTGTTTCCGTTTGTCAGCCGCCTGAAAATGATGCGCCAGTGGGCCGGCATGAGCGATATCACCCCGGACTTTGCGCCGATTATGGGCAAAACCCCACTGGAAGGCTTTTATCTGGACGCTGGCTGGGGCACCTGGGGCTTTAAGGCGACACCGGTGAGTGGCAAAACCCTGGCCTGGACCCTGGCCAATGATCGTAATCACGAACTTATCGAACCTTTCCGTTTATCCCGTTTTGCTGACTTTGATCTGGTCGGTGAGAAGGGAGCGGCATCGGTCGGACATTGAGGAGACGACGTTGAAACTACTCGATTGCCCAGTCATCGGCTCACGCCCGATCAGTGAATTTGACTATATGGGCGAGGTGCGTGTGCCGCCAATAGATGCTGATGAGTCCACCTGGAGTGACTATGTCTTTAATCGCAACGGCGCTCCCGGCGTATTGAAGGAGTGGTGGTATCACCGCCCCAGTGGCCGCTGGTATGTGTTGTTGCGCGATACCCTGACCGACCGGGTGACCGGCCATATTGATATCTCCGAGGTGCAGTATGAACTACCGTCTTGAACCCCAGCCACTGGAGTGGATTGACCGGTCTGAAACCCTGGAATTTACCCTGGAAGGTAAGCCCTGTAAGGCTTATCAGGGTGACTGCATCAGCTCGGCATTGCTGGCAGAGGGTCGCCGTGTACTGGGGCGCAGCTTTAAATACCACCGTCCACGCGGTGTGCTGACCCTGGCTGATCATGACGTTAATGCGCTGTTTCAGTCATCCGCACGACCTAATATCCGTGGGGATGTCACCCAGGTGACTGAAGGATTATCACTCACTCCCTGTAATGTGAACGGTACCCTGGATAGTGATAGCGACAGTCGCATCGGCTGGCTGTCACGCTTTATGCCGGTGGGCTTTTATTACAAGGCGTTTTATAAACCGCGGCAGTTATTTCCGTTATGGGAAAAGCTGATCCGTAAAAAAGCCGGCCTGGGGCAGGTGGATACCGCCTGGCAGGTTGAACGTCAGGCCAAGTCCTATGCCTATGCTGATCTGTTGGTGATAGGTGCGGGTGCATCGGGAATGCAGGCGGCGCTCAGTGCTGCTGAGGCCGGGTTGGATGTAGTGCTGGTGGATGAAAATCCGCATATCGGTGGCAGCCTGGACTACCAGCTGACGAATGACCCCAGTGTGGCCCCCGAACGCAAGCGACTGAAAGACAGTGTGACACAACACCCGAATATTCGCGTGCTCACCTCAACCCTGGCATGTGGCTGGTATACCGATCATTACCTGCCTTTACTGACACCCCAGGGCATCATCAAGCTGCGTAGCCGTGGTGTGATTCATGCCGGTGGAGTGATGGAGCAGCCTGCGGTGTTTCGTAACAATGACCTGCCAGGGGTGATGATGGCATCTGCCGCACAGCGCCTGATCAGTCGCTATGCGGTTAAACCGGGGCAGCGTGCGGTGGTATTCAGTGCCAATGAGGAAGGCTACCGGGCGGTGCTGGATCTGTTAGAAGCCGGTGTGGATGTGGTGGCGGTTGCTGATCCTGGTGAGCCTGGCCTGCGCGGTGACTGCGCCAAGCAGGTGATGGCTAAAGGAATTAAGGTGCTCCAGCAGACCCAGGTATACGAAGCGCTGGGTCGCCAGAGCCTGACCGGCGTCAAACTGGCTGCTGCCTCAAAGGGTCAGTGTGATCCGGCTCATCTGCAGCACTTTGACTGCGACCTGTTGCTGATGAGCATGGGTTGGGCGCCGGCGGCACAGCTGATCTATCAGGCCGGTGGCAAGCTGGCTTATGACTCAGGTCTGGAGCAACTCTTGCCCGCACACTTACCTGAAGGCATCTTTGCCTGTGGCCGACTGAATGGTGCCTTTACCCTGGCACAACGCCTTGCCGATGCCAAAGCGGCGGCCGCTGAAGCTGTCGCCTGGCTGGCTGGCCAGCCACAGCCGCGTGACCTGACGATTTTTCGTGACAGCCAGCCGCACAGCCACCCCTGGCCGATCATTGAGCATCCCAAGGGTAAAAACTTTATCGATTTTGATGAAGATCTGCAGCTCAAGGATCTCAGTAATGCGATGACAGAAGGCTTTGACAATATCGAATTGCTAAAGCGCTTTTCCACCGTGGGTATGGGGCCAAGCCAGGGCAAACACGCCAATATGAATGCCATTCGTGTGCTGGCGCGGCACCATGGCATAGGCATCGATGCGGCCGGTTCCACCACCGCACGTCCGTTCTTTCATCCGGTACCTGTGTCGGCACTGGCCGGACGGCGCTTTCGTCCGGAGCGCCTCACAGCTTTGCACTCGCTGCACCTGGTATTGGGCGCTCAGTTTATGGAGGCCGGTGTCTGGTTGCGGCCGGAATACTATGGTTCGGTTGCCGAGCGTGAAGCCAGCATCCGCAACGAAGTGCTGGCGGTCCGTCAGGGGCTGGGGCTGATCGATGTGTCCACCCTGGGCAAAATCGAGGTGATGGGTCCGGATGCTGAGCGCCTGCTGGATCTGGTGTACACCATGAAAATGTCCAGCCTGGCGATAGGTATGACCCGCTATGGTCTGATGGTGGATGATTCCGGCGTTATTATCGATGACGGTATTGTCGCGCGTGTCAGTAAAGACAGGTTTTATGTTACCGCAACCACCAGTCATGCGGATGCCACCTTTAAAATTCTGTCCAAGCAGATTCAGTTCTGTGGTCTGAATGTGCGGCTGGTTAACCGCACCGGTTCACTGGCGGCGATGAATCTGGCCGGGCCTCATAGCCGCCGTATCCTGTCTGCCCTGACAGATATCGATCTGGATGAAGCGGCTTTTCCCTACCTGGGCATGCGCGAAGGTCAGTTGTGCGGTTACCCCGTACGCCTGATCCGCGTGGGCTTTGTCGGTGAGCTGGGCTACGAGATACATCTGCCACACAACGCCGCTGTAGCTGTATGGCAAGCGCTGATGCAAGCCGGTGAATCTGTGGGTATTCGCCCGTTTGGTGTTGAAGCACAGCGTATTCTGCGACTGGAAAAAGGCCACATTATCGTTGGTCAGGATACCGATGGCTTAACCAATCCTTTTGAAGCCGCCATGAGCTGGGCGGTACCACTGAAGTCAAAACTCTGGTTTACCGGCAAACCCTCACTGGCATTGCTGAAAGATCGCTGTAAACGCCGTTTGGTGGGCTTTCGCCTGGCTGAAGGCGCACCGGAGAAGCAGGTTAAAGAGTGCCACCTGATCCTGGAGGCCGACGAGATGGTGGGTCGGGTGACCAGTGTCGCCTTTAGCCCGTCCCTGGGCTGTGTGATCGGGCTGGCGATGCTGGATCTGCCGTTGGCCGATCAATTGAAAACGATTCAAATCCGTACCGATCAGGGTGAGTTGCTGTCTGCGACCCTCTGTGATCTGCCCTTTTATGACCCGCAAGGGGCACGTCAGCGTGTTGATATCGAGGAGGTTGCCTGATGAGTGCATTAAAACTGACTCCGCTAGATACCTGGCAAGGCTGGATACTGACCGGTCCAGAGAGTAGCACGGCGCTGCAGCAGGCTGAATTGCCGGTGCCAGAACACGTATTTGAGGTTGTTATGCACGGCGGCAATCTGGTCGCTAAAACCGGCCGCGATGAGTTTATGGCCTTTGTACTGCCTGACGTCCGTCAGCCACATGCTGACTGGTGCTTTCGCCGTCATGACTGCATTTTTCAACTCAGTGGTGCGGCCTGGATGGCGGTGATGGCGCAAGTTTGCCAGTTTGATTTTCGGCAGATGCAACCTGGTGACTGGCAGATGCTGGCCGTCGCCGGGGTGAACTGCTGGCTGTATCTGACCACAGAACCTGAGACGCGCTTGCTGATCGGTTGTGATCCCGGATTTACCCAATACCTGCAAGAAAACTTGGATGCCGTCATCGCCGATGTCGGTCCGACTTCAGCTTACCCAGGAGGTGCATAATGCTACCCACAGACGTTCAGAGCTTTATCACAGAGAAACAGATTAAATACGTACTGGCCCAGTTTGTGGATATTCACGGTGTGGCCAAGACCAAATCCGTACCGGTACATACGCTAATGGATGTAGTGGAAAAGGGGGCTGGATTTGCCGGTTTTGCGGTCTGGGGCATGGGTATGGAGCCACACGGCCCGGACTTTATGGCACGGGGAGATCTGAATACCCTCAGTGCCGTGCCCTGGCAGCCAGGTTATGCCCGTTTGGCTTGTGATGGTTATGTGAATAATAAACCACATGGCTATTGCAGCCGGGTACTGCTGAAGCGACAGCTGGAACGACTGACGCAACGGGGCTGGACGCTGAACAGCGGGCTGGAACCCGAGTTCTCACTGTTCCGCAAATCAACCGATGGCAAGCTCATTCCGGTTGATGAGAGTGATGTGCTGGATAAGCCCTGCTATGACTATAAAGGCCTGTCACGCTCACGTGAGTTTCTGGAGCAACTGGTTGAATCGCTGCAAGCTGTCGATTTTGATGTCTATCAGATAGATCACGAAGATGCCAACGGTCAGTTTGAGATCAACTACACCTACAGTGATGCTCTGACCTCGGCCGATCGCTTTACCTTTGTGCGTATGGCTGCCGGTGAAATCGCCAACAAGCTGGGCATGGTCTGCTCCTTTATGCCCAAGCCTGATTCCAGCCGTACTGGTAACGGTATGCACTTCCATCTCTCCATCTGTGATGAAACCGGCCGTAACCTGTTTAACGATGACAGTGATCCTTTGGGGATGGGCCTGTCGAAGATGGCCTATCACTTTACCGCGGGTCTGCTGCATCACGCTCCAGCCCTGTGTGCCTTTGCGGCACCGACGGTTAATTCCTACAAACGCCTGGTGGTTGGACGCTCCTTGTCCGGTTCTACCTGGGCACCTGCCTATATTTGCTATGGTGATAACAACCGCTCCGCCATGGTACGTGTGCCTTATGGTCGCCTGGAGTTCCGCCTGCCGGATTCCGGCTGTAACCCCTATCTGGTACATGCGGCACTGATCGCCGCCGGTCTGGATGGTATCGAGCGTGAACTGGAAGCTGGTGAGCCGCATAACATCAACCTGTATGAACTGGATCGCCAGCAGTGCCTGGAAAAGGGCATTGGCATCCTGCCGCAGAACCTGGATGAAGCGATTAACGCGCTGGAAGCCAACACCATGTTCAGTGAGGCTCTGGGTGCTGATTTTGTACAGGAATTTATCAATATCAAGCGTATGGAATGGGTGGAGTACAGCCGTCATGTCTCCGACTGGGAACTGAAACAGTACGCGGAATTTTTCTGATCTGGCTTTGTAGAGGATAAGCATATGTGTGGAATTGTAGGGCTGTATCTGAAGAATCCGGCGCTGGAGTCGCGCCTGGGTGAGCTGTTCGAACCCATGTTGATCGCCATGACTGATCGTGGCCCAGACAGTGCCGGTTTTGCGATTTACGGTGATGAAGTGGCTGAGGGGCATATCAAACTGACGCTGCGCCATCCGGATCCGGATTTTGATTGGGAAGTCCTGGCTGAACTGGCCAAAACTCAACTGAGTGCCAGTCTGGAATGGTTTCAAAATGCCAATGTGGCGGTATTTAAGCTGGAGGCTGAAGAGTTCGCTGCGCGTGACTGGTTTGCCCAGCAGGCACCGGATGTGCTGGTACTGAGTGTGGGTCGTTCGATCGAAATTCTCAAAGAAGTCGGATTGCCAGTCGATATTGCCAGCCGTTTCTCGCTTTCGGGTATGCAGGGTAGTCATATTATCGGTCATACGCGCATGGCAACCGAGTCGGCGGTCACTATGGAAGGTAGCCACCCTTTCTCAACCGGAATGGACCTGTGTCTGGTGCATAACGGCTCGCTATCCAATCACAACCGCTTGCGTGAAAACCTGCGCCGTGAAGGGATCAGTTTTGAAACTGAAAATGACTCTGAAGTGGCCGCGGGTTATCTGACCTGGCGTTTGCGCCAGGGTGACAGCCTGAAACAGGCGCTGGAAAGTGCGCTGAAAGATCTGGATGGCTTCTTCACCTTTACCATCGGCACCCGTGATGGCTTTGCTGTGATTCGTGATCCCATCGCCTGCAAACCGGCGGTATTGGCGGAAACTGATGACTATGTCGCCATGGCATCCGAATATCAGGCGCTGACCAGTTTGCCGGGTATTGAAAATGCCCGTGTTTGGGAACCGGAACCCGCCACCGTTTATGCCTGGGAACGTCAAGGTCAGTGAGGAATAAGAGCATGAAAACAATTGATTTAGAACAGAGTAGTGTGCGTGAACTTAACCAGGCGCTGCATGATCAGGCGCTGCAATGTACCGAGCGTGAATGGCAGGTGACCCATCCGGCGGGCAAGCACAATCTGGCCTGTGGACTCGATCAGAACCTGTCTATCGATATCGTCGGTCACGCCGGTTACTACTGTGCAGGAATGAACAAAAAAGCCCACGTAGTGGTGCATGGCAATGTGGGTCAGGGTGTGGCTGAGAATATGATGTCCGGCAGTGTCCGGGTCAAGGGCGATGCCTCTCAGTCAGCCGGTGCTACCGGCCATGGTGGCTTGTTGGTAATCGAAGGCAATGCCGCGGCACGTTGCGGCATCTCCATGAAAGGCATCGATATTGTGGTCAAGGGCAATGTCGGCCATATGAGCTGCTTTATGGGCCAGGCCGGCAACCTGGTGATCTGTGGCGATGCTGGCGATGCCCTGGGCGACTCGCTCTATGAAGTGCATATCTATGTTAAAGGACAGGTTAAGTCGCTGGGTGCGGATTGCATCGAAAAAGAGATGCGTGAAGAGCACCTCCAGGAGTTGGGTGCCTTGCTGAACCGCGCCGGTGTCGATGAAGACCCCACCAGCTTTAAGCGCTACGGCTCTGCCCGTGATCTCTACAACTTCAAAGTCGATAATGCGGCCGCTTACTGAGGATAGCATCATGAGTGACATAAATGTAAAACCGGGACTGCGTGAGTCAGCCACCTTTGATCGTCATACCATTGCCGAGATTCAGCGTGCTGCTGACACAGGTATCTATGATATCCGCGGTTTTGGTGCCAAGCGCCGTGTGCCGCACTTTGATGACCTGCTGTTTTTAGGGGCCAGCATGTCGCGCTACCCCCTCGAAGGCTATCGGGAAAAGTGCAATACCCAGGTGGTGCTGGGAGATCGTTTCGCGAAAAACCTATCGTCATCGAAACGCCGGTCACTATTGCAGGTATGAGTTTTGGGGCCTTGTCGGCTAACGCCAAAGAGGCGCTGGGACGTGGCGCATCCGCCGTTGGTACATCAACTACTACGGGTGACGGTGGCATGACACCGGAAGAGCGTGGCCAGTCGAGCAAGCTGGTGTATCAGTACCTGCCATCGCGTTACGGTATGAACCCGGATGACCTGCGCAAAGCCGATGCGATTGAAGTGGTGCTGGGACAGGGTGCCAAGCCCGGTGGTGGCGGTATGCTGCTGGGGCAGAAAATTACCGACCGTGTGGCGATGATGCGCACCCTGCCCAAAGGTGTGGATCAACGTTCGGCCTGTCGTCACCCTGACTGGACGGGTCCGGATGATCTGGCCATCAAGATTCAGGAACTGCGCGAAATCACCGACTGGCAAGTCCCCATCTATATCAAGATCGGCGCTACGCGTACCTATTATGACGTCAAACTGGCGGTTAAAGCTGGTGCTGATGTGATCGTGCTGGATGGGATGCAAGGTGGAACGGCGGCCACTCAGGATGTATTTATTGAGCACGTCGGCATTCCCACCATGGCAGCGATTCCGCAAGCAGTACAAGCTTTGCAGGAGATGGGCATGCACCGCAAGGTACAGTTGATTGTCTCTGGAGGAATACGTAACGGTGCGGATGTGGCCAAGTGCATGGCATTGGGAGCCGATGCTGTGGCGATCGGTACGGCGGCACTGGTAGCGCTGGGCTGTAACCACCCTAAATGGCAGTCTGAGTACGAGAAAATTGGCTCCGCAGCAGGCTTTTACGATGATTACCATGAAGGTAAGGACCCAGCCGGTATTTCTACCCAGGACCCGGATTTGATGGGACGACTGGACCCGGAAGAGGGTGGTCGGCGTCTGGCCAATTACTTGCGGGTGCTGACACTGGAGGCGCAAACCCTGGCTCGTGCCTGTGGCAAGAATGACCTGCGCAACCTGGAACCGGAAGACCTGGTGGCCTTGACCGTTGAAGCCGCGGCGATGGCACGTGTGCCTTTGGCGGGTACGCAGTGGATCCCGGGCCAGGGATACTAAAAAAGCTTAGTCAGTTGTGCAACCGGGGCAGGGGTCTGTGCGGTTGCACAAAAATATAACACGAGGCTGTACCTGTGTTTCTTTATGGGGCATTGAGTTTATCAACATTGTTCGAAATATCATTCTAATTATTTGAAAAATATAAATTATATTTAGATGGCATGAATTTTTCATATAAAATTATGTTTATCTAAAAGAAATTATATTTCTTTAAAATTAATTCTAGGGGGTGGCTATGATGCACTTTAACCACAGATTTATACGCGGGGGAACCTTGTGATGGAAGGCATGATTCTGGAACTGGGCTATGCCCTGGATACCTTTTATTTTCTGATGTGTACGGCACTGGTCATGTGGATGGCGGCGGGTTTTGCTATGCTGGAAGCTGGTCTTGTGCGTAGCAAAAACACCGTGGAGATACTGAATAAAAACGTACTGCTCTACGGGATTGCTTGTACGGCGTATCTCTTTGTCGGTTACAACATTATGTATCCGGGCAGCCCGATCAGCAGCGTTATTCCTGGCATTGACTTCCTGCTGGGTGCAGAAAATACCGTCGAAGATGTCACCCTGGGTGGTGAGGATGCACCTTATTACTCCAATATGGCTGACTTTATTTTCCAGGCAGTGTTTGCAGCGGCGACCATGTCGATTGTATCGGGTGCAGTGGCAGAACGTATGCGCTTGTGGCCGTTTCTGGTGTTTGCAATTTTCATGGTGAGTGTGATCTATCCGGTTTCCGGTTACTGGAAATGGGGCGGTGGCTTCCTGGATGAACTGGGCTTCCAGGATTTCGCGGGTTCCATTGTCGTGCATGCCGCGGGTGCATCGGCTGCACTGGCTGCGGTGATACTGGTGGGTGCCCGTAAAGGCAAGTATGGCCCTAAAGGTGAAGTGCGCGCTATTCCGGGTGCTAACCTGCCTATGGCTACGCTGGGTATGTTTATTCTATGGATGGGTTGGTTTGGTTTTAATGGCGGTTCAGAGCTTAAAATCGCCAATGTTGAAGAAGCCAATGCCGTGGCGATGATCTTTGTCAATACCAACGCCGCGGCAGCAGCCGGTGCTGTTGTAGCCGCCCTGTTTGCCCGGTTCCTGTTTGGTAAAACCGATATCACCATGACCATCAATGGTGCTTTGGCGGGTCTGGTATCTATCACGCTGAGCCGCTGATGCCAAGTGCCGGCCTGGCCGTTTTGATTGGTGCTGTCGGCGGTATCGTCGTCGTGGTCTCTGTACTGGGGCTGGACAAGCTTAAACTGGATGATCCCGTTGGTGCCATTTCAGTACACGGTACGGCCGGTATCTGGGGCATTTTTGCGGTATTGCTGAGTAATCCAGACGCCACGTTCATGGGTCAGTTGATTGGAACGGTGGTTATTATCGCCTGGATGTTTGCTGCCAGCATGGTGGTTCTGGTGATTCTGAATAAAGTGATGCCACTGCGTGTCAGTGAAGAAGAAGAGCTTGAAGGTATGGATATCCATGAGTGCGGTATGCTCGCCTATCCAGAATTCGGCCCGGCTTCTCAGGCATCCGATATGCATTCGGGTGGCAACTCTGATCAGGGTGCTGCGCGAAGCAAACCTGTTTCGAATCCAGCGACCAGCTAGGTTCTGAAACAAGCCCTCCATCAAAGGCCCGCAAGGGCCTTTCTTATATTCTCAGCGGCAGCTTCAGCAATTGACTGCTGATTTCATAACGCAATGGATTGGCGGGGCGTTCAATCTCCAGCCACTTGTCTCGGCCAACAGCAGATCGCGTGGCGGAACCAGACTGTTGAATTTGGCATTATAGACAATACGCAGATGTGACGGATGTTTATGTGCATCCTGACGCATCACCAGTGCCACCGTTGCATCATTCAGTAGCACTGAGGAACCCAGTGGGTATTTACCTTGCTGTTTAAGCAGTAGCCGCATGCTGGGCTGATGGAATTGATCTGGCATATCTGCCAGTTGTTTGTAAGCTCTGAGTGGATGGTAATGCCAGTCACAGTTATGCCAGCATTGGCTGAGTTTCTCATGTGCATAAATAACGCCAGCCAGTTTACTGACGCGATTGAGGGCCTGATCATTATGGCCATTGGGCAAACCACTGCCATCCAGGCGTTCATGACAGTCACGCACTATGTAGAGAGTTTCATTGGCCAGATCGGGTAAGGCATTTAATAGATTGACCAGTTGCTTGTGTGCAACTGAGAGGGCTGGACGGGTTGCTTTGTCAAATTCCAGTACGGCACTCTGGATACCATCAGGTAGCAGCGCCCGTGATAGTTCATGGCACAGGCCGCCAAGAATTAATCCTTCCAGCATCTCATCTTTGATTTGATCGCCGTACTGGGTGGCAAGGGTATCTGCCAGGCTGATGGCAAAACTGATTGAATGCTGAAACAGAAAGGTTTGTGAGTCACGTGGAATACACAGGATCACCAGCCCTTGAGAATCCTGTCGTAGTGCCTGTAACAGTTGTTGAGATGCGTCTTTCGCCTGTTCAATTGGCAAAGCCTGACCGCTGCGCAAGCGGGTGATCAGGCTTTTGATAGCGGTAATTCCGGATTGATGTGCCCGGCGTATATTAATGGGTGCTACAGCGTCGCTAACAGCAAAGGTGGATTTTTGTGTTAAGGGAGATGTATCTGCCGGACTGGCTTGTTGTGCAGCAGAGGTTTCGGTGGAAGGACGTTGGGTATTCCCAGCCACGACCCTGTGTTCCGCCGGTACGAAAAGGGCCGGTGTTCCTGCTGCATTGCTTCCCTCGTTACGCATGTGGTTGATGTAGTCACGTTGCAGATCAGTTACCAGCCGTGACAGGTATTGTTTCTGAGAAGCCCTTAAGGATGTAAAACAACAACCCAGGTGAGTGCAATCACGTGCTGATTCATAGTCAGCGCGAACGATGCTGAGATCGACACTGAAGCAACTCGTATCTGGAAAGCTGAGTAATAGTGGCAGAGCCTCCGAAAGATCACGAAAATCTTCAAGCCGATGACCGCTTAGTTCAATGCGACAGCCATCCACAGACAGGTCTTTAAGCCGTCCCGTTACTGTTACCTCATCCGCAAAGGGCAGGCTGGCAAAAATATCCAGCAGTGGGCGAATTGGAGCCCGGTATGAACGTCGTCGTTGCAGGTAATAGATTATGTCTGGAATCACCGCCGTAAAGGTTAATTCACCCTGTGTGTCAGCGGGTGTCATGGCAATACCGGGTAGTGTCAATAAGCAGCCGTTATAGCGTGCAGTCAATGTCAGCTGGCGTGCCTGGAGCAGATTATGACGTTGTTGTGGTAGGGGGGCGTCAAGTCGTATCAGTCCTTGATGTACATCCAGGCTGGCGATGTAAGTGGTTAGCGTACATGAGGAACCATCCGGGTGAATACTAATAGGCGTAGCACGTTCACTTAGCCGGGACAGCATCTGCTGAATCGTTTTGGCGGACTTAATTAATTCACCTTCAGGTACCTGTTTGTCTGACATTAATACGACTCATCTATTATCGGCGTGGAGGCACAGAGTAGGTCCCTACAACATGTGCCACAGGACTATCCTGCCCCTCGCTGTACAACTCTACTTCACCAATGACTAAGCGTTTTCCCAGTTTCAACAGTGTTGCTTTTGCCACTAATGCCGCATCGGCAGCCGGCTTGTTCAGAAAGTGACAGGTGAAGTCAGTGGTAACGGTCAGGGCTTCTGGCCCTATGCGTGACAGGATTGCAACATACAGCGCCACATCAGCCAGTGCCATCATGGTTGGGCCAGACACTGTACCGCCAGGACGCAGATGGCTGTTATCGACTGGTTGACGAAGTAATGCATAGTCTGTCGTTACTTCGGTCACCTGGCCTTCGAACTGTGGATAGACATCGGCCAGAAAGTCTGTGAGTTGATTGCAGTTCATCAACAGAGCAGGGGGATTAGTAGTCATAGAGCGTCCTGAGTTTATTGTCGAGTTAACATGGCGCCTGGAAGTCCTTTGACTACCGCTTGAGCAACGCCTGCGGCAATAACCGCTTTAATTAGATCGCCAGGAATGAAAACGGCCATCACCAATAGAGCATCCAGCCAGTCACGCCCGGAAATGAGTTTGAAACCGGTAATGCCAAATAAGTAGAGCACCAGGATGCCACCAAAAATGGACGCCAGCAGCGCCGCAGGGAAAACCGGCAAGCGTTTGAGCCAGAGCGCCATATAGCCAGTGGCAAATGCAGCAAAAGGAAAACCTATGGCAAAACCAGCGGTCGGACCGACGAACACGCCTAGCCCACCACGCCCACCTGACAGTAAGGGTGCACCTAGTGCCACCACAAAAATAAACAGCGCCATAGCCAGTGCTCCCCGCCAAGGGCCCAGCATCACGCCAGCGAGCATCACGCCCAGTGTTTGTGCGGTAATGGGGATGCCGGTGATGAAGGGCACCGGTGGAATCAAACCTAATGCTGCAATCAGGGCGGCGTAGAGTGCTATCTGTACCAGGGACTTATCTTGTTTCATGAATGCCGTTCTAATTATGGCAGGTAAAGGGCCTGCTGAAGTTGATTGTTTGAAAATTGATTGTAGCATGCACAGTTGTTGCTGGGCTCTATATCCTGGCAATTTAGCGGCGGGTTTTTGCCAATCCAGCCGGACTGATACCGCCACGGGCTGCCAGTGCTTCAGCCACATTATCGGATAAACGAATAGACTGAATAGTTAGCGGGATCGCCAGGCGCCAAAGTTTACGGCCACCGCCGCGTGCTTTCCATGCATCCATCAGGTGGCTGACAACCGCCATCAATACTGGAATAAAGCGTATTAATAAGGTGACAGCAAAGGCGATACGGCGGGTGTCAACGCCCAACAGGCGCAAGGGTGCAAACAGTGGCATCACCGCATCCATCATGTCATCCATTCGCGTGGTCAGGGTGATCAGGTTTGCCAGCAGTATCAGTGTCAGCATACGCATGATCAGTACGGCGGCGGCCGCGAAACCAATGCTCCACCATTGCAGCAGAAAAATCAGAGCAAAAAGAGGGAGCAGCACTTTCAGAGCCAGAAGTTGATGCAGTGCCGCACGGCCCTGTGACACATAAGCCAACAGGGTAGCCATTAATACGAGCAGCAAAACCAGGGGCTGCTCTACCGGGTAGAGCAGCAGGCTGATAGCCGCCAGAGACAGTAGTTTCACTCCAGCTGGCAGGCGGTGGAGCCAGCTCTTTTGCGCCAGATAGAGGCTGATCATAGACTAGGGGCTCTTCTGGCAGCCGCCTGATATGCAGGCAATACCTGATCTGGTGGGCCATCTTGAAACACCTGCCCCTGTTCCAGCCAGATAATCCGTTCAAACGTCTCCAGTGTGTCCAGCTCATGACTGATCATCAGTAGTTGTTGTGGCAGTTGTGACAACAGATCCATTATCTGATAACGCGTAGGCAGGTCGAGCGCTGAAAAAGGCTCATCCAGTATCAACACACTGGGGTTCATCAGCAGCACCGCAAAAATACACACCAGTTGTTTCTGTCCATCTGACAGACTGTGCACCGCCTGATCGGCCCAGTTACTGCGCTGGTGCGTGGCGAGGAAGTCAGTTACTTGTCGAGTTGCTTGTTGTTTGCTGATCCCCTGATTCAACAACCCAAAACACAGTTCTTCTTCCACTGTGGGAAAAATGATCTGATGATCCGGATTCTGAAAAATAAAGCCTACCTGTGCCGACATTTTCTCTGGTCCACAACAGGGGTTATGACCATGTACATCAATGCGCCCGGAATCCGGTTGCAGCAGCCCGTTTATCAAGCGCACTAAAGAGCTTTTACCAGAACCGTTGTGACCGATCAGACCAATACGCGATTCGCGCAACTCAAGAGACAGTTTCTTGAGAACACAATGATTATTGCGGGTTAGGCTGACCTGATCAAAGATGATAGAAGGACTGGAGTTGTTAATCATAGGGCTTGGCTAGTAGTAAGGGGCGTAAAGAGTAACTGTTCAGTGATTATGGACGCAAGCGTAACCGCTGTTATTGGTAGAGTTTGTATTACTCTTAGGTAGGGTTCGTACTGGGTGCTATGCTGGGGTAGTGGTATCGCTTTGGTGGGACACGCTTTTCGTCATCCATGACCGCTCGGCAGCCGCTCTGACCGCCATGGATGGCGGGAATGCCGAAAATGCAGGAGCATTTTTCGGCCCTGGCGGCTGACGGTCCCACCAAAGCGATACCACCATCCCGCCGAACCTCTGTGCCAGCCCTAATAGCCTACAGATGTCCATTAGCCCTAAGAAGCCAAATAACCCTACCAACCACGGCGTTTTTTCAAGCACGCACGTTGTTTCTGTCGCTGTTGTTGTAATACTAGCTGTGCGTCCACGTTTAACGGCTGTTGTGCCGCCCAGAGCAAATCATCGCGTGTATAACCCATGTCTTCAAGCATATGATCATCATAATCTAACAGTTGCACTAATTTGCGCCGACGACTCCAGGCCTTAAACCAGTTCTCAATTGCATCAATCAGTCCTAATGGTGGCATAGCGGGCATGTAGAAGTCAGGAAGAGCTGACTTAACAGATTGCTTTTGCTTTACAGCTTCCTGACGGTAAAGCTCACATTTATGGTTAAGGTTTGTCATTTTTCTACCCTCCTGACGATCAGTCACACTGTCGTTTATCAGTATTCAGAAATTGCACGTTGCTGTTTAGGGTTTAAGCATGGCCGCACGATATTGTTCAATCAAACGAAAAGTACTACACTCATGATTAAGAAAAATTGAAAGGTAGCGATATGACAAGCCTACGACCCCCATCAACACTTCCCATGCCGGCTTCTCTGCCACTGCTGGACACAGATGTACTGCGTACATTTGTCGCGATCGCTGAAAGCGGCAGCTTTACCCGTGCGGCCACGCAGGTATTTCGCACGCCTTCGGCTCTGAGCATGCAGATCAAGCGCCTGGAAGAGACACTAGGCAAAACACTGTTTTTGAGAGAGGCACGTCAGGTCAGGCTGACGCCGGATGGTGAAGTACTACTTAGCTATGGCCGGCGCTTACTCAAGCTTAATGAAGAAGCCGTTACTCAGTTTCTGTCGCCATCACTGTGCGGCACGGTGCGACTGGGAACTTCCGATGATGTGGGGACCCGCATTCTTCCAGGCGTGCTGGCTCAGTTCGCCCGATCGCACCCGGCCACTCAGGTGGATGTGATGATAGGGCGCAGTGTCGATATGATTGAACGACTGGATGCGGGAGACCTGGATCTGATCGTGATTACGGCAGGTAATGACGGGCAAGAGGCAGGTCGAGGCAAGGTTGTGCATACCGAACCCTTGGTATGGGCCGGGCGTGAGGGCGGTATTGCGGCGATGAAAACACCGCTGCCGGTCTCTCTGGCCAACCCAGGTTGTACCTGGCGAAATATGGCACTGAAATCTCTGGATCAGGCGGGTGTTGATTATCGTATTGCCTATACGAGCGAAAGTTGTTCGGGACAAGCAGCAGCCATGATCGCCGACCTTGCTGTGGCTCCCTTTCCGGCCGGTATGGTTAAGCTTCCACTACGTAAACTGGGTAAGGAGTATGGTCTGCCGTCACTGGGTGATTATCAGATACTGCTGGTTCAGAGGCAGGGTGCGGAGGATACCTGCAATATCCTGGCAGGCCATGTTATTGACGCTCTGCAGGGGTTGCGTTGATTGTCCAATACACTTGTTCAGAATATGTGTCTGTATATAGACAATAGCATTGTAGTAAGAACGGGCATTAATTTTCACTTTTAACAGATCACCTACTATTATGAATTGACTCTGGTCTAAAAATAAATTGAACCTGTCAACGGGTGACCTCGACTTAGCTGGTGTAAGCGATATTTCTCAAAGTCTAATAAAGGAGACTTGCCCGTGAAAATACTTAACACCACACCCGTTATAAGCACAGCGGCACTACTCATCATGGCGCTGAATACAACGACCGTTTCGGCCAATCTGTACCCTGATTATATCAGCGGTGTAGCCCTCTCTGTTGAGGGTGGTATTTATCCACATGCCGTGGTGCTGGAAAATGTATCGGCCAACAAACAGCTTGAAGCTCTGCAGTTGCAGGCAGAAAAAACGCATATTGATGTGGATTTTCAGGGGCATGTGAGCTGCGCTGCTGACAATAAAGTAGATTTTGATAATGCCCGGGCATACTTCGGTCCGATCTCATTATTCCTGGACTCAGTTCAGTCACCGCAAACGCTGTTTGACGCGGCCTATCACCCCAGTTTCACCACGGGCAAAGGCAATAAAAGAATTACCGAGGCAGGAAATTTCCAGAGCTTCAATATACCCCTCGCACAAATTCAACAGGGTCATCCGGCTGTCAGGTTCAACCCGGAAGAAGAGCTTAACAAAAAGCTGCAGCAGCACCTCAATCAGGGTGGTAGTAAAATCGATTTTTATAGACAAGATCAATATATTAGCGTCAATCGTACTGTCTCTTTGGCTGGCTGGTGCAAACATACGTCAAACAACACCAGCAGACCTGCTTTTGCATCAGTTCCAATTGAGATGACAGTGATTTATAAAGGTGATGCGGATTTAATTGCACCGGTTCAGCTCAGTGCACAATTGGCTCAATCTGAATTGCCAGGACAAGTCACTCATAATTTACCCTTCTCCCTGAATTCGGCCACTTTCCAACCCAATATGCCACACTATATTGGCAAATGTACGCCTGACACTGATCCAGTCATTCGGATAAATTACAGCGGTAATGGTAAAGGGCTGATTCGTTTTAGTGTTAAAGATAACACCGCTACGGTATACGGCAGTCCGGAGATTGCGTATGACTCGGCTGATGGCGTTAATGCACATCTGGATTTCAGCTACCCGCTGATTGGCAAATTAAACCAGGAAAATAATTCAGGTTGGGACGCTCCCAATCAGACCTTTTCACACCCTTTGAGCATAAGAGCGTCAATTAAAGATGTGAACAGTGACCAGTGGAGTGAGTGGAAAACCTATGGCAGTGCAAACTGGAACCATCGTTGCATTCCTCAGGTGAACGTCATACCCGCGGGTGCTCAGGGAGGTGTTTATACTGGCCAGCAGCCATCACCAACCTTGCCAAGCCCATCCCGTATTCAGCCAGTTGAAACCCAGCCTAAGCTTGACAGGGTTCAGCCCCCTGCTACGCCTGAGCCTGGAGCTCCATCGCGGGTTCAACCCAGGGTAATAGAGGAAGACCCCACTGTATTACAGAAACGCTGATAGTAACTGATATGCACACAGAAAAATAATTCAAGCTAAAAAGCAGGGCTCTAAGGAGTCCCGCTTTTTTTGTTATAGGGAGCTATGACTGGTATGAACATCAGACTCCGATACTTGGCTTTATGCATTTTGTTGCCGATGCACTCATCGATGCTTTGGGCCAGTGAGTGGCAGACAAAGCTATCCATCAATCCGGTCGCGGGTCAGTTATTCATGATAGAGCTGCCTGAAGACACAGATATTATCACGCTGACCCGGCTGGTCGTTGAGGTAAATGGTATTGATGTCACCGCTTTTTTATCCTTGCAAGACAATAACTTTTTTTTATGCACCCGTCGAGCCTTTGCCACCAGGAACCCATATAGTCCGGTTAGTGATGCTCAATCCGGATGGTAGCAGTGAACAATTGGCTCACTGGAACTTAACCCAGTCCCGAGGGGAGCCTGCAGTTGATTCAGCAGCTCCTGATTCGCAACAAATTGCTAAGGCTGAGCAGTGGCTACGCTCAGGAACCTATGCTTCAAATAACACTATCGAGGCCAGTTATCGTATTCATGACCATAATTTGATTGATGCACCGAAGCACCTGCAACTGTCAGGTGCAGGTGCTAGCGAAGCGGAGTTTCAAGGGGGGCCGTGGCAGATCAATGCCAAAGGTAACTATCTGTTACATAGCCAGCAATCAGTCTCTCTGACAGGTAAAACGGTCGATATTGGTGAGTACTCCATTGCCGCTCGTCACCAGGGTGAAACATTACACACAGCTATGAACTTAGGCCATCACAGCCTTGGGCTGGATAGCTTTTTATTTTCTCCTCAGCAAAGGCGAGGATTATCTTTTCAGTTTGGTGACAGTAATAATCGCCTGTCTACCCAGCTGTTTGCAGTTCGTCCGGATGCGATTGTTGGCAGTAACCATCTTAGCGGTGTTAGTGATCCACGCAGCCGATTGCAGGGTTTTGCAGCCAATATACAGCCCTTTTCTGAGGGGCCGGATGCTTTAGCGATCACGGCAATGTATTACGATGGTGAAGGCAGCACTTCGGGTCTGGGAGTGAGTGAGTCTCATGCTCTTAATAAAGGGTCTGGTTGGGGGTTGATGCTTGAAAAATCCTATTGGCAAGGCCGACTGAATCTCAGTGGCGAACATGCCCACAGCCGTTTTGATCCGGATATTAGTGTGAGTGATGACCTGAAAGAAAGCAGCGATGCCTGGCGGATGAAAATCGATCTCAGGCCGTTCACAGATCTAAGTTGGGCAAATCAGCCAGTCGATCTATTAGTGGGTGCTGAGTATCAACGTATTGATACTTTTTTTGCCAGTTTAGCTAACCCAGGGCTGGCTGCCGATCGGGATATGGCCTCGGTATTCAGTGATTTCTATTGGGGCAGGCTGTTCGCCAATGTGCAACTATCGCATGAAACAAACAATGTCGATAAGTTACAGGGAATGCCAACAGATCGTTTGCGCAGTTTCGCCTGGAATGGTAATTATGCGTTTAATCAGCAAACAGGCTCTACGGCCTGGTTGGGAACCCCGTATCTCCAACTATCTGGATTTACCGCCAAGCTTGATAGACACAAAACGCCTGATGGCTATCTGGGCTTCGATACCGACAATATGGCAAGTTCCCTGACTGTTGGGGGCGGTTCCAATTATCAGGATTGGTACTGGTCAGGTAACTACACACATGCCGATTTTGACGATAAAGCAGGAATGGGCAGCGATACCCGCAGCCGCTTCCTGTCTCTGGCGGCTGGTTGGCAAGTACATGAAAGACTGTCGCTTAATACCGATGTGCAATACGGTATTTTTTCTAGCAAAGCAGAGGACTCACGTAGCTACAACACTAATATCAACCTGGGTGTGGCTGCAAAATCTGTTTCAGAAAAGCTCGACTTTAACCTGAATTATAATCTGAACCTTTCCAGTGGTGACAGCGACTTACCTGATAGACACAGGGTCAATGCTCAACTCGGGTGGACAATATTTAAAGCCTCACAAAGTAAGCCCGGAGTGTCTATAGCACTCAGAGGTTCAATGGAGAATAATCATGGAAAAAATACATATGCCAATGGCCGGGACAGATATCAGGTGTTCGCCACCTTGCGTATCAGCGCACCTCTGGCTGGTGGTTTTTAGTCTGCTGTTATTCATCGCAGGGTTAAGCGCTCAGGTACAGGCAGATGTTAATTCAGTCAATGCCAGTCCTGGCAGTGTGACGCTAGCGGTAAACAGCTCCACGCCATTGAATATAGTGTGGCGGGTTAATCGCACTGAAACTGATACCACAGCACCGGGTCCATTTAGCCGTCAGGTCAGCTCGGCAAATGCCGTGTTACAGATAAATGGTACGACGGTGGCGACGGTCGGTGGTATGCTCAGCCAGACTTCCGTTCTGTCTTCAAATCAAAGTGCCACGCTTAACTTCAATGAAGTCATTGATGTCAATGTGGGCCTGGCACGACGCATTGCTAATAGTCCGGCCGGTAGTGTGCGAATAGTGCGTTTGTTTGATGATGGTCAAAGGCTGGGGACTGGCAGTCTGGGCGCATACTCTGGCGGTAGCAGTGCAGAGGGCCTTGTTGTCAGACGCATAGATCTGGCCTTTGAGAATACGGCCCGTACCGATGTAGTTGAACAACATACCGAACTTCGTGCCGTTGCTAATATCACCTTTCAAAGCAGTGGAGTGTTGCAGGGCGAGTGGCGGCTTATCGATCCGACAGTCAGTCTGGGGAGTAGCGACGGTCGTGTACTGCAAGTCGTTCGTCAAAGCTTGATCAGTTCTGGTGAAGGTCGGACTCGTGTTGTCAGCCCAACGCTACCGACCGGCCAGCAAGGCCTCTATCTGCTGGCTTTTTCGGTTCAGGATACCACTGCTCAGATAGATATTCCGATTCTGCGTTATTTTGTGGTGGATGGCAGCGGTTCATCGTCACAGGTCAAACCTGAAATGATTAGCGTTGATCAGCCTTTGGAAAATGCACTGTTGGATGCCGATACTCTGTTTAAATGGCAGCCGGTTACTAATGCACATGCATACCAGGTCGAAGTATTTGCACCACAACAGAGTGTGCCGGTGACCGGAAAACTGGTTCCAGCAACAGAGCTGCAACTGGCTTTGACGTCAATGACTCTGGATTGCTGTCGCCCTTATCTTCTTACCAATGGCAGTTGCGGGCTTTCGACACACAGGGGAAGGTAATTGGCATCTCTCCTAAACAAACCATACAAACGCCATAACGTTTATGGCTGATTCAGATGAGATGTTATTAAAACAAATTGCCAGGGGAGATGAAGAGGCTTTGGCTGTGTTCTATCGTCGTTATGAATCACGTTTGTTTAATTTTATTCAAACCAAATTGCATGATGCCTTTGAAGCGGCTGATATTCTCAACGAAGTTTTTCTGGAAGTCTGGCATAAAGCTGGCAGTTTTCAGGGACGCTCCAAAGTCTCTACCTGGCTGTTTAGTATTGCCTATTACAAGGTAGTGGATCGCCTGAGGAAAATAAGACCAAAACAACTGGAGGATGAAGCTATGGCAGAAATTGCTGACGAAAGTCCAGCCGTCCTGAGTTGTCTGATTGGCGGTGAGCAGGCAGAGCAGATTCGGCATTGTATCCAGACCTTGTCCATCGATCATCGAGCTGTAATGGATCTGACTTTTTTTGAAGAAATGTCCTACAGCGATATCGCCATGGTTGTAGGTTGTCCTGAAAATACCGTTAAAACCCGAATGTTTCACGCTAAGCAAGTAATGAAAAAATGCCTGTCACGTCTGATAGGGGGATTTACCATGATGGCTAAACTCGATGCGAGAAGCTACTGCCATATTATCTGAACGGAACCTTGACTGACACGGAAGTTGATAATGTCGAGCAAGCCCTGGCTGATTACCCAGAGCTACAACAGGAACTCGATTTTCTGGACAGTTTGCGTAAACAGCTTCAAAGCCAGTCTGGCAGTATCAGCAGTCCTGGTGAGCTGGGCCTGAAACGCTTGCAACGCCAATTGAAAAAAACCAAGCCGAGTAAGTCAGTGCACGGCTGGCGCGTTGCGGCGATTGCAGCATCCGTCTTGTTGCTGGTGCAAATGTTGGTGACACTGCAAATGGATGAGCCTGAAACCTATCATCCTGCCAGTGGTATGCAGGATGTTGGGGTTAGTGGCACTCGGATAACCGTCGCCTTTGCTCCGGAAGCCACTGAAGCACAAATTCGGGCTGTATTATTGCAAGCCAATAGTCGCATTATCGATGGTCCTTCGGCTCTGGGCATCTATCAACTGATTATTCAGGGTGAGCCAGATGAAGTGATTGTCTGGCTGAAAGCTCAAGCCGTTATTGAATCACTGCAGGAAGAATAAATTGAAAACAATCTTGCTGGTCTTCTGTTTGTGTTTCAGCCTGGGGGTGTCAGTTGTCTGTGCTCAGACTCGATCTGAGGATAGCGCGAACGCACGCAGAACAGCACCGGTGCAGCAGAACATGTTGCTGCCAGAACGCCAAACACCACGAGACGCTATAGGGCTTCGCCCTTCAGCAGAGCAGTGTACCTATCCAGGTCAACTTGTTACTTTACCTGTAACACTTGATGCCGTACAAGCAAACAACCAGTGGTTTATACAAGTTGATACAGTATTTATTCAACTGCACCCTGTCAGTCAGCAGAACCAGCAACCTGTGTTTCTACTCCCCTCCGATAACAGAATTAAACCTCAACAGGTGTACTCGGTATTTGTACAAGCCGAATCAGCCGCCTATCCACGACCTATCTCTGTAACAGTTCGTACCTGTGCATTTGCACTGAATACAGTATCTGCGGAGCACCCGGATCATAATGCCGGTGAGATCATCTTATTAATGGAAACTGATTTTTTATTGGCTGTAAAAAAAGAGGTTGAGGATCAGGGCTATAGCATTGTTGATCAACACAGCTTGCAGCAATTGCAACAAAGTTTGCTTATCATTAGAACTGATGTACGTCAGTTGGAAACTGCAATACAGCAGTTGCGTCGTGAGTTTCCTTTTGCGGAAGTGGATCGAAACCATCATTATCAAATTTCGGCTGAACCGCGCTTATATGCCAAGGAAAAAATTAACTGGCAGCTTTTCAATAGTTATGAGTTTACCTCAACTACACCACTCAAAGTGGGTATGATTGATGGTGATATTGCACTGGATCATCTTAGTCTGGTTGGGCAAAACATTCATCAGCAGTCGTTTTATCGGGGGCGAGCCAGTGCAGATAAAAACCACGCGACAGCTATTGCTGTGCTACTGGCAGGAAACCAGCAAGTCCCGGCATTTAAAGGATTGCTGACAGATGTTGAATTGGTTGCTGCATCAGTACTGGAGCAGTTTGATTACAGTGCTGTTGCAACCACTGAGTCAATGGTACGCGCACTTGACTGGCTGATGACGCATCAGGTCAGGCTGATCAATATTTCCTTGTCTGGTTCGCGTCAAAATGCCGTGTTAGATAAGTTTCTGGATTTGATAACAGGTCAGGGTGCGCTGATCTTTGCTGCAGCCGGTAATGATAAACTCCAGCACACTGCTGCTTTTCCTGCGGCACACCCGAAGGTTTTTGCGATTACGGCTATTGATGCTGCAAATCGTATCTACCCCTTTGCAAACCAAGGAAATTATCTGGATTTTTCTGCCCCCGGTGTAGATATCTGGACGGCGAGCAGCGAAGGCTCTGGTCAATACCGTTCGGGCACTTCGTTTGCTGTGCCTTACGCTGTGGCGGTGGCAGCAAATTATCTTAGTATCAATCCTAATATGTCACGTCATGTGCTTTATGAGACTATGCGAAGTTATAGTGAAGATCTGGGACCTCCCGAGCATGATACTGTTTTCGGCTGGGGCTTGATAAAGTTGCCAGAGAATTAGTATTAGCAACGACTGTAATGTTTATCCTATCAAGATAAGGTTAAAGCAAACTACGTCAGGAGACTGGATGTTTAAAGAACTCGAATTGGGTCCAAGGCAGCGTGCGACAGTCGCCGCAGCGATAACACTAGGATCCGTATTAATACTGTTGGTGGTTTTCAGCTTGAGTGTGTGGGGGCTGGCACGCTTTGTTGGGGCGTTTCAGAATGTATTACTGCCTCCGGTAGTTGCGGTCATTCTGACAATGTTATTACGCCCATATTACAGCGTCTTGGTTAGGGTTTGCCGCGGATCCCGGGCCGGGGGAGTGGTTGTTTTTTTTTCTTTCCGGACTCATTCCACTGGGTGTCTCTATCTGGTTTGTTAGTGCCATTGCTGCCGATCAATTGCTACAGTTATTCGATGACTTACCCTCTATGCTAAATGCTACGCTTGAGGCCGGGCGTTCTGTTTCGCCGCAAGTTACCGCGCTATTGGAGAAGTACGGGTTGATGGCCGAGGTTGATAAGCTGCTTGAAAACCCTGTTGATATGGTGGCTAAGGTATTTCAGGATTTATGGGGGCGCATGTCGCAGCCTGTGGTTCAGATGTTTCAATCCGTGGTGGGATTGTTCGCCTGGGCTGGGCTGCCTCTCTATTTAGCTTTCTTTCTTATGGCAAAGCCGTTTGAGCCCAGGCAGATTGGTGAATTTCTGCCTTTTCTCAAGAAAGACACCAGAGAAGATGTGATCTATCTGTTTGAACAGTTTGTTGGCATCCTGCTAACGTTTTTTCGTGGTCAGATCATTATTGCGCTGATTCAAGGTGTGCTTTTTGCTGTAGGTTTTACGCTAGTAGGGTTTCCCTACAGTATTGTAATTGGCTTCACTCTGGGGCTTCTCAATATTATTCCTTACCTGGGAAGTATCGTGGGTCTGAGTGTTGTACTGCCGATGGCCTATTTCGGTGAGGATGGCGGCGTTGCATCCTTGCTACTGGTGCTGGTTGTGTTCGCTGTGGTGCAGGTAATTGAAGGTTATTTCCTCACTCCAAAAATTATGGGTAATCGCACAGGATTGCATCCAGCGCTTATCATTTTCGCAGTGTTCTTCTGGGGCGCTGCACTTGGAGGCGTCCTCGGCATGATTCTGGCGATTCCGTTAACGGCGTTTGCAGTTGTATTCTGGAGACTGTTGAAAAAGAAATACATTACCGAGGTGGTGTAAGCTTGTAGCATCTGAAAAAATGATTAGAACAGGTAAAGCCTATGACGAAAACACAACTTCAACAACTTGCAGCCGCTTTACCTAAAGCTGAACTGCATCTGCATATCGAGGGCAGCCTGGAACCGGAGCTGATGTTTCAACTGGCTGAGCGCAATGGTATTACGCTTCCCTATGCCAGTGTGGACGCTCTGCGTCAGGCCTATCAGTTTACTAATCTGCAAGAGTTTCTTGATCTCTATTACCAAGGCATGTCGGTACTGCAGACTGAGCAGGATTTTTATGACCTGACCTGGCTTATCTGCAAAAAATTGCTGCCGATGGCGTTATCCATACAGAGATTTTCTTCGATCCCCAGGCGCATTTGCAGCGTGATATCAGCTTTGAAACCCAGTTTCAGGGGATCTATCGTGCGCTTTGTGAGGGTGAAACACAGCTGGGAATCAGTTTCAGGTTGATTATGTCGTTTCTGCGTCACCTGTCTGAGCAGAGTGCTTTCGATACGCTGGAGCAGGCGATGCCCTGGCTGGAGCATATTGATGGTGTCGGTCTGGACTCATCTGAACTCGGCCATCCACCGGAAAAATTTGCCCGGGTGTTTGCGCGTTGTCGTGAGCTGGGCTTGCGGGTCACCGCCCATGCCGGTGAAGAGGGTCCGCCGGACTATGTCTGGCAGGCGCTGGATCTGTTAAAGGTACAGAGGATTGATCATGGAAACCGCTCACTGGAAGATGCAGCACTGATCGAGCGCTTACGCAATGAGCAAATTCCTCTGACGGTTTGCCCCTTGTCCAATCTGAAGCTCTGCGTGGTGACAAAAATGTCACAGCATCCTATATTAAAATTTTTGGATGCTGGTCTCTTGGTAACGATCAATTCCGATGATCCCGCCTACTTTGGTGGTTATGTGATGGATAATTTTCATGCTCTATTGGAAAGTGTGCCTATCACTACTGATCAGATTGTACAATTAATGCGTAACAGTTTTACTGGTAGCTGGCTTTCTGACACCGAAAAGCAGGCCTGTTTACAACGTCTTGATGCGGCCTTACTGACATTTTGATCTCTGAGGTACACTTTATGAGTGATCAGCTGTTTGAGTTTCTGGATGATGTTGATGCGAATAGCAGCACTCCTGCGTTGACAGACGCTTCAGTGAGTCGCTCACCTAAGCAACATACGTTTAAACTCCTGGTGGTTGATGATGATGAAGATGTTCATCTGATGACTGAGTTGTTACTCAAGGGGCTTTGCTTTGATGAGGATCAACTGCTGGTGCAGCATGCGTACAACAGTCAAGAGGCGTATGACATCCTGCTGCATGATCCTGATATAGCTGCAATGCTACTGGATGTTGTGATGGAATCTGAAGATGCCGGTTTGCAACTGGTGCATCGGATTCGACATAGTCTGCGTCGTACTAAGCTTAGAATTATCCTCAGAACCGGGCAGCCGGGCTATGCGCCGGAGCTGGAAACGATCCAGCGTTATGATATCAATGATTACAAAACCAAAACTGAGTTGACCCGGGAGCGCTTGTATACGTGCTTGATGACGGCAGCACGCAGCTATCGTCAACTGGATCAACTGGAAAAGTTGGCTTACGAAGACCATCTTACTGGCTATTAAGCCGAAATGGTTTGCTGCGTGCTTTGGAGATTAAGGCAGAGGGGAAAGGTGATGGCTATGCACTGGTACTGCTAGATATTGATAATTTCTCTATGATAAACGATACCTTTGGTGCTTACTACGCGGATCGTTTTCTCATCGATTTTGCCGCACTACTGCAACACCTGCCAATGACCGAAGGGGTGGCCCGGCTAAGTGCAGATCAGTTTGCTCTGATTGTCGGCAGTACAGGTAGCCTGGTTGAAGAAATATTACGCAGTCAGCTGATATCCCGTACTCTGGTAATTGAAGGTGTGGAAACGCCCTTGAGCTTTTGTATGGGAATAGCACATTGCCATAAAGAGCTGGCACCACCAGAAATGCTAGGTCACGCGACGCTGGCCCTCAAACGGGCTAAAAAGATGGGTATGGGGCAGGCTATTACATTCAGTGATGCAATGATTTGTTCGTTGCGAGAGCGGGTGAGTATGCTCTCGTCACTTAAGCAGGACCTGGATCATCATCGCTTGTACCTGGTTTATCAGCCACAGATACACCTGAAGTCGGGCCAACTGATAGGTGTAGAAGCCTTGGTGCGCTGGATGGATGAGTCCGGTCAGATGATATCACCCGCCGTCTTTATCGAACTGGCTGAACAATCTGGTTTGATTGTTAAACTCGGTGAATGGGTACTGCGCCGAGCTTTGTTTGATTGTGCAGATCTCTGCCGAGCTCAACCGGGTTTTCGCGTGGCTGTTAATGTATCGCCGTTGCAATTTCAACAACCTGACTTTGTAGATCGGGTGAAGGCTTGTCTGCATGAGCAAGGGCTGGAAGGTCAGCATTTGGATCTGGAAATCACTGAGTCAGTATCCATGAGCTATGCTGATGAAATGATCGATAAATTCAAGGCGTTGCGGGAGATGGGAATCACTATATCGATTGATGATTTCGGCACTGGGTTTTCTTCACTCTCCTACCTGGAAAGGCTGCATGTAGATTGTTTGAAAATTGATCGCTCCTTTATTGATAAACTTACCACATCGACATCGGGTTACCGTATAGCGCAAACGATATTGACTCTGGGACAGCGTCTCAATATGCGGGTGTTAGCTGAAGGGATTGAAACGGATGCACAATTGAATGAACTTATCAAACTCAACTGTGACCAGGGGCAGGGATATTTAATTGCTCGACCGATGAAAATTGATGCACTGGATGAGTGGATCAAAATTCATACTGACCAGCACAGTTTGTGAATCAGGCAAGTAACGGATGAAGTGCCTTTCTCGTTCTGCTCAATCACTCTTGTCAGCGACTGCGTTGTTGGTGCTGTCACTTGGTTTAATTTTGTTTCTTGCGTTGTTTCTGCTGCAAAAAGCTAATCGCGAAAGCGAAGCGGCTTCTGTCGCATTGTTGCAGGAGTCATTAAACGAACAACTAGAGTTGAATGCCGAAGCTTTGGGTGACAATCTGCTTACTTTTATGGAACAGGCAGGGCAGAGTTCTGAACTCCTGGCTTCGTTGTTGGGTCAAACGGCCAAACAACAGGGGCAGTTGAATCGCCTGCAGGTGCAGAAGCTTACAGCCGCTTCTCTGGTAGCTAATTCTTTGGTTAGTTCCGCTTATGTGCATTTTGAAACTGAGTCTTACGATGGTATGGACAGTGTCTATGCAGGTGTTGGTGAACATAGCTCAGCTCAAGGCTCTTTGGAGGTGTATTGGGTTCGGGAGGCTCAGGGGATTGTTTTTTATCCTAGTCCTGATGCAGCCTCAAAGTACTCTGAAGTCAGAGATGCCTTCGGTCAACGCGAATCCGAGTGGTATCTCTGCCCTAAAGAACAGTTGGCTCCCTGTTTGACTGAGCCCTATGCCTGGGAACTCAATCCGGGTGAACTGATTGATATGATATCGCTGACTAAACCCATTCTTGTCAATGACAAGTTTGCCGGGGTTGCTGGAGTAGACCTGAACCTGGATTCTTTTCAGCGAGCTGCCCTACATCTTGTTAGTCCGGTTTTTGCGGGCCAGGCAAAACTGCTTCTGCTAAGTCAGCAGCAACGTATTCTGGCAGCCTCTGATTATCCAGATGCTAGGGGTCAATACCTCGATCAAATCAGTCCCGAACTAGCAAACTATCTGGCATCGAGTGACGAAAAAGCCTATCAGTCAGATGAGGAGACCTATCTCGTTAAGCAGCTGCCCTTATCACTGTTCAACACTGAATGGACGCTTGTGTTGATGCTACCGATGCAAAACACTTATACCGGTATGGAGGCCTTGCACTCTGATTTGATCAGCCGAAATACCCGCAGCATTTCGATACTAATAGTGGTATCGGGATTGGTTTTATCGGTCAGTTTGGTGATCGCTTTACGTTATGTTCGGCAGCGCGAATCTGCACTCAACAGAAGCCGCAATCAATTGGAAACAATCTTTAATGCCGCACCTAGTCCTATGGCTGTCGCCAGTTACCAGCAAGATCACTTTAAAACCAAACGTGTCAATAAAGCCTGGTTAAGGGAGTTTGGTTACACTCAATCACAGGTGCTTGGGTCGAATGGTGAAGCGGTGGGGTGGTGGTGTTCTGACTCTGATCGACAGCGTGTCACTCAGCAGATTTTAGATCAGGGAGGCGTGAACCAGTTTCAGGTTTGGTTGCAGCGGGCTGATGGGTCAGTTTTTTTGGCGTCGGTGTCTGCTTCAACCATTGAGTTGGGGAATGAAAAAATGTTGGTCATGGTGTACGACAATGTGACCCAAACACACCATTTGCAACAACAGCAGATTCGTCTGAACCGTGAGTTGGACCTTCGAGTTAAAGAGCGTACTTTGGAATTGGAGCAAGCGATTGGTGATCTTGAAGTGGCCCAGCAGGAGCTGATTCAATCAGGAAAATTAGCCGCTTTGGGTAATTTGGTTGCGGGTATTGCGCATGAGTTGAATACGCCAGTCGGTAATGCGGTGATGGCTTCATCGCGTTTTCGTGGTGACTATGAGGAGTTACGACGCAAAGTAGCACAGGGGATGCGCCGTTCTGATCTGATGACATTTATTGAACAGGGAGAGCAGACCACCGATATTCTGACACGAAACTTGCAGCGTGCGGCCGAATTAATTAACAGCTTCAAACAGGTTGCGGTGGATCAGACCACTTCTCAGCAGCGTCGTTGTTCTCTGAATGAGGTAGTGCATAATGTCCTGCTGATGCTACAGCCCACTATTCGTAAAACACCGCATCAAGTCATTAATGACCTGCAAGAAACCCTTATCATGGACACCTACCCGGC
>NZ_JRLB01000104.1 GCF_000764495.1 Nitrincola sp. A-D6
AGGGTGGTCGTCATACGCCATTCTTTAAAGGCTACCGTCCACAGTTCTACTTCCGTACCACAGACATCACTGGCGCGTGTGAACTGCCAGAAGGTGTTGAGATGGTAATGCCGGGCGACAACGTGCAGATGACTGTTACGCTGATCAACCCGATTGCAATGGAAGAAGGCCTGCGCTTTGCGATCCGCGAAGGCGGTCGTACAGTGGGTGCGGGTGTTGTTGCGAAAATTCTTGACTAAGTTTTAGTCATTCTAAAAACCCTCTACGGAGGGTTTTTTTATGTACAGGATGTACGGTATGCCGCGGGCGCATGGATGCGCAGGAGCGGCGATGTAACATTGAAAATGTGGTTGGTTAAAAACTATACCGTTGGGCTTGAACTCAAGGCGCGGTATAAGTATAATTTGCGTCCCCTCATGTAAGGGGAGGTCGGCTATTGCCGTAATAAAATTAACAGGAAATGCGTGATCAGAATGCAGAACCAAAAAATCAGAATTCGTCTGAAGGCTTTTGATCATCGCCTGATCGACTCATCCGCGCAGGAGATTGTTGAAACTGCGAAACGGACGGGCGCACAGGTGCATGGTCCGATCCCACTTCCTACTCGCAAAGAGCGTTTTACCATACTGGTTTCACCTCACGTGAACAAAGATGCACGTGATCAATATGAAATCCGTACGCATAAACGTGTTCTGGACATCGTCGAGCCAACTGAAAAAACAGTTGATGCTTTGATGAAGCTGGATCTCGCTGCGGGTGTAGAAGTGCAGATCAGCCTGGGCTAAACAAGCTGCGCAGAATTAATTAACATTTAATGAAGCGCTATTTGAGGAATGCTCTGTAATGGGCGGCCATAGTGGGTTACAGCCCCGTACTCAACTGGCAAGAGGTATTAAAATGTCTGTAGGACTTATCGGACGTAAAGCGGGCATGACCCGTATCTTCACAGAAGATGGCGTGTCCGTGCCAGTCACTGTCATCGAGGTGGATCCGAACCGCGTGACATGCGTCAAAACCGTTGAAACTGACGGTTACGCTGCTATTCAGGTGACAACCGGTGCTAAGAAGGCTAATCGCCTGACTAAGCCGGCAGCCGGAAACTTTGCGAAAGCAGGGGTAGAAGCAGGTCGCGGTTTGTGGGAGTTCCGTCTCTCCGGTGATGAAGAAATCAACGTTGGCGATGCGCTAACGGTTGAGCGCTTCGAAGCAGGTCAGAAAATCGATGTGACCGGTCGTAGTAAGGGTAAGGGTTTTCAGGGTGGAGTTAAGCGCTGGAATTTCCGAACTCAGGATGCGACACACGGTAACTCGCTTTCTCACCGTGCTCCGGGCTCCATAGGTCAGTGTCAGACTCCGGGGCGTGTGTTCAAGGGCAAAAAGATGGCAGGTCACATGGGTGATGAGCGTTGCACAGTACAAACTCTTGAAGTTGTGCGTGTAGACGCTGAGCGTAACCTGCTGCTGGTTAAGGGCGCCATTCCTGGTGCAACCGGCGGTGACGTCATCGTTAAACCTGCTGTAAAAGCACGCGGCTGAAGGGGTTAACATGAATATAAATCTGACAGGAGCCAACGGTTCGGTCGAAGTATCCGAACTGATATTTGGCAAAGAGTTTAATGAGTCTCTGGTTCACCAGGTGGTAACTGCCTATATGGCAGGTGGCCGTCAGGGTACCAAAGCACAGAAAAATCGTTCCGCAGTATCCGGCGGTGGCGCTAAGCCATTCCGTCAGAAAGGAACAGGTCGTGCCCGTGCGGGTACTATCCGTTCGCCGCTGTGGCGCTCCGGTGGTGTTACTTTCGCCGCAAGTCCACGTGACTTCTCGCAGAAAGTAAACAAGAAGATGTATCGCGCTGCCATGCGTTGCATCCTTTCTGAGCTGGTTCGACAGGATCGTTTGGTTGTTGTTGAAGGTTTCCAGATGGAAGTGCCTAAGACCAAACAGTTCATTGCAAAAATGCAAGAGCTTGAGCTCAGCAATGCACTGGTGATCACTGAAGAAGTTGAAGTCAATCTGTATCTGGCTGCACGAAATGTTCCGCACGTTGATGTGCGTGACGTAGCGGCTATCGATCCGGTCAGTCTGATCGGTTTCGATAAAGTCGTTGTTACAGCTGCTGCTCTGAATAAAATCAATGAGGTGCTGGCATGAATCCGGAACGCATTTTTAAAGTGTTGTTGGGTCCGCACATCTCTGAGAAAGCAACTATTGTTGCTGACGGATCACAGCAGGTCGTATTTCGGGTGGCACCAGATGCTACTAAGCCTGAAATCAAAAGAGCCGTTGAAGAGCTGTTCAATGTAAAAGTTGACGGCGTCAATGTACTGAACGTCAAAGGCAAAACCAAGCGCACTGCGCGTGGTTTGGGTAAACGAAATGATGTTCGTAAGGCCTATGTTCGTTTGGCTGATGGCTCTGAAATTGATTTCATGGCTGGCGAATAAGAAGGGGTTAGATCATGGCAATCGTTAAATCAAAGCCGACCTCTGCCGGACGTCGTCATGTCGTTAAGGTAGTCAGCGCTGACCTGCATAAGGGTAAGCCTTTCGCCGCACTGGTCGAAAAGAAAAGCAAAACCGGCGGTCGTAACAATAATGGTCGTATCACTACCCGTCATATCGGTGGTGGCCACAAGCATCATTATCGTATCGTCGACTTCCGTCGCAATAAGGATGGTATTCAGGGCACTGTAGAGCGCATTGAGTATGATCCTAACCGTACTGCGCACATCGCCTTGGTTATGTATGCCGATGGTGAGCGTCGTTACATCATTGCACCGAAAGGTCTGCAGGCGGGATCTAAAGTAGTATCAGGTGAAGCTGTCGATATTAAAGTTGGCAACACCATGACACTGCGTAATATCCCACTGGGTAGTACCGTACACTGTATCGAACTGAAGCCTGGAAAAGGCGCTCAGATGGCACGTTCTGCGGGTGCTTCTGCACAGCTGGTCGCGCGTGAAGGGGCTTATGCCACTCTGCGTCTGCGTTCTGGTGAAGTGCGTAAAGTGCTTGTTGATTGTCGCGCCACACTGGGTGAAGTCAGCAACTCCGAGCATTCCCTGCGTCAGCTGGGTAAAGCCGGTGCTAAACGCTGGCGTGGTGTGCGCCCGACAGTTCGCGGTGTAGCAATGAACCCGGTCGATCACCCTCATGGTGGTGGTGAAGGTCGTACCTCTGGTGGCCGTCATCCGGTCTCTCCATGGGGCGTCCCGACTAAAGGTCATAAAACTCGCAAGAACAAGCGTACCAATAAACTTATCGTACGCCGTCGTAGCGCTAAATAAGGGGATACAGCTGTGCCACGTTCACTGAAGAAAGGTCCATTTATCGACCTTCACCTGTTGAAGAAGGTAGAGGCTGCAATTGAAGCAAATGAAAAACGTCCGATCAAAACCTGGTCGCGTCGTTCCACGATTTTTCCGAATTTTGTGGGTTTGACAATTGCAGTACATAACGGCCGCCAGCACGTTCCAGTGTTTGTCACTGAGGACATGGTCGGTCATAAATTAGGTGAGTTTGCTGCTACACGTACATTCCGCGGTCATGCAGCCGACAAGAAGGCCAAGAAGAAGTAAGGGAGGATAGATGATGGAAATAGTCGCCAAACATATCGGCGCCCGCATCTCCGCCCAGAAGGCCCGTCTGGTCGCAGATCAGATCCGTGGTAAATCTGTGGGCGAAGCTCTGGATATCCTGACGTTCAGCAATAAGAAAGGTGCTGATCTGGTCAAGAAGGTGCTCGACTCCGCTATAGCAAATGCTGAGCATAACGAAGGTGCTGACGTGGACGAGTTGCGCGTTTCTGCTATCTTCGTTGACGAAGGTATGACCATGAAACGCATTCGGCCACGTGCAAAGGGTCGCGCAGACAGAGTTCTGAAGCGCACCGCACACATCACTGTAAAAGTGGCTGACTAAGAAGCTGACGGCTAGGAGATTTCGAAATGGGTCAGAAAGTTAACCCAACCGGTATACGTCTCGGCATCGTCAAAGACCACACTTCGGTGTGGTACGCTGACAAGTCAGACTATGCTGTTAAGCTGCTGAATGATCTCAAGGTGCGTAGCTACCTTGAGCAGAAGCTTAAGAATGCGTCTGTAAGTCGCATAGATATTGAACGTCCGGCTCAGAACGCTAAAATCACCATCCACACAGCCCGTCCCGGTATCGTGATCGGCAAAAAGGGTGAAGATGTTGAAGTACTGCGTTCTACGGTTTCTGAGATGATGGGTGTGCCTGTGCACATCAACATTGAAGAAGTTCGTAAGCCAGACCTAGATGCCAAACTGGTTGCGCAAAGCGTTGCCAGTCAGTTGGAACGCCGTGTTATGTTCCGTCGCGCTATGAAGCGTGCGGTGCAGAACTCCATGCGTGTCGGCGCTAAGGGTATCAAAATTCAGGTTGGCGGTCGTCTTGGCGGTGCCGAGATTGCACGTACTGAGTGGTATCGTGAAGGTCGTGTACCTTTGCATACGCTGCGTGCGGACATTGACTACGCAACCTACGAGGCGCACACAACATATGGTGTGATTGGCGTTAAAGTCTGGGTCTTCAAGGGTGAAGTGCTCGGTGGTATCGAACAGGTACGTGCCGAGAAGAACGCTCCCAAGAAGAAAGGAACTAAGTGAGGTAAACGTCAATGCTGCAACCAAAACGACTTAAGTACCGCAAGGTGATGAAAGGCCGTAACCGCGGCCTGGCGCAGCGTGGCAGCAAGGTCAGCTTTGGTGAGTACGCGCTGAAAGCGACCGGTCGCGGTCGTATAACAGCGCGTCAGATCGAAGCGGCTCGTCGTACCATGACGCGTCATGTAAAGCGTGGTGGTAAGATCTGGATCCGGGTGTTCCCGGATAAGCCGATCACGACCAAGCCCCTTGAAGTACGTATGGGTAAAGGTAAGGGTAACGTAGAATACTGGGTTGCACAGATCCAGCCAGGTAAGGTGCTGTTTGAAATCAGCGGTGTCAGCGAACAGCTGGTATCTGAAGCCTTCGCTCTGGCTGCTGCAAAGCTGCCTGTAACTACAACCATAGTTAAACGGACGGTGATGTAATGAAAGCGACTGAACTGCGTGAACAGACTGCAGAGGAGCTTCAGCAGACGCTGCTGGGTCTTCTGAAAGACCAGTTTAATCTGCGCATGCAAAAAGCGACCGGTCAGCTGGCTCAAAATCACCTTTTAGGCCAGGTACGTCGCGATATTGCTCGCGTCAAAACTGTTCTTAAGCAAAAGGCAGGTGCATAAATGAGCGCAGAAAAACGTATTCGTACTGTGACCGGTAAGGTCGTCAGTGACAAGATGGATAAAACCATCACGGTGCTGGTAGAGCGCAAAGAAAAACACCCGATTTACGGTAAGTTTGTTCGTCGCTCCACCAAGCTGCATGCTCACGATGCTGATAATGCTTGCCGTATCGGTGATCTGGTAACGATTCAGGAGTCACGTCCTTTATCCAAATCCAAGACATGGGTACTGGTTCAAATTGAAGAACAGGCAAATAAAGCGTTAATGGCAGTTGAAGAGCCTGCCGCAGAGGTGTAAACTTATGCGCCTTTGCTCCATTACTCCGGCTGTCATTGGACGGCTGGTATAACAGTTTTGTGGGGTAGACCATGATTCAGACTGAATCGATGCTTGATGTCGCTGATAACAGCGGTGCCAAGCGAGTACAGTGTATTAAGGTCCTGGGCGGTTCTCACCGTCGCTACGCCGGTGTTGGTGATATCATCAAGGTCACCGTTAAGGAAGCAATTCCGCGTGGTAAGGTGAAGAAAGGTCAGGTTCTTAAAGCTGTCGTAGTACGTACCCGTAAAGGTGTCCGTCGTCCGGATGGTTCCATCATCCGTTTCGATGTTAATTCAGCAGTTCTGCTGAATAACAACGGTGCTCCTATCGGTACGCGTATCTTCGGCCCAGTAACGCGTGAACTTCGTACTGAGAAGTTCATGAAGATCATTTCCCTGGCGCCTGAAGTGCTCTGAGTTAACTGCTTTTTAAGCTAGTTGATTCGAAAACGCCATTCCCGAAAGGGCTTGGCGTTTTTGAGCATGAGAGGGTAGTAGGAAAGGAAGGTAACTAATGCGTAAAATTCGTCGCGACGATGAAGTCATCGTGATCGCAGGTAAAGATAAAGGCAAGCGTGGCAAAGTTATGCGCGTTCTGTCTGACGACCGCCTGATCGTATCCGGCATTAACATGATCAAAAAGCATGTTAAACCGAACCCGATGTTAGGTCAGCAGGGTGGCATATTGGAAAAAGAAGCGGCTTTGGCTGTTTCAAATGTCGCCATTTTTAATCCTGCTACCGGCAAAGGTGATCGTGTAGGCTTCAGAAAGCTTGAAGACGGCACCAAGGTACGCTTCTACAAGTCTAACGGCGAAATCGTCGTTGGCGATAAGTAAGAGAGGTTGGTGCAATGTCTAGATTAAAAGCGCTGTACGAAAGCGAACTGAAGCTTAAGCTTAAAGAAGAGTTGAATAGCCCGAACATCATGGCTGTTCCACGTGTCAGCAAAATCACCCTGAATATGGGTGTTGGTGAAGCTCTTGGCGACAAGAAACAGCTTGAAAATGCTGTGGCCGATATGATTGCGATTGCGGGTCAGAAGCCAGTTGTTACCAAAGCACGTAAATCCATTGCGGGCTTTAAAGTCCGTGAAGGCTGGCCGATCGGTTGTAAAGTGACCCTGCGCGGAGAGCGTATGTGGGAATTTCTCGATCGTCTGGTTGATGTTTCTATCCCCCGTATCAGGGACTTCCGTGGTTTGAACCCGAAGTCATTTGACGGACGCGGAAACTACAGCATGGGTGTGAAAGAGCAGATCATTTTCCCGGAAATCGACTATGACAAGGTTGATAAGCTGCGTGGTCTGGATATCACGATCACCACTACAGCCCAGTCAAACGACGAAGGCCGTGCACTGCTGGAAGCCCTGCAGTTCCCGTTCCGTAAATAATCAGGGGTAGAACAATGGCTAAAGTATCTATGAAAAACCGTGAGGCAAAGCGTGAAAAGCTGGCTGCAAAATATGCAGTTAAGCGCGCTGAGCTGAAGGCACTCATTGTAAATCCTGAAAGCTCGGAAGATGAGCGTTGGGATGCACAGGTTGCTTTGCAAAAGCTGCCACGTGATGCCAGTCCGGTTCGTCAGCGCCGCCGCTGTCAGATTACAGGTCGTCCACACGGTGTATACCGTAAGTTCGGCCTTTCACGCATTAAGTTGCGTGAAGCTGCGATGCGTGGTGACGTACCAGGTCTAACGAAAGCAAGCTGGTAAGGCTTGTTAAAGGTAAGCTCAGTGGACAGGGCAGGAGTTTTTTCCTGCTACCGCACTGCGCTGCACAACTGAGGAAATAAGCATGAGTATGCAAGATACCCTCGCGGACATGTTTACCCGTATCCGCAACGGTAATATGGCTGAAAAGCCTGCTGTCACCATGCCATCTTCAAAGCACAAGCTGGCTATTGCCAAGGTGCTGAAAGAGGAAGGCTATATCACTGACTACAGTGTGGAAGGTGAAAGCAAGCCGGTACTGACTATCGAGTTGAAATACTTCGAAGGCAGACCGGTAATTGAAGAGATTAAGCGTGTCAGTAAGCCGAGCTTACGTATATACCGTCACGTTGCTAAGCTGCCCAAAGTCTCTGATGGTCTTGGTGTAGCAATTATCTCTACCAGTAAAGGTGTCATGACCGATCGCGCTGCACGTCAAGCCGGTATCGGTGGTGAAGTCATCTGTACGGTATTCTAAGGGGAGTTCTGATGTCACGTATAGCAAAGAATCCCGTTGTCGTACCTGCAGGTGTTGAGGTAAAAATCCAGGGGCAGCAGGTTGCTGTCAAGGGTAGCAACGGTCAGTTAAGTCTGGAAGTGCATCCTTCAGTGGGTGTTGAACTGAATGAAGGCAAAGTTGTATTTGTAGCCCGTGATGGCGGCAAACAGTCTATTGCGCTATCCGGTACAACGCGTGCTCTGGTCAATAACATGGTCACAGGTGTCAGCACTGGTTTCAGAAAACCATGCAGCTGATCGGTGTCGGTTACCGTGCCGCCGTTAAAGGCGACGTTGTTAACCTGACACTGGGTTTTTCACACCCGATCGATTACCAACTGCCTGCTGGCGTAAAAGCTGAAACTCCAAATAACACCACTATTATCCTGTCTGGTGCTGACAAGCAACAGGTCGGTCAGGTAGCTGCTGAAATACGCGCTTTCCGTCCGCCTGAGCCATACAAAGGTAAAGGGGTTCGTTATGTGGATGAGTATGTACGCCGCAAAGAGGCTAAGAAGAAGTAAGGCTGGGTCATGAACGAAAAAAATCAAGCTCGAATTCGTCGTGCGCGCCGCTCTCGCCTTAAAATGCGTGAACTGGGTGCTGTACGCCTGTGCGTTAACCGCACACCTCGTCATATCTATGCGCAGATTATTTCCGCTGACGGCTCAACTGTTCTTGCCTCTGCATCAACTGTTGAGAAGGACCTGCGCAGTGGTGTAACCGGTAATGTTGAAGCCGCCAAGAAAGTGGGTGCAATGATCGCAGATCGTGCCAAAGCAGCGGGTGTTTCGCAGGTGGCGTTTGATCGCTCCGGTTATAAATATCATGGCAGAGTCCAGGCTCTGGCTGATGCGGCCCGCGAAGGCGGACTGGAATTCTAAAGGTTTCTTAATATGGCAAATCACGAACAGAAAGACGGTGAACTCCAGGAGAGACTGGTCCAGGTAAACCGTGTAGCCAAAGTTGTGAAAGGTGGCCGTATCTTCGGTTTCACAGCGCTTACAGTTGTCGGTGACGGCAATGGCCGTATCGGCTTCGGCCGTGGTAAAGCGCGCGAAGTACCTGTTGCAATTCAAAAAGCAATGGAGCAAGCGCGCCGTAACATGGTCAGCGTTTCACTGAATGCTCACACACTGCAGTACCCAGTTAAAGCGCAGCATGGTGCGTCACGCGTATACATGCAGCCTGCATCTGAAGGTACCGGTATCATTGCCGGTGGCGCGATGCGTGCAGTACTGGAACTGGCAGGCGTGCAGAACGTACTGGCTAAGTGCTACGGTTCTACTAACCCGGTCAACGTGGTGCGTGCAACAGTTAAAGGTCTGTCTTCTATGAAGTCACCTGACGACGTTGCTGCAAAGCGTGGTAAATCCGTTGAAGAGATCCTGGGGAACTAAATGATGGCTAACACTATTAAAGTTACCCTGACGCGCAGCACCATCGGCACTTTGCCGAAGCATAAGCTGTGTGTGAAGGGTCTTGGGCTGCGCCGTATAGGTCACGTTGTAGAAGTGGAAGACACTCCTGCAGTGCGCGGTATGATCAATAAAGTCAACTACATGGTTCATGTAGTTGGTGAATAAAGGGAGTCACCCAATGCGTCTAAATACATTGCGCCCGGGTGCCGGTTCCAAACAGGCTCCTAAGCGTGTTGGTCGTGGTATCGGCTCCGGTCTGGGTAAAACTTGTGGCCGTGGTCACAAGGGTCTTAAATCCCGCTCCGGCGGAAGCGTGAATCCAGGTTTTGAAGGTGGTCAGATGCCTATCCAGCGTCGTCTGCCAAAATTTGGTTTCACATCACGTAAGTCGCGTTATGTTGCGGAAATTCGTCTTGGCGAAATCGGCAAGATCACTGCTGACGTGGTAGATCTCGAAGCGTTAAAAAATGCTGACATCATTCGCGATGAAATCAAAGTTGCGCGTGTAATCCTGTCAGGTGAAATCACTAAGCCTGTCACTGTTAAAGGTCTTAAAGTGACCAAAGGTGCTCAGGCGGCGATTGAAGCTGCTGGCGGTAAAGTCGAGGCGTAAATGGCTAAGCTAGGACAAACACCGGCAAGACAAAACGGACTGGGCGAGCTCTGGGCTCGCCTGCGTTTCGTTCTGATAGCGATCATTGTATACCGTATCGGTGCGCATATTCCTGTGCCCGGTATTAACCCTGATCGGCTTGCTGCTCTGTTCGAACAAAATTCTGGAACCATTCTGAGTTTGTTCAACATGTTTTCAGGTGGTGCACTCGAGCGTATGAGTATTCTTGCGCTGGGTGTTATGCCGTATATTTCTGCATCGATCATAATGCAGTTGATGACGGCAGTGAGTCCACATCTGGAGCAGCTGAAGAAGGAAGGAGAAGCGGGGCGTCGCAAAATCAACCAGTACACGCGGTATGGTACGGTTATATTGGCGACAATCCAGGCATTTGGTATGTCAGTCGGCCTTGCCAGTCAAGGCGTGGCGTTTGCTGCTGATGCCAGCTTCTACTTTGTCGCGGTCGTAACCTTTGTTGCGGGTGCGGTTTTCCTGATGTGGTTGGGCGAGCAGGTGACAGAACGTGGAATCGGCAATGGTATATCCATTCTGATCTTTTCCGGTATTGTTGCAGGTCTTCCTGGCGCTATTGGTCAGTCTTTTGAGGCTGCACGTCAGGGTGATCTGAATATTCTGGCTCTGCTGTTGATCGCTGTTCTGGCTATGGCGACCGTGGCGTTTGTGGTGTTTATGGAGCGCGGTCAACGCCGCATAACCATTAACTACGCAAAACGCCAACAAGGTCGCCGTGTTTATGCAGCACAAAGCAGTCATTTGCCGCTGAAAGTGAATATGGCGGGTGTAATCCCTCCTATCTTTGCTTCCAGTATTCTGTTGTTCCCTGCCTCTATGGGGCAGTGGTTCGGACAGAGCGAAGGCCTTGATTGGTTGCAGGATATGGCTCTGGCGTTAGGTCCGGGTCAGCCGCTGCACATACTATTGTTCGGCATTGCAATTGTGTTCTTCTGTTACTTCTACACGGCGCTTATGTTTAATCCGCGCGAAGTGGCAGATAACCTGAAAAAGTCTGGTGCATTCATCCCCGGAATCAGACCCGGTGAACAATCCGCCCGCTATATCGATACTGTACTGTCGCGACTGACTTTGTTTGGCGCACTGTACATAACAGCTGTATCACTGATGCCACAGTTTCTGGTTGTGGCGTGGAACATACCGTTCTACTTTGGTGGTACTTCATTGTTGATCGTAGTGGTGGTTGTGATGGATTTCATGGCACAGGTGCAGTCGCATCTTATGTCCCATCAATATGAATCACTTATGAAAAAATCGAATCTTAAAGGTGGCGCAGGTTCACTGCGTTAATCCTGTTAGAGGTGGATCATGAAAGTACGCGCGTCTGTTAAAAAGATTTGCCGTAATTGCAAGATCGTACGTCGCAACGGTTCCGTGCGCGTGATCTGTAAAGTGGAACCCCGTCACAAACAGCGCCAGGGTTAACCACAAAATAAAAGCCGTGGAGGCGTCCGACTTGATTTATTTTTGATCAGGTTGTAGAATTGCGCGCCTTCCACGAATGATGAATGATTTGTCTCTGCGTGAAGCAGAGCCTTAATATGGAGTAGATTGAATGGCCCGTATAGCTGGCGTCAATATTCCTGACCATAAGCATGCGGTAATTTCTCTGACTTACATTTATGGGATTGGCCGCACTACTGCTCAGCAGATTTGTGCTGCAGTAGGCATAGTGCCAACGGTCAAGATCGGTGAGCTGTCTGAAGAGCAGCTCGATAATGTTCGTGGTGAAATTACTAAGTTGACAGTCGAAGGTGATCTTCGTCGTGAAGTCAACATGAACATCAAGCGTCTGATGGATCTTGGTTGTTACCGTGGTCTGCGTCACCGTCGTAACCTACCGGTTCGTGGTCAACGCAGCAAAACGAATGCGCGTACTCGTAAAGGGCCGCGTAAGCCGATCCGTAAGTAAGCGATAGGAATTCCCGAATATGGCTAAGCCAGGTAATCGCACACGTAAAAAGGTTAAAAAGCAGGTAGCGGATGGGCTAGCGCACATCCACGCCTCTTTTAACAACACAATTGTCACCATTACCGATCGTCAAGGGAATGCACTTTCCTGGGCGACTTCTGGTGGTTCTGGTTTCCGCGGCTCACGTAAGAGCACGCCTTTTGCAGCCCAGGTTGCTGCTGAGCGTGCCGGTACAGCAGCCCTGGAGTACGGACTTAAAAATCTCGACGTGTTTGTAAAAGGACCGGGGCCCGGTCGTGAGTCTGCTGTTCGTGCATTGAACGGTTGTGGCTACAAAATTACAAATATCACTGATGTGACGCCTATTCCGCATAACGGATGTCGTCCACCGAAGAAACGTCGTGTTTAATCAGGAGACGGTATAATGGCTCGTTATCTTGGACCAACGTGCAAGCTGTCACGTCGTGAGGGCACAGATCTCTTTTTGAAGAGTGGTGTTCGCGCGCTGGATAGTAAGTGCAAAGCAGAAGTTGTTCCCGGTGTGCATGGTGCACGTCGTGGTCGTCTCTCAGAGTATGGCCTGCAGCTTCGTGAAAAACAGAAAGTACGTCGTACCTACGGTGTGCTGGAACGTCAGTTCCGTGGATATTACAAAGAAGCCGCTCGCCGTAAAGGCGCTACAGGTGAAGTCCTGTTGCAGCTTCTTGAAGGTCGTCTGGACAATGTTGTTTACCGCATGGGCTTCGGCTCTACACGTGCCGAAGCACGTCAGGTGGTATCTCACCGTCAGATTACTGTGAATGGACAGGTTGTAAACATCCCGTCTTTCCAGGTTAGCGTTGGCGACAAAATTGCAGTACGTGAAAAGTCCAAAACTCAGTTGCGTATCAAACACGCACTGGATCTGGCTGGACAACGTGCTCCTGTTGAATGGATTGAGGTTGATTCTGCGAAAATGGAAGGTGAGTTTAAAGCACTTCCAGAACGCAGTGAACTGGCTCAAGACATCAACGAACATTTGATCGTCGAGCTTTACTCGAAGTAATTCTTGAACTCTTGACTGGTGATACTATGCAGCGTTCTGTAAACGAGTTTCTTAGTCCACGTCATATTGACGTACAGGAAATCAGCAAAACTCGCGCCAAAGTTACTCTGGAGCCGCTTGAACGCGGCTTCGGACACACGCTTGGCAATGCGCTGCGCCGTATTTTGCTCTCTTCAATGCCTGGCTGTGCTGTAAGCGAAGTCGAAATCGACGGCGTGTTACATGAATACAGCAGCATTGAAGGGGTTCAGGAGGATGTCATTGAGATCCTCCTGAATCTCAAAGGTGTTGCCTTTACTCTGCATAACGCAGATGAGGCCATACTGACGCTGAGCAAATCTGAAGCAGGCGTAGTAACCGCAGCGGATATACAGCTGACACAGGATGTTGAGATTGCAAATCCCGATCACGTGATTGCACATCTCAATGCCAGTAACAGCCTGAATATTCAACTCAAGGTAACGCGTGGACGTGGATACATTCCAGCAGACTCGCGTATGCTTGATGAAGATGAAAACCGTACTATCGGCCGCCTGTTACTGGATGCCAGTTACAGCCCGGTACTACGTGTTTCCTATCAGGTGGAAAGTGCGCGTGTTGAACAGCGTACCGACCTTGATAAACTGATAATTGATATTGAATCTAACGGGACAATCGACCCAGAAGAATGTATCCGCCGTGCGGCAACCATTCTTCATGAGCAGTTGGCCGTCTTTGTGGATCTTAAAGATGCCAGCCAGCAGTCGCGTACAGAAACTGACGATCCTGAGATCGATCCGGTGCTGTTACGTCCGGTTGATGATCTTGAACTGACAGTGCGCTCTGCAAACTGTCTTAAAGCAGAACAGATCTACTATATCGGTGACCTGATTCAGCGCACCGAAGTTGAACTGTTGAAGACTCCTAACCTGGGTAAGAAGTCGCTGACGGAAATCAAGGATGTACTGGCCTCTAAAGGGCTGTCACTTGGTATGCGTCTAGAGAACTGGCCACCAGCCAGCCTCAAAAATGACGAAAAAGCGGCATCCTGAGTTAGCCTTCTGACACTAAGTTGTTAAGGATTTTGAAAAATGCGTCATCGTAAATCAGGTCGACACTTAAATCGTACAAGTGCTCACCGCAAAGCGATGTTCAAGAATATGGCTGTGTCTTTGTTCGAACATGAACTGATCAAGACAACCTTGCCAAAAGCTAAAGAACTGCGCCGTGTGGCTGAACCACTTATTACATTAGCTAAAATTGACAGTGTGGCTAACCGTCGTCTGGCATTTTCCCGTACTCGCTGTGATGCGGCTGTGGGTAAACTGTTTGGTGAACTTGGTCCACGTTATGCTAACCGTCCGGGTGGCTACATTCGTATTTTGAAATGTGGTTTCCGTAGCGGTGATAATGCACCTATGGCTTATGTAGAGCTGGTTGATCGTCCCGCTTCTTCTGTAGCAGTTGAAGATAGCAGCGAAGATTGATTCGCTTTGAGTTATTAAAAACCCGGCAATAGCCGGGTTTTTTGTTTGCAGAGACATTCGCCCGGAGACCGGGCTCCCACACAAAGGGTTCGATATTGTGTAGGAGCCCGATCTCCGGGCGATTGCTTTTCGCTCGCGGAGCGAGCTCCCACAGGTAGAGATTACCCACATATTGTAGGAGCCCGCTCTGCGGGCGATTTTTGTACAGGATGTAGGGTCAGAAAAGCATGTCACCTTGGTCTAGTCGAATAATGACTCGAGTACACGATTGCCTGATTCGCCCGGAGCACTGGCACGTCTAGGAACTGAATCTTCAGTAAAATACTCACTGATTGCATCAGATTGACCATTATAAGCCTGTAAACCGCTGGTTGGATCTATGCGTACCTGGACAACACTATCGGGACGCTGCGGTGCAGATTCTGCTTTGTCCTGCAGGGCTGTGCGCATAAAGTCAATCCAAATGGGTAATGCCGCCGTGCCGCCGTATTCACTACGTCCAAGTGGGGCTGGCTGATCAAAACCCACCCATGCTGTCGCTACCAAATCACGATTGTAACCCGAAAACCATGCATCTATTTGCTGATTGGTCGTGCCGGTTTTACCTGCCAAATCATTTCTTTCTAAAACTTGGGCCCGACGTCCTGTACCCCGACGAATAACATCGGCAAGAATGTCATTAATAATAAAGGCTGTTGATGCTTCGATAATACGGTAGTCTTCGGGTTCACTGTGATTAAGGCGTGTATTGGTGGCTTTGAATGCGTCTCCGGCATTATCGGGGAGCTGTATCGGTAGGCCGTTAACATCGACTTCATCAATATACCAGGCGAAACCAAGTATCCTCCATTGGCAAACGTAGCATAGCCGGTATTGATCTGAATGGGTGTGGCATCGGCACTACCCAGTGCTAAGGACAAGTTAGCTGGCGTGCGTTGCGGATCAAATCCGAATTTAAGAATATGCTGGTGTGCCGTATTTACACCCACGTCACGCATTAATCGAATTGAAACCAGGTTTTTTGATCGATATAGCGCTTCGCGCAGACGTATCGGGCCTTCAAAGTCGCGGGAGTGATTTTCAGGGCGCCACTCACCAGCCAGGCTCACATCATGGATAACAATAGGAGAGTCGTTGATAACACTGGCAGCGGTATAGTTGTTCTCTAAGGCTACTGCGTATAAAAAAGGCTTGAATGTTGAGCCTGGCTGGCGGAAAGCTTGTGTCACCCGGTTAAATTTATTGTGAGTAAAGCTGAAGCCACCGGACAGGGCGCGAATGGCGCCCGTATCCGATTCCATTGCTATCACTCCACCCTGAACCCGTGGAAGTTGTGTTAGGTGCCAGGTGTAATCATCATGAGGTGCTACACGGATAATATCCCCGGCTGTGAGGACATCAGTTGCCGTTTGTGGTGCTGGTCCCATGGCATTTACTGAACGATAGGCTCGTGCCCATTTCATTGCATCCCAACTGAGCTGATGCTCGCTGCCATCACGCAGCATGATGGTGGCTTCCTGCTCGCTGGTATTAATGACCAGGGCTGGGTGCATATTGGCATGTAGTGGATATTCGCCAAGTAATTCAATGCGCGCTTCCGGGCTAAGGTCTGCAAGATCTACCTGCGCTTCAGGCCATGATAGCCATGCCGTTCATGATAGGCGATCAGACCGCTGCGCAATGCGTTATCCGCTGCAGTCTGCATAGAGCTATCCAGGGTGGTGGTTACATTGAACCCATCTGTATACGCTTGCTCACCGTACAAGCGGACCATTTCTGCGCGCACCATTTCTGCTACATAAAAGGCGGACAGTTCAATATCGGCTTGATGATAGCGTGCGACCTCAGGCTCCTGAACGGCCGAGTCATATTCTACATCATCTATATAACCCAGGCTGAGCATACGTCCGAGAATCCAGTTGCGTCGCTCAATGGAGCGCTGGGGATTCCTGACAGGGTTGTTGGCTGATGGAGCTTTGGGAAGGCCGGCAATTGTGGCCATCTGACCAAGACTAAGTTCACTGATATCCTTGCCATAATAAATGTTGGCGGCAGCTTGTACGCCATACGCCCGCTGTCCGAGATAAATTTTGTTTACATAGAGTTCCAGTATTTCTTCTTTACTAAGCACTTGTTCAATTCTTAGTGAGAGTATAATTTCATTAAATTTACGCACGAAGGTGCGTTCTGGTGACAGAAAGAAGTTTTTCGCCACCTGCATGGTAATGGTAGATCCGCCTGATTGAATTTCGCCGCTTGAAATCAGTTCAAACGCCGCTCTACTCAGTCCCTTAATATCGATACCTGAATGCTCATAAAAGCGGCTGTCTTCTGCTGCCAGAATGGCATGGCGTAACGTATCA
>NZ_JRLB01000105.1 GCF_000764495.1 Nitrincola sp. A-D6
CCATTTAATTCACTGGTGTGGATTTTTGTAATGGCTATATGTTGTTGCTCTATAATTATAGTGAGTTTGAGAAAGTATATAATATTACCTAAGTTGTCTTTGTATATATTAGCATCCCCTTTTCTTTTGATCGCTTCTGGATTTTTTTCTGGTGTGGAACAGCCATTGTTATGGTTTTTTAGATTGTCTGTAGTTATTGGTGGGTATTTGTTCTTTTACTCAATTTTTCAATATCAGTTGAGTGTGAGAATGGTTAGTAATTCCCTTTATGTGCTGGTTATTTTTTTTATTATCCATTCCTTGGTTTCTATTGTGCAAATACTGCCTGGAATGCACATGGCAGCCATTATACCGAATGTAGGTAATATGGTACCAATGGGTATTTTTCAGCAGCCAAATATGCAAGCTAGCCTTATGGCTACAGCAGTAACTCTGGCATTTTTTATGGTAAGTCTGCCTGACTTCCAGTTTAGGCCAGTATTGCTTAAGATTGCTTTGGTTGCTTTGGTTTTTTTATCATCTTTTGCACTCTTTAGTTCTGGGTCCCGTATTGGTTTGATTGGTGGTGCTATTTCACTTTTTTTTATGATTCTTGTAAGAATTTCATTTCTTAAAAGGAAACCTAAATGGTTATTCATGATGGCACTATCATTAAGTATTGGGGTGTTTTCAGGGATGCAAATTAATGACGGTTTTCTTAATGCGTACTCAAAATTTGAGCGTTTGTCTGAGAGTGGAAAAGATGTTCGTGTGCATGTATATAGAATAGGGTTTGAGTCTATTATTGAAAAGCCATTTTTTGGTCATGGAATTGGCACCTTCCAGAAAGTTTTTCATGAAAATGCTGCTAAATATCAAGCTCAACTAGGTGGTGTCAACCTTATTGGTGATGGTAGATATACGCATCCTCATAATGAAATATTATTATGGGGTATGGAGGGAGGGGGAGTTGCTATTTTGGCATTATTAATAGCACTTATTGTTTTTTTAATTCAGCTATATAAGGTTGGATGGAAAAAAGGTGGGGCCTATTTTGCTTTAGTTTTTCCAATTTTAATTCACACTCAGGTTGAACACCCTTTTTATGTTTCTTTTTATCATTGGTTTTTATTTTTATTTTTTTCATATATTTTGTTTCGTAAAAATTCTTATTTTAAATCAGTGGATTTTAGTGTTTTTGGAATATTTTTCATAAGGGTTTTTGCTGTTATTTTGTTTTCAGTTTCTTTGGTATTTTTTGGGAAGTCTTATTTATATAGTTATAAAATTGGTGGCTTGATATTTTCTGGTTCAGGGACCATTGAAGAACTTGAAAAAATGGGGCGTCATCCATTCTTCACTGACATCGCGAGCAGGCATATGCTTGCTTCACTAGTAGCACATACAGAAAGTCCAGAAAGTATTAACTATTATATTGACTGGATGGAAAATTATGTTGAGCGAGTTCCTGATGTAGGTGTGTATATTGATTTAGCTCGTATGTATATAAAAATTAGTTCTGAAGAAAAAGCCCTTAGTACCATCGACTATGCTCTTTATCTTTATCCAGAGCATTCAAGGCTTTTACATCTTAAACATACGATAGATAACAATAAAATAGATAGTGATCTTAATCATAATCCAATCATAAATTCCCAATAATTCACCTGCACTTACCCACAAAACGCTTTAGCATAGGTGAGTTTCTAATCGTCAAACAGGCTGCTCTACCATGAATCTAATCTTCCTCGGCATCATCCTTCTCTCTGTTGTTGTCTCCGGATGGCGTGAGGTACTCTGCACCAGCCTGTTGAGGGTGTGTCTATGCCTATGGAAGTTCTGTCTTCCAGAATGATCAGTTCAGCGCAGGGAACGGTTGAGTTGGCGTTGGGCAGGTTGTTCCCCGATATGCCTCCGGATGATCCGGCCATGGGTGCGATGATTCTGAATATGTGTGCGAATGCACTGGGGCTGGGTAATGCAGCGATACCTTTTAGTATTCGTGCCATGCAGGAGCTGGTTAAACTGAATACCATGCCGGGAATGGCTAGGAATAAAGGTGTCAGTACCCTTTAAACCCAAGATGTCATCCTACGTGTTGGCCTCTCTACTATCTAGTCCATTACTTAAGTATTGCTGTTACTATCTCAGCTCAGGCTTTGGATTGGTTGGTTGGTAGTGAGGATATCCTCAATAGAGTGCGATACCTAATTTCTCATTAACTCAGAAAAAACATGCCGACAATGAAAAAAATCCTTTTCGCGCTTGTGTTGGTATTCGGCTTCTACCAATATCAAGGCGGATCGTTTGATACTCTGCTAGGCCAGTCATCGGTTTCGCAGTCTTCACCTGTATCATCACAACAACAGGCACTGCAAAACACCCTCAAGTTGATAAAGCAGGGTGGTCCGTTTCCCTATGACCGTGATGGCATAACATTTGAAAACCGTGAGCGGCGTTTGCCTAACCAGCCGCGTGGCTACTACCGTGAATATACGGTTGATACGCCCGGTTTATCGCATCGTGGGCCCAGGCGCGTGGTGACCGGTGGCAACCCACCTGTGGTGTATTACTATACTGAAGATCATTACCACTCATTTGTTCGCATTGATGGGCGCTGATAGTGCTTAGTGGAGTAGATGAAATGCCAGTATCCGGTGTGTTTCACATAGCAGACAGTCAGTTATCTAATCGGTCGCAGGTTATCCCTTTAGATATGAATGGCGTGCTAGACAAAGCATCAATTTTACACGCTTGGCAAGTAACTTAAATTTTCCTGATTATTTTGGCTATAACTGGGATGCGGCTTACGATTGTTTGTTAGATTGGGCCGCATCTTGTGATGATGCTACTGATGTTTATTTTTCTATCAGTGAGGGTGTGCAGGTAGTTGAAGAAGACTTGCTGATTTTCACGCAATTATTGCAAGATGTGTGTGAATTCCAATCAGAGCATCAAAAAACAGTTCGTTTCTTTATCGTTTCAGTAACTACAGCCCCTTAATGTGCAACCAGGCAGTCAGGTAAACTTAAAGGTAGATTTACTCTATGAGCCATAACCCATGAACCTAATCTTTCTCGGCATCGTCCTTATCTCTGTTGTAGTCGCCGGGTGGCGTGAAGTTGTGCACCAGCCTGTAGAAGGCATGTCTACGCCTATGGAAGTTCTGTCTTCCGGAATGATCAGTTCAGCGCAGGGCGCAGTAGAGTTGGCGTTGGGTCTGGTTGGGGTGATGACGCTGTTTCTGGGGCTTATGAAGGTAGCCGAAGCGGGTGGGTTGCTGACGATTATCGCCAAGCTGATTCGCCCGTTGATGGTCAAGTTGTTTCCTGATGTGCCTCCGGATCATCCGGCGATGGGTGCGATGATTCTGAATATGTCGGCGAATGCACTGGGCCTGGGTAATGCGGCGACGCCTTTTGGTATTCGTGCCATGCAGGAGCTGGATAAGCTGAATACCACGCCAGGAACGGCGACTAATTCCATGGCGCTGTTTCTGGCGATTAATACCTCCAGTGTTACGCTGTTGCCGACCGGGGTGATTGCGATTCGAGCGGCGGCGGGTTCGGCTGATCCGGCGGGTATTTTGCCGACTACGCTGTTTGCGACCATCTGTGCCACTATCGCGGCGATCAGTGCGGCGATGCTGCTACGCCGTTTTTTCCCGGTGGTGCCTGACCCTCAGTCGGCCCAGATGGAGCGCCCCTGGGTGACTGACAGTGACGATTCCGATAAGTCCGACAAATCCTATGATACGGGTGCTTACCCGCTGTGGGTGTCAGTGACGGCACTGCTGTCAATTGTGGCGATGATTCCATTGATGGTGCTTTATGGCCAGGCGGTATCGCCCTGGATTATGCCGGGGCTGATGGTGGGGTTTCTGCTATTCGGTGCGCTGCGCGGTGTGCGTATCTATGAGTCGTTTGTTGAAGGCGCCAAAGATGGCTTTCAGGTAGCGTTGCGCATTATTCCCTATCTGGTAGCGATTCTGGTGGCGGTGGGGATGTTCCGTGCCAGTGGTGCGATGGAGATGATGGTGTCAGCCATTGGTGGCTTTACCTCACGCTTCGGCCTGCCTCCTGAAGCCTTGCCTATGGCCTTGTTACGCCCCTTATCCGGCTCGGGTGCTTATGGTGTAATGGCGTCGGTGATTAATGACCCGGCGATAGGTCCGGACAGTTATATCGGTTATCTGGTGACTACCCTGCAGGGCTCTACAGAAACTACCTTTTATGTGCTGGCGGTGTATTTTGGTGCCGTACAGATCCGGCGTATACGCCATACACTGGCCGCCGCATTAACGGCGGATGTTGTGGCGGTAATTGCGGCGGTGGCGGTGTGTAGTTATTTGTTTTTGTAGTAGTGGTTAGTTGTGAGCATTTTTATGTGCGATCGGTTCAAGGGTTAGGCGCATCCCAAGAGCATTTGCAACTTTGCTCATGGTAGCAAATGCCGGATTACCTTTACCTGATAGCGCTTTGTAAAGTCCTTCTCTACTCATGCCAACCTGCTTGGCTAGTTGGCTCATATTCCGGGCACGCGCAATATCACCTAATGCAGCAGCCAACAGTGAAGGGTCGTTTTCTTCAATAACTGCCTCAAGATAAGCAGCAATATCTTCATCAGTCTGAAGATATTCAGCGGTATCGTAGTGGCTGAAGGTGGCTTTGTGTGTAGTCATTAAATTATTCCTTCCATTGTGCAGCAATGGCTTTTGCTAGTTCAATATCACGTGACTGGGTGCTTTTATCACCACCACAAAGAAGCAGCAGGATGATGGGACCTTTGGCAATGTAGTAAATACGATAGCCAGGACCATAAGGAATGCGCATTTCAGAAACACCTTCCCCTACTGGCTTAACATCCCCAGGGTTTCCAAGGCTTAGGCGCTTTATACGTGTTGCTATTTTAGCTCGGCCCCGCGTATCCCGCAGATTTTTTAGCCATTGATCAAAAACATCCGTTTTTATTATCTCCATAGTATGTTAACTGTAGTTATCATTTTGTATAAGGTCAAGCCCGTCGTCTGTCACCGGGTGGGTGGTTGAGGTGAAATCAAGGAAATCAAGGGGTCAGGTACCTTGAGTTTAGGTTTCTTGAGTTTTCAAACCCAGTTTTCCAGTTTGAGTGCGGCGATGCGTGGATCAAGTGGTTTCTGCGTGATTATTTGATGTGGCAAGGTAATACTAACGTGGCAGGATCGAGGGATACCTTTCGTGAAGCTTTTAAGCGTGAGCTTATCCAGGACGGGCATGCGTGGATAGCCATGTTACAGGATAGAAACCGAACGCTGTTTTCTATGTGGTACCTATAATCTATTTCCCACATTGATGTGATGCGGTTTTCCTCTCTTGCCAGTTGTGATGATATCGTTAATCACTGCATCGATAACCATAATGGCCCACATGTTGACGCTTGATTTGGTTAATAAATGTTAACATAATTTTTTTGCCTGGACACTTATCGATGTCAGGTATCAAGAGGTTTAGTCTGACTATGTCATCTACCTATGCACACAACTACCGCTTGATACGCACGGTAGTTCCCTTGTTGATTCTGGTGATTGCTGCACTGCTGTTTTGGTCACCCTCACCAGACCCTGAAACCCTGCAAACCCGGTCTGTCACCGGGCAGGTGGTAGAGGTGAATACGGGGGAAGGAGAAGTGTTACGCAGCGGTCAGACAGTGAGGATGACCACCGCACGAGTTCGCTTACCCAATGGTGATGAAACCCGCGTGTTGGTGCAACGCCAGCCGTTGGCGGTTGGCGATACCGTTGAGTTGATTGAAGCGCGTGATGCAGAGGGGCGGGTGAGGTATCGTTTGCCGTAGATGTCCGGTCTGTGGGAGCTCGGTCTCCGAGCGAAGAAAAAATATCTACCCTACCAAACTGGCTTGAAGGTCATCCAGCGTGACCATGAGTAGCATTGGATCTAGGGGGATGAATCAAAGCCTAGTTCCAGGTAGAAATCTTTAGCTGATTGCGAAAGCGCATGAACAACCATGCCTCTGATGCCAAGCGTATCGGCGGCTTGGATAACGCGTAAACCTGCATCCCGAACGAGTAGCCGGCCTAGTCCTTTTCTTTGGTAAGACTGATCAATTGCCAGTCGTCCAAGAATGACCACAGGTATTGGGTCAGGCATATTGCGTTTGAAGCGCCCGGTAGCTTCTGTTACCAAAACCGCGCCGGATGCCAGAGTATAATAAGCTTTGATACGGTTTTCTTCGCAGACCACAAAGGTTCTGGATGCTCCGCTTATCTGGTTACGCAGGGCTCGTTGCTTGAGCCAGGTATCCAAACTTGATACACCTGAGCAAAAGCCTTCAGCTTCGTGTGTCGGCAATATTGGCGTAGGTGCCGATAACGTCATTCCAAGTCCCAGGGTGCTGGAGTATTCATGGTTTTTCGCAAGCGTTCATTTGGTTTTGGTGGTTCATCAAGGCGCGCAATAAATGCATCATAGGCTTCCGGCGTTGCAGATAGGATTGCCTGATCGAAAAGCGCTGTTTCTGCAGCATTCCGAGCCGCTTCGAGCACGAATTCAGAACGATTTTTACCGCGAACCTTAGCCGCCCGGTCGATCAAATTCCGCTCTTCTGGTTTGATTCGTATATTTAACGTATCACGCTTGGCTTTTTCGGTATGGGTAGAGATCATGTAATTTTCTCCTGTTTATCTACTGAATTTTAGCACTTGTGTACTGTCAATGTCATTACTTGAATCAAGGATCAAGGGATCAAGGGGTCAGGGGATCAAGGGGTCAGGTACCTTGAACCCTGGTTCGCCTGCCCAATGGTGATGGAACCCGCGTGGTGGTGCAACGCCAGCAGTTGGTGGGTGAAGTATCGTGTGCAGTGTGGTTGCGTGAGTTGTGTTATATTTTCAAAAGAGTGATGCTTCTAACCCATAATCGTTCAATTTCAGTTTGGTTCAGTTGAGTAATGGCAGATAACTACCGTTTGACCGCTAATGAAGAAATGCGCATTCGATCAGAGCTGATGGAGGCTGATCCTGAGGGTGATATTTATTTATTCGGCTCAAGAGCTGACGTAGTTAAGAAATTAGGAAACTCGTTCTGCAGTTGCCCAACCGGCTGTTGCTCAATGCACACTTGAAGGGGGTTAGCGTTGCGCATCGCGAAGTTCCTCCAGTGTCGGGAAAGGGGACTTTTCCCGCAAACGTAACTCATAGCCTAGTATGTCCAGAATTTTGATCAGCTTACGTGTGCCGACGTCGCCTGGTCGCCCATTTTCCAACGCATTCAGCGTGGCACGCGACAGGCCGCAATAATCTGCCAGCTGTTGCTGGGTGAGTTTCTGCTGTTTACGCAACAACGCTACCTGCTGCCCAAGTTCCTGATAGTCCATAGTGACCTAGATTGGTTTAAATACTTTACAATATTTGCTATTTCTATTGTTTTGTCAAAAATATTATACAAATAAAAGCATCGCTCACAGAGTGAGCTCCTACACGGAATATATCTCCCTTTTTGTAGGAGCCCGCTCCGCGGGCGAATAGGTGTTCGCTCACAGAGTGAGCTCCTACAGGCTATACTTCCGGTCTGTAAGAGCCCGGTCTCCGGGCGAAAAAACGAACAGCCTCGCTCACGGAGTGAGCTCCTATAGAAGGGGGGTCGCAGAGCTTCGGTTTGACGTTAAGCTTGCCAGCTTTTGTGTCAGTAGGTCTTGCATCCTCAGGGCACTGACCTGTTTAGATCCAAGTCCTTCCAATAGCGTCATGAAATAACAATCCATTAATACTTGGCCGTAAACTTGATTCTCGGCAGACACGGGAGCGTCAAAAAGCTTGTAGATGAAGGCTTGTATCTGTGGGCTTAATTCATCTTGGTGCCATAGGATTTCCTTGAATAGCTCACGACTGAATTCAGCCTGCTCCGCATAAAAGGGGTATAGGTGTTCGGCGTAGTGTAGCAGGCGTTCTTCCGGAGTATTGCCCTTGAGACTTACATTTGCCTCTTCAATCACCAGTTGAATCTGTGCCAGGATACCTGCTTTCAGTATATCCAGCTTGGTGCTGAAGTGACTAAATACCGTACCGTCAGCCACTTCTGCAGTGCGCGCGATCTGGCGTGTACTGGTGGGCTGATAACCGTTTTCCCGGAACAGCTCCCAAGCTGCCTGTAAAATTCGGGCCCGTGTTCGTTCTCGCTTTGACTGCATACTGTTCTTCCCTCCAAAGGCTGATCTTAGCAGGTGGTATTCCGCTTGTAACCTGAAAGGTGTTGAAAAATGAGCGTGATCATTATAGATTATGAGCGCGCTCATTTTTTCAAGAGGTGATAATGAAAATGTTTATTCAACAGGTCGGGGTGTATGTGATCCTGGGGCCTACGCTGATTATATTCTGTTATGTACTGCGCCCCCTGTTGGCCCTGATACTTATACCCGGCGGATTGTTGTTATTATTGGTGATTACGCGTGGCGAGGCCTGGTTAGCTATTGTGGAGGGACTGGCGGATCGGACCCGTCTAGACTAACAACCAAGCCACGATAGAAAAGAGACTGCGAATTCTGGTAAGAAATATGCTAAATAAGCGTAATATTAGTAACCTGTTAACGGCTGATAAAAAACTGATCCGAGGGTAAAACTGTTATGGAAAACCTGCATCACATAGTTGTAGTGGGCGGCGGTGCCGGTGGACTGGAGTTGGTTACCAGTCTGGGCAACAAGCTCGGCAAGAAGCACAAGGCCAGAGTTTCACTGGTGGACGCCGGGCTGACGCATATCTGGAAACCCTTGCTGCATGAAGTTGCCGCTGGTTCTCTGGATGCCAGTTCTAACGAAATTAACTATCGAGCCCATGCTCGCAAGCACCATTTCGAATTTCAGTTGGGCCGCTTGAGTGGCTTGATCGCCGTAATAAAGCCATTGTGATTGCGCCTTTTCTGGATGAAGAAGGGCGGGAAGTGGTACCCGAACGCCACCTTCAATACGATACCCTGGTGATCGCCATTGGTAGTACGGCCAATGATTTTGGCACGCCTGGGGCTCAGGAGCACTGTTTGTTTTTGGACAGTCTGAAGCAGGCCCGGCGTTTTCATAATTTGATGTTAAATGCTTTTTTGAGGACTAATCACGAAGCCCATCAGGGCCATTCGCATCAGTTGAATATCAGTATTATCGGCGCCGGTGCCACGGGTGTGGAACTGGCAGCTGAGTTACGACTGGCTTCGCGCGAACTCCCCGTTTATGGCATGAACCACCTGCAAGCATCGGATGTTTCCATCACGGTGATTGAAGCCGCTGAGCGCATTTTGCCCGCCTTGCCGGAGCGCCTGTCTGTTGCGGCGACCCGGGAACTGGAGCGGCAAAATGTGCTGGTACTCACGGGGCAGCCAGTCAGTGAGATACGCAAAAACAGCCTGTTGATGAAGGATGGCACAGAGCTGCCTTCAGAAATGACCATTTGGGCTGCTGGCATCAAAGCCCCCCCGTTCCTTGCACAGCTGGATGGGTTGGAAGCTAATCGTACCAATCAACTTGTGGTGCAGCAGACCCTGCAAACCACTTTGGATGCCAATATTTTTGCCTTTGGTGATTGTGCATCTTGTCCACAACCGAATTCCGACCATCCGGTGCCCCCACGTGCCCAGGCGGCACATCAGCAGGCGGATGCTTTGTTCAAAACCCTGCGCAACCGTTTGCAGGGTAAAGAGCCGGTTGCGTTTGTATACAACGACCACGGTTCACTGATCAATTTCAGTCGCTACACCACGGTTGGTAATCTGATGGGCAACTTGTCGGGGCGCAGCATGTACATAGAAGGGAAGGTGGCGCGCCTGTTCTACGCTTCTTTATACCGCATGCACCAGGTCGCTCTACATGGTTTTCTGCGCACCGGAGTCATCTGGCTGATGGATAAAATCAGTCGTGCTATGCATCCGCGCCTGAAGATGCATTAAGCTGTTGTGTGCTAGCCTTTACAATACCTGTTAGCTGAAGGAAGACCAGACGTTATGCCCCGCTTTCCCAAACACCTGACCGGCACTGGACCGGTGAACCCCTTTCCAGGCCTGAGTGCGCTACAGCGACGCCTTGGCCAGGATATTCCACACCGTCTTGGTTCGAATGAAGGCCTGGATATGCCGCACACTGTGCTGCGTGCGCATTTTGGTGAGGCGATGGTTGCGCATGTGCGTGCCTATGGTGATGCCGAGGCGTTTGCACTGCGCCAGGCGCTGAGCGCTGAGTTGTCTGTACCCATAGAGGCGTTGCTGGTTGATGCCGGTGCGGATAGTCTGATTGCACTGGCGTTGCGTGGTCTGGTCGAACCGGGTGATGTGGTGGTGTGTGCGGGCGGTACCTATCCCACCTTTGCTTATTTTGTCCAGGGGCAGGGCTGTCACCTGGTTGAAACCGCCTATCAGGATCAGCCAGATAAGTTGGCACCGGATCTGGAGGCTTTGCTGACCGCGGCACATAAGGACGGCGCGCGACTGGTGTATCTGGCCAATCCGGATAATCCCAGTGGCCATCTGCATAGCGATACCGCTATTGCTGAACTCCGGGCGCAGCTCCCCGAGGATTGCTGGCTGTTGCTGGATGAGGCCTATTATGATTTTCGTGATGATGCCGGTCAGCCCGGTGGCTCGGAGCCCTTGGCGGGCGTGATTCGTTTGCGCACCTTCTCTAAAGCACATGGCCTGGCAGGATTGCGTGTAGGTTATGCGATAGCTGAACCAGAGGTGCTGGAAGTATTACAGAAAGTGCGTATTCACTATGCGGTATCATCACTCAGCCTGGCGGCTGCCGAGCTGCTGATGGCCCATCCTGAAGAGGTTCATGCACATATTGCCGCCGTTAAACAGCGCCGCGAACAGCTCACCGACTATCTACGTCAGATGGGCGGTGATGTGTTGCCCAGTCATACCAATTTCGTTGCCCTGCGTTTACCCAGTGCCGATATCGCTCTGCAACGCAGTCAGTCGCTATTGCAAGCCGGTATTCTGGTCGCCCGACCCGCCCATCCAGCCTTGGGACACCTGCTGCGCATTACCGCCGTGGAAGATGCGCTGGTCGAAGGGCGTTTGGCGTTACTGGAAAGTTGATGTCAAAATTTTTGGACTATTATTTTGGGCTATTATTTTAGACTTTTATGTTGAAAATAGCGTGAAAGTCTAGAATACTAGTCTAATGAATCAGCGTCTTTCTGTGTTGGGTGAGCATCTGGCGAGCGCCCGCAAGTATTACTACCCCCAGGACACCCAGAAAATATTTGCGGTGCGAATCGGCGTATCTAAAGCCACCTATTCCAAGATGGAAAAGGGCGACCTCAGCGTGGGATTGGATAAGTATTATGCCGCCGCCCAATTACTAGGGTTGGAAGCAGGCTTCGAACAGCTCTTTACCATGCAAAGGAGTCTGCTGGATGACTGAATCAGTCGCACGCTTTGATCTTTACCTGAATACACCGAGATGGGATTAATTAAAGCGGCGCGTGTGGGCCTTCAAGAAGATCACGGGGTTTTAAGTCGCTTTCAGTTACGTTACGACGCTGCTTATCTGGATCATCCTCAGGCGTTTGCACTGGACCCTGCACTGTTAGCTTTGACACCCCAGGACATAGATCTTCCTGCCGGGCGGGGGGATGCCCGCTATTCTGGATGATTATCTACCGGATGCCTGGGGAAAGCGGGTGCTTGCAAGGTTGGCTTTTTATAAAAGCAGCAACGCCTGCGCGAGCAAAGCCCTTGGGGCAATACCATATTGCAGGCTACAACTATTCCCCCTATCCATTAATGCCCAACCAGGCCTCAGGTCGAGTTTTTGGCTTGCCAGCTACTCTGGTTAAGCAGGTGGCAGAACGGGTACTGGCATCACTGGGTAATTGGCCAGTGTTTGCCGAGTCGGCAGGAGTTAATGAGCATGACAGCCGTAAAATTAACGCTATAATCTCCCCGGCTTTATCCAGCTAATCAATCTAACTTTACACAAGAGAACAGCAAGCATGTCACTGCAAGGTACCGAGATTCACCGGTGTTATGATGAGTATGGGGTGATTCAGGTACTGGACGATGGCAATAAGCGCTATTTGTCTTTTGGTACCGACGATGAACAGAGCTGTTACCTGAAAAGCCAACCCGAGCAGCCTCAAGCGGATTATATTCGTGCCATGCTGCTGGTGTTGCTGTTTGTGACGCCCAGTCGGATTATCACCCTGGGGTTAGGCGGTGGTTCGCTGAATACCTGCCTGCACCATCAGTTTTCGGGTTTGAAGCAGGATGTGGTTGAGTTGCGCCACCAGGTAGTGCTAACAGCTTACAGATACTTTCAGCTACCGCGCAGTAAGAACATCACTATCCATACTCTGGATGCAAAAACCTTTCTGGATACCGAACCGACGCGTCCTGCGGATATTATTTTCAGCGATATTTATGACGAAAATGGTGTCGATGCCCAGCAGCATGAACCAGGCTACTTGCATGAGTGCTATGAGCGGTTAAAGCCGGATGGTTGGTTGGTAATGAACTGCTGGAAAGAACATCGCGGTGACTCTATTCTAAAAGAATTAGCCTTGCTGTTTGCCGATATACGTACCTGCACCACACAGGATGGCAACTGGATTATCTATGCGGGCAAATCCAAAAATGAACTGACTCAGAATCAGTTAAAGCAGTCAGCCAAGCAGTTGAGCCAGCAATTGGGGTTTGCTGTGACCAGTTATTTAAATCGGTTGGGGTAGTGCTTTCAGTATATATCACCACTACCCCAGTGTGGCACTAAGATGTAGCAGGTAGTAAAGTTGTAGCTAACTAAAAATACCAGAGGCCACCCATGCAAAAATCACCTATTACAACCGGACTTGTTCTAACCTGCCTTTTGCTGGTGCCCCAGGCGCAGGCGGACTGGAGCAAGTTACTCAATCGCGGTCAGGAAATTCTGGAGCAAAATATGGCACCGGCTAATGAGCCTTCTGCCACTGAAGCCCAGGCGACTGCAGTGCCAGAGGGTGTCAGCTCCGCTCAGTTAGCGTCTGGATTGAAAGAAGCTCTGGCGGTGGGTGCCGAAAGAGCAATCGATACCCTGTCGCAGACCAATGGTTTTCTCGGTGATAGCCGGGTAAAAATTGAACCACCGGGAATGCTGGGCAGTGCGGTGGATACCCTGAAACGCTTTGGTTTTGAATCACAGGTTGAGGCCTTTGAACTGAGCATGAACCGCGCGGCTGAACAGGCGATCAGTCAGGCCACCCCAGTTGTCGTGGGCGCTGTTGAGTCGATGACCATTGAAGATGCGCAACGCATTTATCAGGGCGGTGACACATCAGCAACTGAGTATTTTAAGGGTAAAACCTTTGAAGATCTGAAAGTTCTGCTGCGGCCACAAATTGAGCAGTCGATGAATCAAACCGGTACAACCGCCGCCTGGCAAGTCTTGAGCGATTCGGCCACCTCCGCTGTACCCATGCTGGCCAGCTATACGCCTGACCTGGCTGATCATGTGACTACGTCAGCGTTGGAAGGCTTGTTTGTGTTGTTGGCTGAAGAGGAACGCCAGATACGTGAAAATCCACTGGCACGCAGTACCGATTTGCTGAAGCGGGTGTTTGGGGGGTAATGCACTAAGAGGTTAGTGCACTAAGAGACTAGCGCACTAACCTGGCAGGCTAATAACGACCCGTTTTCAGCAATTGCACATAACTGGCACGCTCATACAGCGTCGGGTCATTACTGTGCAGATGAGACAGCACTCCTCTGGCTTGTTCCAGTGATTCGTAGGGGCTTTCATCCAGCCAATCGTTAATGCCAGTTAATATCTGGCTGAGTGCGGCTGGCCCTTGCTGCAGTAACACGCTACAGAGGTGAGTGACATCGGCCCCTGCAAGCAGCATTTTGACTGCATCATCAGCGTTGTGAATACCTCCGGTCGCCGCGAGGGTGAGGCGGGTTTTGCCGAACAGGATACCCAACCAGCGCATGCTTAGCAGCGCATCTTCTGAACGTGAGAGGTGGATGCTGGACTGAACACGCAAGGTGTCCGGGTCTATATCCGGCTGGTAGAAGCGATTAAACAGCGATACACCGTTTATACCCGTGTCTTCCAGCTGTCGAACGAAATGCCCCAAAGCGCTGAAGTAGGGGGAGAGCTTGACCATAATTGGGCAAGTTACCACATCTCGTAACGCCAAAATCAGTTCGATGTAACCCCTTTCCATATCGCTGGCGCTTTGCAGCGGGTCGGCGGCAACATTATAGATATTTAACTCCAGCGCATCGGCTCCAGCTTCTGTCAGTTGTTTGGCAATGTTGATCCAGCCATCTTGTGAAGTGCCATTCAGACTGGCGATAACAGGAATCGCCAGACGTTGCTTGAGTGTCTGAATCTGCTCCAGGTACTGCTCCAGTGCGTGAGAAGGCTCTGCATGCAGCGGCAGAAAATGGGTCGCTTCACTGTGACCTATCTCTCTGGATTCAAGCAGTTGTATCTGCCGTGCATGATGGCTATCCAGCTCTTCCTCAAACAATGAATACATCACCAAGGCACTGGCACCGGCATCTTCGAGACGGCAGCACATAGCGACGTCACGACTCAGCGGAGACGCCGAGGGCACCAGTGGGTTGGCTAAGGTCATGCCAGGTAGTTGGTGTGCAGGTCCATGGCTTACTCCTTTTCGTCACTGTCGGGCTTGAGCGCGGCCAGTTGTGCATAGTGTTGGTAATGATGCCGGGATTCCTGTTGCGAGGCCTGCAGATAGCGTTCGGCATCGGCTTCATGACTGCGCCAGAGCATACTGAAGCGGGTTTCGCTGCCGGTGAATTCGCGATAGGCCACAGAAGGAGGTTTACTGTCGAGTTGTAGCGGATTATCCCCGGCTTCCAGACGTCTTGGGTCATAGCGCAGCAGCGGCCAGTGACCACTGCGAGTGGCGAGATCCTGCATCTGGTGGTTGTGCTTCAGGTCATTCCCCCAGGCGATACAGGGGGAGTAGGCGATGATCAGCGAGGGCCCATCGAAAGACTCGGCTTCGAGAAAGGCTTTCAGGGTTTGCAGGTCTTTAGCGCCGTAGGCGACCTGAGCGACATAAACGTTTTCATAGCTCATGGCGATCATGGCCAGGTCTTTTTTCGCGGTGGCTTTGCCGCCAGCGGAAAATTTGGCCACCGCACCGCGCGGGGTTGCTTTGGAGGTTTGTCCGCCGGTATTGGAGTACACCTCGGTATCCAGTACCAGAATATTGACGTTTTCACCCGATGCCAGCACATGGTCAAGGCCACCAAAACCGATATCATAAGCCCAGCCATCGCCACCGATAATCCACACACTCTTTCTAACCAACTGGTCGGCCAGAGTTTCAAGTTCACGGGCGAGGGGGGAGGTGGATTCGGTGAGTTGCTTTCTGAGCTGTAACACGCGTTGGCGTTGCTCATAGATACCAGCTTCGTCGCTTTGATCGGCGAGCAACAGCGCATCCACTAGCTCATTGTCCAGCGACGGCCGCAATTGTTCCAGCAGTTGCTGGGCGTAGCGGCTTTGATGATCCACAGCCAGGCGCATGCCCAGACCAAACTCGGCATTGTCCTCAAACAGTGAGTTGTTCCAGGTAGGTCCACGGCCTTCGGCGTTTTTACACCAGGGAGTGGTCGGCAGGTTGCCGCCATAAATGGATGAACAGCCGGTGGCGTTGGCGATCAGCATACGGTCACCAAACAGTTGGCTGGCCAGACGCAGATAAGGGGTTTCGCCACAACCAGCACAGGCTCCGGAAAACTCAAACAGGGGCTGTGTCAGCATGACTTCTTTAATCACCCCAGTACGCAGTTTGCTGCGGTCATACTCGGGTAATTGTAAAAAATACGCCCAGTTGCGTTGTTCCTGTTGCAGCAATGGCGGAGTAAGCGGTTGCATATTCAGTGCGCGGCGACCGGGTTGGGTTTTATCTTTGATCGGGCAGATATCCACACACAGGCCGCAGCCGGTACAGTCTTCCGGCGCGACCTGGTAGCTGATGTGATAGTCCGGCGGAAACTCTTTACCTTTTACAGGGGAGTGCAGAAAACTCTCCGGAGCCGCTTGTTCAGTCAGGCCTGGATCAAAGATTTTGCTGCGAATAGCGCTGTGAGGACACACTAGAGGCATTTGCCACAGTGAATACACAACTCGGTATCCCATACAGGGATCTCCAGGGCGATATTGCGTTTCTCCCACTGAGCTGTCGCCGTTGGCCAGGTGCCATCGTCGGGCAGTTGACTCACCGGAATACGGTCACCTTCACCGGCAATCAGTCGTGCGGTGATCTGGCGGACAAACTCGGGTGCGCTATCGGGTATTTTTTCAGTGACTTTGGTTGTTTGGTTTACTGTGACTGGAATCGCAACCTGATGCAGGTGAGCTGGCGCCATGTCGATGGCCTGGCAATTGATTTCAGTAATCTGCCCGCCTTTGCTGCCGTAGGTTTCCTCTACGGCGGTTTTCATCGCTTGCAGGGCGGCTTCACGTGGCAGCAGTTCAGTAATGGCGAAGAAGCAGCTTTGCATAATGGTGTTGATGCGCCGTCCCATCTGCAGTTGTTCGGCCAGGGCATAGGCATCGATGACATAGAAGCTCAGTTGCTTATCGATCAGGCTCTGCTGAATAGCCAGGGGTAAGCTGTCCCAGACCTGCTCAGGCGGTGTCGATGTATTCAGCAGAAATACGCCCTTGGGAGCCGCTGCATTTAACAGATCCGGCCGCTGCAGGAAAATGCTCTGGTGACAGGCGACGAACGCGGCTTCATTATTCTGGATCAGATAGGCCGAACGGATAGGCTCAGGACTGAAGCGCAGATGCGAGATGGTCATGGCACCGGATTTTTTCGAGTCATAGACAAAGTAGCCCTGCACCTGTAACTCAGTCTGTTCACCAATAATTTTAATCGCGTTTTTATTAGCACTGACGGTGCCATCGGCACCCAGGCCATAAAACAGCGCACTGGTAGCGGCCTGGCTGGCCTGAGTGCGGAAGTCACTGTCCCAATCAATTGACGTATGGCTCAGATCATCGTCGATACCGATGGTAAATCCTTGTTTTAGCACCGGGGCTTTAAGCATCTCAAAGATCGCTTTAACCATGCCGGGAGTAAACTCTTTGGACGACAGGCCATAGCGTCCGCCACAGATTTTTGGCAGGTGTGCGAAAGGGGCCTGGGCTTGGCTCACGGCCTGGGCGAGCAGGGTGACGATATCTTTATACAGCGGCTCACCGTCGCTGCCCGGCTCCTTGCAACGGTCCAATACAGCGATGGATTGAATGCTTGCAGGCAAGCAAGCGAGTAAACGCTGGGCATCCAGTGGACGGTAGAGGCGCACGGCCAGCACAGCGGTTTTTTCACCTGTAGCATTTAGGTGATCCACGGTTTCCTGCAGAGTCTGAACCGCTGAGCCCATCAGGATAATCAACTGCTCGGCATCGCTAGCGCCATAATATTCATAAGGCTGGTAATGGCGTCCGGTGAGCTCGCCAAAGGCCTGCATCACCTCAGTTAACTGCTGACTGAACTGCTGATAGTAAGGGTTCACCGATTCGCGTGCCTGAAAATACACATCCGGGTTTTGTGAAGTGCCGCGTATCACCGGATGATCCGGGCTCATGGCGCGGGCTCTGTGGTTGTGAATACAGCTGTCATCCAACAAGGAACGCATCTGCCCATCGCTGAGGGTGTCGATTTTGGTGATTTCATGTGAGGTGCGAAAACCATCAAAAAAGTGCAGTACCGGCAGACGACTTTTGAGCGATACTGCCTGAGAGATCAGCGCCATATCCTGCACTTCCTGCACCGAATTAGAAGCTAACAGCGCAAAACCGGTACCGCGAGCTGCCATCACATCGCTATGATCACAAAAGATAGATAAAGCCTGCGCCGCGAGTGAACGTGCAGCAATATGAAAGACCGTTGGGGTGAGCTCACCGGCAATTTTGTACATATTCGGCAGCATCAGCAACAAGCCTTGTGATGCGGTAAAGGTGGTACAGAGTGAACCGGCTTGCAGCGCCCCATGAATGGCACCGGCAGCGCCTGCTTCACTTTGCATTTCGACTATTTTGGGAATGCTGCCCCAGAGATTGGTGTGGCCTTCCGCCGACAGCGCATCGGCCACTTCACCCATCACTGAGGCTGGGGTAATGGGGTAGATGGCAATTACTTCATTGGTGGCATGCGCAACCCTTGCCGCCGCTTCATTACCATCCAGGGTTAACTGCTTCTGGCTCATCTTAAACTCCTGTTGATCAAGCCTTTTTATACTTTTAAAGCTAGTCTTAAATGGGGTGATTATCCAGTGGATTAGGGTTTTACCTTAGTTCTGGTGCCATGCTGGGGTGCACTTAGGTGTGGAGTGAGAGTTGGTGCCATGCTGGGGTGGTGGTATCACTTTGGTGTGACTCGCTTTTCGTCATCCTTGACCGCTCCGCTGCCGCCGTCCGGGCGGCAGAGGGTCCCACCAAAGTGATACCACCACCCCGCCCAAAGTCTTGTGCCAGCTTTCAAGATAAACAGCGTGGTCATGGCATAAATCTGCGGATTTAAGCTGAGGAGCCGACTGAATGGCAAGAGTTTTACACGAATGGGGATTTTAAGCTGACTTTACGTTGGCACTCAGGTTTGAGATGGGCTGATGGGATCGGATCTGTCTGACCCTGTGCGCCATGGATGGCGCGCCGGAGCCATCAGGGATGATTTCACGGCGTGTCAGACAGATATGGCCCATTAGTCCACAACCACAAAAATGCTGCCCAGAACCAATGCGTTACTGCAAAAGCTGGTGGGTGATTCAGATGCTTTATGAGGGTTTTTCCAGATCTCTCGGATCAGGAACCCCTCGGCGCGATTTCAGGTTCATGCGGTAAAGATCCAGCAGGGCGCTGGAGGTGAGTACCAGCAGGATCAGGCCGCCACCGAGGAAGGCCATGGTGGTGGGCAGTTCGCCGACCCACCACCAGACCAGCAGAGTACCGAGCAGAGTTTCCAGGATCAGCATCAGGCTGACTTCGGCACCGGTAATGTAGCGTGGGCCGCTTTGAATCAGGTAGTAAGCAGCGGGTAGAAAGATCAGCCCGAGCAATAGCAGGCGTTTCATATCTTCCCAGGGGGGCATGGCGATACCACCCATCAGGATGGCAGGAATTAACATGGCAATGCCGGCAAAGGGCAGCAGTACGGTGGTGTCTATGCCTTTTTGTGCACTGGCGACCGTGGTGTTGATCGCCATGGAGATGGGCAGGATGGCGGCGATCAGCAAGCCCATGGGGTTACCAGCTTCCATTTCACCTGACAGCATCATGATGGCTCCGGCTATACACAACAGGATAACAATCCAGGTTTGTAACCGCAGTTTCTGATGAAAGAAAAACAACCCGAGTAATCCGGCAATCAGCGGCGCCATATTCTGGATGACCAGCACGTTACCGGCCGCTGTCAGCCGATTGGCGCCAACAAACACCCAGGAACTGGTGGCTATGGCCAGCGGGCAGATCCACAGTGCACTGCCGCAGCGTTTAATTGCGGCGGGTAGCTGGGTTTTGTAACGCCAGAAGGCCAGCAAGGTGACTACACAGATCATCAGCAGCGCACGCCAGAACACAAACACGGCTACATCCACCTGGGTGTCTTTAACGATCAGCGCATCCGGCGACAGCATGATAACGCCCGCGCCGGTGATCAGATAACCTTTGAGTCGCATAGGTAAACGGTTGAACATGATGATCAAATTCCATTGTGTTGTTGTAGGCGCCCGGTCTGTGGGAGCTCTGCCCTGTGAGAGCTCGGTCTCCGAGCGAATGTGTTCGCTCTGTAGGAGCCCGGTCTCCGGGCGATTAATGTTCGCTCACAGAGTGAGCTCCTACAGGTCTCCGGGCGATTAATGTTCGCCCGCGGAGCGGGCTCCTACAAAAATTGTGTTGAAAGACGGGCTTCGAGTTCGATATTGAAGGCTTCTGCTGCCTGCATGTGTTCCAGCATCAGTTGCCTGACTTGCTGGGTATCACGCTGGTGGAAAGCCTTGACCAGTGCATGGTGGTACTGGAGGTTGGATTTGGAAAACTCGATCTGCTCCGGCAGTTGTACTTTCTTGTATATCACAAGATCTTTGAGCAGATCATTCAGAAAACGACCCATAAAGCCCAGAATCGGATTGCCGCAGCGATCGGCCAGCAGGATGTGGAAGTCCAGTTCTGACATACGCTGCTCCAGACGTTGCTGGATATCTGTGGGTGCTGTGGCACAAAGATCAGTGAGACGCTGCAGTTCGTTCAGGTCGTCTTCGCTGAGTTTATCGGTTGCCAGTACAGCAATTTCCGGCTCAATCAGTTTGCGCAGACCATAGATATCCGGGCCGCTGGTGTGCTGGAAGTGCAGGAAGTTGCGCAGCATTTGCGAGGCGTGGCCGTAAGGCACTTCGGCGAGAATGGCACCGCCGTTGGGGCCGGTGCGCACGGTGATGAGCCCCTGAACTTCGAGGGATTTCAGCGCTTCCCGGACTGTTCCCTTGGAACACTCGAATAGCTCAGTGAGTGCCTTTTCATTCGGCAAGCGGTCACCCGGCTGGATGTCTTGCGTGACCACCCAGCGTTTGACCGCTTCAACGATTTGATCAGCGCGCTTCATGCGCTTCGGAAATTCAGCGGCTGTCAGTGCCTTGCTCATCAACTTCTCTTCTGTCAGTAGTGGCTTATCCCGACTGTGGTTGGCTGACAGCAGGGGCGCGGCGCTCCTGAGTGTAGTTGATAAACAGCAGCAGGATGACCAGTGCCGCGCTGATTGCCTGGACCATTACTATCGGGAAGAAAAGCGCAATGGTACAACTTATCAGGATCAGGCGCATCCAGTGTTTCATCCAGGTGAACAGGAAGCCTTCAATAGCGGCGGCAAAGGCGACCAGGGCGATGATGATCACAGCACCTTTCCAGATTAGCACCGGCCAGGTACCGCCCATGATGATCTCCGGATTAAACACCATGTATAGGGGAATCAGATACAGCCCTTTAGCAAACTTCCATGATTGCACACTGGTTTCCATGGTCTTACTCCCTGCTATGGCAGCCGCGGCAAACGCCGCGAGTGCCACTGGCGGGGTGACATTGGAGTCTTGCGAATACCAGAACACCAGCAGATGTGCCACCAGTAATGGAATACCGAACTCATTGGTCAGCGCCGGGCCTACCAATACAATCAGTACAATGTAGCTGGCAGTTACCGGGAGACCGAGACCCAGAATCAAACTGGCGATGATTACCAGCAGTAATGCCAGCAGAATATTGCCGCCAGAGAAAGCGATCATCATGGAAGAGAACTTCAGCCCCAGACCCGTCAGACCCACAACCGCAACCACGATCCCGGCCACAGCACAGGCAACACTAACGGCGACAGCGTTGCGTGCGCCCAGCTCCAGGCCCAGTAACATTTTGTGTCCACCGGATTTGGCCGTTTCTACCAGTTCCTGAGACAGGTTGTTGTTCTTTTGACCACGCTTGAAGGCCAGGTACAAGCCATTGATACCGGCTATCACGATAATTCCCATCACCGCATAAAAACCGACGCGCATGGGTGAAATACCGGTAACCAGCAGGTAGACCAGCATGATCAGAGGGAGCAGGAAGAACCAGCCGCGGTTCATTACCTCACGCAGTACTGGCAATTCACTTTTTGCCATACCGTGCATCCCCTGTTTGATCGCAATAATATGCACAAACAGATAAACGGTGGCAAAGTAGAGTAGCGCCGGAAAGACACTGACTTTAATGATATCCACATAGGGTACACGGGTGTATTCCGCGATCAGGAAGGCACCCGCCCCCATCAATGGCGGCATAATCTGGCCACCGGTACTAGCGGCCGCTTCGATGCCACCAGCCTGAGCAGGTTTGTAGCCCAGGCGTTTCATGAGTGGAATGGTGAACGCCCCGGTCGTCACGACGTTGGCAATGGAGCTGCCAGAGATTGAACCCATGCTGGCTGATGCCAGGACTGCTGCTTTAGCAGGTCCCCCACGCTGGCGGCCGGTTCCGGCAAACGCCAGATCGATAAAGAATTTACCCGCCCCGGTGACTTCCAGAAAGGCACCAAATAACACAAAGATAAAGACAAAGGTGGCAGCAACCCCAAGTGGGAGGCCGAAGATACCTTCCTGCCCCAGATAAAGCTGGCCAGCAAGACGGTCTAATGAGTAACCCCGGTGGTTGAGGATGCCGGGTAACCATTCACCCAGCCAGGGCAGGTCGCCACGCGCACCCGCCAGTGCATACAGTATGGCGACAATACCTATGATTGTCAGACCAAAGCCGACTGCGCGGCGGCTGGCTTCCAAGACGACCACGGTGGTTATGCAGGCTACGACTATATCGGTCTGAGACCAGAAACCGGCACGGTTGATGATTTCATCAAGGTTAAAAACCAGATAAAAACCTGAATAAGCTGCCGCCGCAAAGAAAGCGATATCAATCAGCCAGAGGAAAGGGCCTCGATGGCTTTTACTCAGCGGTGGAAAAATTAAAAAGGTCAGCATTAGTACCAGTGCCAGGTGAATACCGCGCTGGTAGAAGAGTCCAAGTGGCTGTATGCCCGAACTATAGAGCTGAAACAGGGAGAGGCCAATCGCAATGAAGGTGATTAGCCAAAGTACCGGACGCGGCCCGGAATCTTTAGGGAAACTGATGGTATCCAGTGAAGGTACCGGGCTTTTACTATCCGTCATGCATGTCACTCCGGCCGGATGTCTGGCTGTTATTGTTATGTGTTGTTAATTGTCGGTTTGCGCATTTGTTAGCAGATGGATCTGCAGGCGTTGTCCTGCGGCCAACTGGCTAAGATTTAACTGTTTGTCGTTACTGACCAGTGTATGCCCTACGCTCTCGGCACCTGCTCGCAACCAGAAACGGTTTTCAGCAACCGGTTCATCTATGTCTTTGATCAAATAGCCACCCTCAGGATGACTGGTCAGGGTACCGCGACCTTCAAAGTGCCCCAGTCCAGCCGCAAAGTCTGGCTGCCAGGAGTGGTCTAATAGCATTTGTTGGTTTTCCGTACGGTAGCAGTCCTGTACGGCGATGCCCGTGACTGAATGCTTCCAGTGCATACACCAGTTGCCTTGATGTATCGGGAAGCGTGCCAGTAGCTGTTGTTCGCTGTTGCTGATCTCCAGTGTATAGTCAGTGGTTTGCTCTGCTGCTACCGGAGGGACCGGTAACAGCAGAGCCAGGGAAAGCAGGATTAACTGACCCTGAGACATGATTTGCCCTTACTCGCGCAGACGGTCAGGGATTTCAGCACCAACTTCTTCGTAGTAGCGCAGTGCACCAGGGTGCATTGGGATGGGTGTTGAGCCCATGCTGAATTCAACAGTCGTGTCATTAGCGGCCGGGTGAATCGCACGCAGTTCGTCTACTTTTTCAAATAACACTTTGGTGATCTGGTAGGCGAGTTCTTCCGGCATGGCAGCATTGACGGTCAGCACGTTAGGTATACCGACTGTATTTGATGGTGCCTCCATACCTTCATACAGGTTGGCAGCTAACTGATAAGGTGCGAACACAGCCTCGGCGCTCATGGCATTTTTCACTTCTTCTTCAGTTAGCGAAAGTAGCTGAATATCACGGCTGTTTGCCAGGCTGAGGATGGAACTGGTCGGTGGACCTACGCTCCAGAAACCGGCATCAATATCGTTATCACGCAGTGCATCAGCGGTTTCGTTAAAGTTCAGACGCTGTACAGTAAAGTCATCATAGCTGACGCCATTGGATTCCAGTACAGCACGCGCATTAACTTCAGTACCACTACCCGGGGCACCCACTGATACGCGTTTGCCTTTCAGGTCAGCCAGCGAGTTGATGCCTGAGCCTTGCAGCGTGACTATCTGTACAGCGTTAGGGTAGAGGGATGCGATGGCGCGGACGTCTTCAACCTGACGGCCTTCAAAAGCACCGGTACCGTGATAGGCTTGATACACTGTATCCGCCAGCGCAATGGCCAGATCCGAGTCTTCGCGGTGGATCAGACCCATGTTTTCGACCGAAGCACCGGTGACTTCAGCGACAGCTGAATGGCCTTCGATGTGTTGACCGATCATTTCAGCCAGACCACCACCAATAGGGTAGTAAACACCACCGGTACCACCCGTTGCGATCGAGAGGTTTTGTTGGGCATGTACGGCAGGGACAGCCAGGGTTGCAGACATGAGTAATGCGAGGCCAATTCGGCGCATAGTGTTTCTCCTAAGTTATTTTTATAAAACGCACCTACATCATCAGAGTGTGATTTTGATGTTCACAGGTAGATAGAGTGTAGAGTGTGTTTTTGGAAGTTGCCTAATCTTTATTATGTTTGTTTAGGTTCACAGGTTATATGTAGCAGAAAGCGTGCCAAATTTCATAGGTACCTGATGCGTCTGGTTTTGAGAGGTGGGTCATTGAGTTGCTGGCACTAAACAGTCTGTCAGTGAGCCAAAATATGCCGATGGAAGACAGTGCTTCGGCCTAATTGTGCCGATCCGTGCGCTACAGCAGCCTGCCTCTTAACCATTATTAAGCTTCATCACTGCCAGTCATAAGTGCTTCACGCTGCAAACCCAAACGTAGCATTTTCTGATTCAGGGTGCGCCTCGGTAGTTGCAGTTCTTCCATAACCCGCTGCACATTGCCTTTATGGCAAATAAGTGACTTACGAATCAAGTTGCGTTCATAGTCTTCCAGCTGTACGGCAAGGCTTGAGGGTGTATCGGCAAGCTGTTGCGGGCTTGCCTGGCTTTCAAGCCCCAATGCATAGCGTGTGGCTTTGTTGCGCAGTTCGCGCACATTACCGCGCCAGGGATTCTGCAACAGTGCCTGGGTGTAAGCCGTATCGGGTGCCTCTATCTCCAGGTCATGCACTTCAGCCGCTTGGTAGATAAAGTGTTGGAATAACATCAGGATATCCTCCTGACGTTCGCGTAAAGGCGGAATGTTCAGTTCAGCAACGGCCAGCCGGTAATACAGGTCTTCGCGGAACTGGCCCTGTTCTGACAGCTCCAGCAGGTCGATTTTGGTGGCTGAGATAATGATCAGGTCCAGGTCGATGAGGTGATTGCTGCCGATGCGTTCCACTTGCTGCTCCTGTATCGCCCTTAGCAGCTTGATCTGCACCGGCAGCGGCATGGATTCGATTTCATCCAGAAACAGGGTGCCACCACTGGCCAGTTCCAGTTTTCCTTCACGTGATTCCACCGCGCCGGTAAACGCACCTTTACGGTGCCCGAAGAGTTCCGATTCCACCAGTTCATGGGTTAGGGCACCGCAGTTGATCGCCACAAAAGGCTTGTCTGCCCTTGGGCTGCATTCATGCAGAGAGCGTGCTACCGCTTCCTTGCCTGCACCCGTTTCGCCATGGATGAGAATATTCGCCTGAACTTTTCCCAAACGCTGAACTTGCTGGCGCAGGGTGACTATGGCCTGACTGTTACCCAGTAAGCGCTTATTGACCGGGTCGTGCATGGCCGCGCGCAGGCGGTTGTTTTCCAGCTGCAGGGCGCGGGTAATCAGCGCCTTGCGGATAATCTCTTCCAGACGTTCCGGATCAAACGGTTTTTCCAGAAAATCCCAGGCACCGTTGCGCATGGCTTCAACGGCCATGGGAATATCGCCATGGCCGGTGATCAGAATAATCGGTAGCCCCGGTACTTTCGCTTGCACCCGGGCCATGAGTTCGGTGCCACTGATGCCCGGCATACGGATATCGGACACCAGTACGCCGGGAAAGTCCGCATTAATATATTCTTCTGCAGCCAGGGGGTCATCCAGGGTGATCACTTGAATATCTGACAGCTCCAGCCATTGCCGGGTCGCTTCGAGTACGGCGGGGTCGTCGTCTACCAGTAAAACTTTATTACACTCTATCTGCGTCATGCTGCCGTTGCCTTTTGTTCACAAATTGGGAGCCAGACCTCAAAGCGTGCACCACCCTCAATCGGGGATTCTGCCCGAATGCTGCCGCCAAGATCCTGTACCAGTCCGTAACAGATAAATAGCCCAAGCCCCATGCCCTGGCCAACGTTCTTGGTCGAGTAAAAGGGCTCGAACAGGTGCTTGATCTGTTCGGGCGCAAATCCCGGGCCATTATCGTCTACCTGCAATTGCCAACCCCCATTCGTTTCACTCAGGCGTATGCTGACCTGTGGATCAGGGGTTGTTGATACGGCATCCAGCGCATTACTCAGCAGATTAACCAGTATCTGTTCGATACGTGCATCATCGGCACGAATCAGGGCCTGGGTTGGATAATCGGCTTGAATAGAAACTTGTTGTTGGTTGATGCGATGCTCCAGCATTTCCAATACAAAGTCGATGCGTGCTGACCAGTCAACTGGTTGAGATTGTGTGGGTGCCTGGCGCACAAAGACTTTCAATTGTGCGGTGATATCACTCATGCGGCTGGTCAGGGTCATGATTTTGTCCAGCGCTGTATCTACCTGTTCATACAGGGCACGCGTCAGCAGCTTGCGGCCGGAAGCCGCATAGGTACGTACTGCCGTGAGGGGTTGGTTCAGTTCGTGTGACAAACCTGCGGCCATGATTCCCAGTGCGGCAAGTTTTTCCGATTGCACCAGCTCACGCTGGATACGTTGTAACTCAGAGGTGCGTTTCTGCAGCTCAGCCGTGCGGTCAACCACCTGATCTTCCAGGCTGTCATTCAGTGCACGCAGGCGTTGTTCAGCTTTTAATGCGGCCTGTGTGCGCCGACTGCGCTCGCGCATCCATAATACGCCAGTAAGGCAAAGAATATACAAAATGAGCACTAATCCTGCGGCCAGAAAAGCAAACTGGTACAGGGGACGTACTGGCACTAAGTAATGAATCGACCAGCCGGGTCGGGAGAGTTCCAGTGTTTTGTTTAAATAACCCGCTGTTTTTCCATCCGCTTCTGGCATCACCTGAAAATAGTTGCTGCGCTTGACCCCCAAGGGCTTGAGTTCGATAGAATCAAATTGCCGGTTGCGGCGGATATCATCCAGCTGATTATCTGCAAGCGCGTCGATATAACGATACTTCCACTGCGGATGGCTGGAGAGAACAATAATGTTATTGGTATCCGATACAAATACTTTCTCGGCGGCCAGTTGCCAGTCTGCCTGCAGGGGTTCCAGATCTACTTTAACTACCGCTACCCCCTGGCGCTCCCCACTTTGACTGATGACACGCTCAGACAGAAAGTAACCTGGTAGTCCGGTGGTGGTGCCGATGGCAAAAAATTCACCCTGGCCGGAGCGGATGGCATCACTGAAATAAGGGCGGAAACGGTAGTTATTACCGATAAAACTTTCGGCTTCCTGATAATTGCTGGATGCCAGTGTCTGTCCCTGCGCATCCATCAGGTAGATTTCATCGGCGAGTGAGGTGCGGCGGGTACGTGCCAGAAACGCGTTAATACTATCGGCCAGCGGCGAGTTTGAATTGTCCAGAAGCTGCTTTACATCGGGTGTCTGCGCAATCATCCAGGCAGGTAATCATACTTGTTGATCGCACCTTCAAAACTGCTGGCGTAGAGATTAAGGCGCTCATCGGCTTGTTGTAAGGCTTGCTCTTTGGCGTGGTTTAAGCCCATCCAGGCGGTAAGTGCCAGCAGAAACGGCAGCAACAGGAAGCCCACCAGCCAAATGCGGCGCATCTCCCAAACGGATCTGTCTGATTTTTGCATAACCGGCCCTGAAATTTTGTAAGCCTGCCATAATACAGGTGATTGATGCAAAGATAAGCGAATCTTATCGCAGGCGCAAATTTGAACGAATCCCCCGGCTTTACTGGCTTGTGGTGATTTTTAGCCGTGATTTTGGGGTGTATCCGGAATGGCTGCAAATAGAATCGCTTGATTTCTCCTATTTATTATAATAAATATAAGAAATGGCTTGGCCAAATTACAATTATCGCGGAGGCGCAAACAATGATTTCGTTCCAGTGGGATGACCCGTTTTTTTTCGAACAACAGTTAACTGATGATGAACGTCAGATTCAGGACGCCGCGCGCGCCTATTGCCAGGAAAAACTCCAGCCACGTGTGCTGAGTGCGGCTCGTGAAGAGCGTTTTGACAAAGAAATTATGAATGAAATGGGTGAAATGGGCCTGTTAGGTCCAACCGTTGCTGAGGTTTATGGCGGCGCCGGTGTTAACAGCGTGTCCTATGGTTTGATTGCCCGCGAAGTCGAGCGTGTGGATTCTGGTTACCGCTCAGCGATGAGTGTGCAGTCTTCACTGGTGATGTTTCCGATCGAAGCCTATGGCAGTGAAGAGCAGAAGCAAAAGTACCTGCCAAAACTGGCTACGGCTGAGCTGATTGGCTGTTTTGGTTTGACCGAGCCGGATCATGGATCTGACCCAGGTTCGATGATTACCCGTGCGCGTAAAGTTGATGGCGGCTATCTGCTCAGCGGCCAGAAAATGTGGATCACCAACAGCCCGATTGCTGATATTGCCGTAGTCTGGGCCAAGTCAGATGCGCATGATGGCAAGATCAAAGGCTTTATTGTTGAGCGTGGTACCGAAGGCTTCAGCACACCGAAGATCAGCGGCAAGTTGTCGCTACGTGCGTCAATCACCGGTGAAATTGTATTGGATAACGCCTTTGTACCCGAAGAAAACCTGCTGCCCGGTGCTAGCGGTCTGTCTGGCCCCTTCGGCTGTCTGAACAAAGCCCGCTTTGGTATCGCCTGGGGCGTGTTAGGTGCGGCTGAGTTCTGCTGGCATGCCGCACGTCAGTACACCCTGGATCGCAAGCAGTTTGGTCGCCCACTGGCGGCTACGCAGCTGATTCAGATGAAGCTGACCAATATGCAGACCGAAATCACGCTGGGCTTGCAGGCAGTATTGCAGGTTGGTCGTCTGATGGACGAGGGTAACTGGGCGCCGGAAATGATCTCCATGGTCAAGCGTAACAACTGCGGTAAAGCCCTGGATATTGCGCGTGTAGCGCGTGATATGCACGGTGGCAACGGTGTTTCCGATGAGTATGGTGTGATGCGTCATATGGTGAACCTGGAGTCAGTGAATACCTATGAAGGCACCCATGATGTCCACGGCCTGATTCTGGGGCGTGCACAAACCGGTATTCAGGCATTTTTCTGATCACCAATCGATGAGGTAAGTAATATGCCGGCACAACCCTTACTGGGTGTCAGAGTACTGGACCTGTCCCGTATTCTGGCCGGCCCCTGGTGCAGCCAGCAGTTGGCTGATCTCGGGGCTGAAGTGATCAAGATCGAACGCCCCGGTGAGGGTGATGATACGCGTCGCTGGGTCCGCCCTGGTTGGATAAGTCACATGAAGCAGCCTATTACCTGGGCGCCAATCGCGGCAAACAGTCGGTCACTATCGACATGGCCAGTGCTGATGGCCAGGCGCTACTGCATCAACTGGTGCAATCCTGTGATGTGGTGCTGGAAAACTTCAAGGTGGGTGGTCTGAAAAAATACCATCTGGATTATGCTTCGTTACAGGCGATCAAACCTGATCTGATCTACTGCTCCATTACCGGCTTTGGTCAGGATGGACCCTATGCCCAACGTGCCGGTTACGACTTTATGATTCAGGGCATGGGGGGCTTGATGAGCCTTACCGGTCAGCCTGACTCTGAAGTCGGCGGTGGTCCGGTTAAGGTGGGTGTGGCGTTTGCCGATATCTTCACCGGCATGTATGCCGCAAATGCTATTCTGGCAGCACTGCTGCAGCGTCAGCGAACCGGTGAAGGCACCTATATCGATCTGGCCCTGCTGGACGTGCAGGTGGGTGTGTTGGCGAACCAGGCACTCAACTATCTGACCTCTGGCGATGTGCCGCAGCGTTTAGGCAACGCTCATCCGAATATCGTACCCTACCAGGCGTTTGCAACGGCTGATGGGTATATCATTCTGGCGGTGGGCAATGATGGTCAGTTCCGGCGTTTTTGTGAAACGGCCGGCTGTGCTGAATTAGCCGATAATCCACGTTTTGCCAGCAATGCCTTGCGCGTGCAACATCGTAATGAACTGATTCCGCTACTGCTTGAACCTATGCGTCAGAAAACCACCGATGAATGGCTGGTGTCGCTGGAGCAGGTGGGCGTACCTTGTGGTCCGATTAATACCCTGGATCGCGTGTTTGATGATCCGCAGGTGAAACATCGCGGCCTGAAAATCACCCGTTCGCATCCTGAAGATGGTGAGGTTAATCTGGTCAGCAACCCCATCCGCTTTAACGGCGAAGCCCTGAACGCACCCACCGCACCGCCGATGCTGGGCGAACATACCGAGGTAGTTTTGAGCCAGCAGCTTGGCCTGGATGCACAAACCCTGGCTGATCTCAAAGCCAAAGGCGTGATTTGAGGGAAGCAACATTGTAGGAGCCCGGTCTCCGGGCGATGTTTGCGATAATTGCGATATTTGTAGGGGTTCATTCGCTCGCAGAGCGAGCTCCTACAGGCGAGCTCCTACAGGGTTGGACAATATTGTAGGAGCCCGGTCTCCGGGCGATTTGATGAGCGCGCGAAGGTGGTCGCGAAAGCGGTGTATTACGACAGCTCGATCTTGCCAACAAACTCAAGGCGTGCACCCGGAAGTGGGGTCACAGGCAGTTTGATTTGGCAGCTATCAGCTACTTTACTGCGTAAGCGACTTAGATGAACATCAATACGGTTCATCTGAAAGCTTTTCGGATCGGCTCCAAGCGCTGTAATAAGGTCACATCGTGATAGCGTACCTTGCGCCTGTACAAACGCTTTCATGATAGAAAGTTCACTGGGTGTCAGCTTCACACTTGCCCCGTTTGGGCTGATTAAATGACGGCGGTTGCAACATATTCGCCAGGTAGAGTCCGGTGTTTTTTCTACATCAGCAGGATGAGGTGTGTCTGAGGAGAGCATCGGATCAAGTTTCAGTCTCCGCCATAAACTGTCAATACAGGATAACAACTCTTCAGGTACAACCGGCTTGACGAGGTACATGTCCGCTCCGCACTCAAGGCCATAAACCCTGTCGTTTGAACTGCTTCTTGCGCTGACAATAATAATGCCTATAGATGAGTATTTACGCAGATGCTGAATGACGCTGGTGCCATCTTCGCCGGGTAATCCAAGATCAATAATCACAATATCCACTGGATCAACGGCCGCAATTTTGTAATAGGCCTCAGCGCTGTCAGTGCTCCAGCAAGGATAGGTGTTTATTTGTAGCCATGCGTGTAATGCTTCACGTTGCTCAGGATCATCTTCAATAAGTGCAAGTCTGGGCTTGTTAACATTGGACGCTAATTGCATATCAGGCCTGCTTGCAGGGTGGGAAGGTAACATGAAAAAGGGTTCCATCTGTATCTGAAGACATCATATCAATCGTGCCATTATTACTATCCACTATACGTTTGACAAGATAGAGGCCGACACCTGTGCCGCTGGTATTATCAACGTGCTCCCCTCGAAAATACTTTCGAAATATTTTTGCCTGGGATGGAGCGGGTATGCCAGTTCCATGATTATGCACTTTCAGTGAAATGGCATGATTATCCTGACTTATAACACAGATCGAGACCTCTGTGTCTTTGGGTGAATATTTCATCGCATTGTCGAGCAGGTTGGTAATGACAATATCCAGCAACACCGGGTCAGGACTTAAAACCATCGCAGGGCCACAGACGCTTGTGCTGATATTTCTCAGTGGGTAGGTATTGTGAATGGCATTAATGCTTTGTTGTACCACGGCTGGCAGATCCACCATGACACGACGATTTGTGAGGTTTGTTGTGCTTAGTCTGTCATCCGCTGTGAGGTTATCGAGAAAGCTGCGAAGGCGATGAATGGCAGCATTAATGCGCTGGTTCATGGCTGATGAATCACTGAAATTACCCTGTGCCAGTGCGGCTTTAAGTACTGCATTGGCGGTTGCAATGGTAGCAAGTGGAGAGCGGATTTCATGCGACAACATGCTGATAAGCTGTATGTGTTCATCCAGTGCGTCGTTGGCGTCGTCTCTGGCCTGGCGCAGTGCTTTTTCGATAGCAACCCGTTCGGTTACATCCATGCCGATGGACAGGATCATGCCTTCGTCACCATCACGGGTATAAGGGTAGGGTGAATTAACCCATTCACAGGTGATTTCCTTGCCATCACGCGTGAAATTTTTATTGATGAGGCTGACGGAGTGGCCTTCCCTGAGTGTGGTTATCATCACATCCTTGAACATGGACTGGTCTTCAGACTTGATGATGGTACCAAGAATATTCAGACCGATGATCTCATGATGTGGCCAGCCAAATATGTGGCTGGCTGAGGTGTTCCAGTCTTTGATGTAACCCTGATGATCAAGCACCATAAACGCAACCGGAGCATCGTCAAACAGGGTGCGAAATTTTTGCTCACTTTTGCGCAGCTGCTTGTTGTAATAGATCATAATACTGGCCACGCTGGCAAAGATGGCAGCCAGTATGCATGCCAGGATAAGACCATAATAAATTCGGGTCAGATCGATGGGCTGTTTCGGCTTGGGCAGATGTAAAAAGCCCTCTAGTGAGATATTCTCCGGCAGCATGCCTATTTCGGCATATACATCGGCCATATGTTGCCAGCGCCCGATAATCATATGGCCAGGTTCAATCAAGTCAGTTCGCATCAAACGCTGCATTTCGTTCGCCTCATAGCGAAGTGCTTCACGGGTTCGTTGCGTGGGGTATTCTTCCAGAATAAGATCGATGATTTCCTCTGTGTTATGCATGGCGTATAACCACCCCCGCATGCTTGCACGACGAAACGCTTCTATTTGTTCAGTGTTCTCTGTCAGTAATGCCTGCGTGGTAAAAAGTGTGTCGCCATAAAAATCGATACCTACTGAGCGAGGTGAATAAAGATGATAGCTGATACCCTGTTGTTCGAGTTCAAACGTTTCAGTGGTGCTATACACAGACTGTGCGGCAACTCTGCCGATAATCAATGGCATCAGGTTGTATTCATGTAACACGACATCAAACTGATCGATGCTGACGCCTTCACGTTTAAGGTAAGCAAATAACTCGGCAGAGCCTGGCTCTATGGCAACAGAATGGTGGTTAAGATCACGCAGTGTCTGCAGGCGATTCTCGGTTCTGGATATCAACACCAGGGGTGAATGCTGAAACGTAACCGCAAGTGCCACCACCGGATCACCCTGATGAAAGTGCAGCAACAGGTCTGATGTACCGATACCAAACTCCGCTCTACCTTGCAAAACCTCAACAATAGGGTCCAGGCCAGGGTGAGCTGGCAGCAACTCTACCGAAAGCCCTTCTTCCTCATAGTAGCCCTGCGCAATAGCGGCGTAATAGCCAGCAAACTGGAACTGATGGCCCCACTTCAACTGCAACTTCAGGGGTTCTGATGCCGCTATGCCTGATGCCGGGCATAACAGTACCAGCAGCCACACAAGGAACAGCACGGCCCACCCGTAGGAGCCCGGTACATAACCTGTAGGAGCCCGGTCCCCGGGCGAGGCTGTCTTCGCTATGACGTTCTGTGGTGACATTTTATGGTTATGAATTGGTTAATTTACTCATATCTAAATGAAATCTACTGGATAGAAAACAAAAAGACAGAAAATGAAAGTGATTGTAATACATCGTGTGATGAGGTGCTTACTTTTGCATGATTTAATAGAAAAACTAAAAAAAGTATGTGTGTGGGCAAAGTGCTTAATGCACTTTGCCTTCTCAGATGGAATAAGTATTAATACGGGGAATGGGAAATCATGTCAAAAGGCTACGCCTGGAATGTCTATGGAGCCGTGCGTCGGTTGCGGCGGCTGGTATCTAATAAAATCACTCCCAACGCTGATGACAGCACTCAATCCAAGGGTGTAAGAACTGCTTCCCCTGTTATTCCTGGTAAAAAATGCATAGCTTTTGGCTTGTTTGGTTTGTTGCTGGGTATGACGCCGCTAGTTAATGCGGACGTTGTCGTCAACTCGCTGACCGTTCCTCAAAATATCGGGCGCACGCTGGATGCCGAAGTTAGCATTGCCTGGACGCGAACCAGTGCGGCAGCAGCAGTAATCACAACACCCTTGCCAGCGCAAGTCAGTGTTAATCCACCTGCACCACCAGCTGGCTGCTCGGTTATAGCGGGTCCAGCGATGCAGTGTGATGTGCCTGCGGGCGCTTCCGGTGCGGCCGGTGTGATTTCTTTCAGTATAAAAGGTGAGGTAGTGGGCGGGTTTAATATGACCGCTACTGCCACGGGCGGATCATTCGCCTCGGGTTCGAGTAACATCAGGAGTTCGGGTGACCTGACAGTCTCTAATGTCAAATCCCCTGTAGGCGACTTGATTGCAGGGCAGGCGACTAGCTTTACCCTTGATCCGCAAATTGCGGCTGGAGGCGACGATGTTCCTGCCGGTGCAAGCGTGGTCGTTACCAATCTCCTGCCAGCCGCAGCGGATGACTTTGAGCTGACTGATGTGAATTTTGCAGGTCCGTTGACACCCGTTTGTAATACAGTTGCTAATGCGCAGTCGACACGTACGCTGACCTGTACCTATACGGGCGTCTTCTCTCAAGCGGATCTTAACGCTAGTACTATCATTCTGGATGGCGAGCCTCTGAATAATGGAAATTTTCAGAACTCGGCAAGTATTTCTTCAGGTAGCTCCAATTACGTTGACAGAGATGATAGCAATAATACCGCCAATGCGCCCTTCGAAGTGACCCCCGGTGGTGATCTGCGCGCTCTGGGCAATTTTCCGGGTACCCCCGTATTGGTCGATTCCAACCATAACCTGGTGCTAACTTACGATAACCAGGGGCCGATGAATTCACCGGCTGGCGGTACAGTATCAACGATCATCCCGGCTGACTTCATCATCGGTACATTACCGACGGGCTGTGTGAACGCTGGTGCTGGTGTGATCACCGTGGGTGCGACACCCTTTAATGGTACCTTGATTACTTGTACGGCTGGCGCGGTTACTTCCGGTGCCAGCCAGAACTTTACTCTGCCGCTGACCATGCGAATTCGGCAGTTTCCGGAAATTTCCCCATCGAAGTAGTA